>NZ_DATJYB010000350.1:0-48610 GCF_035499775.1 Mycobacterium sp. | reverse complement strand
AACCAGCAGCTGCTCGCGTCGCTGGACCTGGCGCGCCGGCAGGTCGACATCGAAGGCTTCGAGCTGGTCCGCAACGTCTACAACATGGCGCTGGTGTTCCGGCACCGGGTCCGCAAGGACCGACTGATCGGCAAGTGGTTCCGCATCCTCGATGAGTCCGACCTGGTGCCCGACGAGTTCCGGGCGTCGTCGGTCAGCTCCTATCGTCTGGTCCGCCAGGGTGCCATCGCCGAGTGGAACGAGGCCTGGCGGTCCGACCAGTTCGTGCTCGACGCGACGCGGGTCACCCTGTTCGTCGGCAAGACCGGGATGAACGGTTACGACTTCCGCGAGAAGATCCTGATGGACCGGTTCGGCATCCAGATCAACAAGACGTCGATCAACAGCGTGCTGTTGATCTTCACCATCGGCGTTACCTGGTCGAGCGTGCATCATCTGCTCGACGTGCTGCGCCGGGTGGCCTACGACTTCGACAAGGAGAAGGCTGCGGCCAGCACCGCCGACTGGGCGCTGCACCAGCGACGCGTCGAGGAGATCACCCAGGATCTGCCGCACCTGCCCGACTTCAGCCGGTTCGACATCGCGTTCCGGCCCGACGACAACAGCAAATACGGCGACACGCGGTCGGCCTTCTACGCCGGGTACGAGGAGTCGGACCGCGAATACGTGCTGATCGGCACGGCCGGGCGACGGATCGCCGAGGGAAAGACGCTGGTGTCCACCACCTTTGTGGTGCCCTACCCGCCCGGCTTCCCGGTGCTGGTGCCCGGGCAGGTGGTGTCCAAGGAGATCATTTACTTCCTGGCCCAGCTCGACGTCAAAGAGATCCACGGTTACAACCACGAACTCGGGCTCTCGGTGTTCACCCAGAGCGCGCTGAAACGGTTAGAGGCGCAACGGAATGCGGCGATGGCCGCGGTGGGTGATGCGGTGTCGAAATTCGAGATTCCCGCCGATGCCTCGGCCTTGAACGGCGACACCGTCGTAGCGCGAGCAGACGCAAAAGCACCCTAATCCGGCCTGTTTCAGGTGCTTTTGCGTCTGCTCGGCACCGTAGAGTCGGCCCCGTGTTGCAGACGGTGGCGATCCGGGGATACCGCTCGCTGCGCGAGGTGATAGTGCCGCTGGGCCGGCTGTCCATCGTCACCGGGGCCAACGGTGCGGGGAAGTCGTCGCTGTACCGCGCGCTGCGGCTGCTGGCCGACTGCGGACGCGGCGAGGTGGTCGGCTCGCTGGCCCGCGAGGGCGGGCTGCAGTCGGTGCTGTGGGCGGGGCCGGAGCAGCCCGGCGCGGCGCGTCGCACCGGAAAGACCGAAGGCACCGTGCGCAATCGGCCGGTGTCACTCGAAATGGGCTTCGCCGCAGACGATTTCGGTTATCTGGTGGACCTCGGCATCCCGCAGTTCGCCGGGCCCGATTCGGCCTTCGCCCGCGATCCGGAGATCAAGCGGGAAGTGTTGTTCGCCGGCCCGGTGCTGCGCACCGGGACGACGCTGGTGCGCCGGGTACGGGATTTCGCCGAGGTAAGCGGCTCGAGTGGTTTCGAAGAGCTGAGTCGCGCACTGCCGGCTTACCGCAGCGTTTTGGCCGAGTATGCCCACCCGCACGCGCTGCCCGAACTGGCGGCGGTACGGGAGCGGCTGCGCGGCTGGCGGTTCTACGACGGATTCCGGATCGACGCCGGCGCCCCCGCGCGGCACCCGCAGGTGGGCACGCGCACCCCGGTGCTGTGCGACGACGGCAGCGACCTGGCCGCCGCGATTCAGACAGTCATCGAGGCGGGCTTCGACGACTTGAGCCGCATCGTGGCCGACGCATTCGACGGTGCCACGATCTCCGTCGGCGTCCACGAAGGGCTCTTCGACCTTCAACTCCGGCAGCGCGGAATGCTGCGTGCGTTGCGGGCGGCCGAGTTGTCGGACGGGACGCTGCGGTTCCTGCTGTGGGCCGCGGCGCTGTTGAGCCCGCAGGCGCCGTCGCTGATGGTGCTCAACGAACCGGAAACCTCACTGCACCCCAGCTTGGTCGGTCCGCTCGCATCGTTGATCCGTACCGCGGCAGCGCAAACCCAGGTTGTGGTGGTCACCCACTCCCGGCTGCTGTTGGACTTTCTCGGCACCGTGCCGGTGGCGGAGACGACGGGCGACGACGCCGCGGTCGAAATCGAGCTGTACAAGGAGTGGGGCGAGACACGCATCACGGGACAGGGCCTGCTGACGACACCGCGGTGGAACTGGGGCAAACGCTAGGGTGCTCGGGCTACCCCGGCTGTCCGTTGAGGGCGCGGTAGACGAAGTCGGTCAACGCATCGATCGCCTCGTCTTCGCCGACGTGACGCTCGCCGAGCCGGCCACCCGACATCTGCCAGTGCGATCCGAATCCGTCCAGCAGCCCGGCGAACATCGCCAGCACCACGTCCGGCTGCCCCGGCAGCGTGCGACCGGCCGCGATAACGGGGTCCAGGTGATCGCGAATATGGCTGATGTCCCGGTTCGTCAACTCCTGTATCTGGGCACCGAACTCGGCGTTGACCAGCGCCGCCTGACGTAGCGCGGTCAGCTCCACGGCGTGCCGGGTGTAGAAGCGCCAGTACGCCGCGACGTGCCAGCGCACCGCGGCGCGGTCGGTGAAGTCCCCGTTGTGTTCGGCGTCCAGAGCATCGCGGTCGCTTTCGGCGAGCATGTCCGCCAGCAGTCCCTTGAGCAGCTCTTCCTTGCTGGTGAAGTGGTTGTAGAACGATCCCGCGGCACGCCCCGCCTCGGCGGTGATGTCGGTGATCTTGGTGTTCAGATAGCCCTTTCGGGCGAACACGAGCCGGGCGGCGTCCTTGAGGGCGGCTTCGGTGCCGGCGGCCTGTTCCACGCGTTTCAACCGTCACCTCCTTGACAGGAAAGCTAGCACCACCTCACACTGAATCTAAATTCACTGAATCATAATTCATTCGGAAGGAGCACCCATGGACACGCAGGTCTTGATCACCGGAGCCGGGCCGACCGGCCTCACGCTGGCCATCGAGCTGGCCCGTCGGGGAATCGACGTGCGCGTCGTCGACAAGGCAGAGCGATTCGCGATCGGCTCCCGCGCCGACGGACTGCAGCCACGCACGCTGGAGGTCTTCGAGGACCTGGGTGTCCTGGACCGGATCTTCGCCGCCGGCATGGGTGCACCGGTCATGCGGATCTACGACGGCGACGCGGTGGTGTGGGAGCAGCAGATGGCCAGGCCTGAGCCGCCGCAGGCCGACGTGCCGTATCCGAACCTCTGCTTCGTGCCGCAGTGGCGGACCGAGGAGATTCTGCGGGCGCGGCTCTCGGAGCACGGCGTCCACGTCCAGCTCGACGCCGAGGTGATCGGGGTCACGCAGGACGACGACGCGGTCGCCGCTCGCCTGGACAGCGGCGAAACCCTGCGGGCCGCCTACCTGATCGGCGCCGACGGCGGGCGCAGCACGGTCCGCCGCCAACTCGAGATCCAGTTCCTGGGTACGACCGACGACGACGTTCAAATGGTGCTCGCCGACGTGCGCGTCGAGGGTCTGGACCACGACTACGGACACGGCTGGATGCTGGACGGCCACTGCTTCTTCGGCTTCACGCCGCTCGCCGGAGGCGGCGACGCTTTTGTGGTGAATACCACCGCTCCCGGGCTGCAGCCCACCCTGCCCGCGCTGCAGGCCGTCGTCGACACGGCGTCCGGGCGAACCGACATCAGGTTGCGCGAGCTGACCTGGGCCACCACCTGGCGGGCGAATGCGCGTCTGGCACAACGATTTCGGCAGGGGAGAACCTTCCTGGCCGGCGACGCTGCCCATGTGCACCCGCCCACCGGGGGACAGGGACTCAACACCGGCGTGCAAGACGCCTACAACCTGGGCTGGAAGCTCGCGGCAGTTTTGGCCGGCGCCTCCGACGAACTGCTGGACAGCTACCAAGCCGAGCGGCTGCCAATCGCCTCGCGGGTGCTCGGCATCAGCACCGAGCTGCTGGACAAGACGCTGCGTGGCAGTGACGACGCGCTGGAACGCGGCACCGAAACCAGGCAGCTCGGCCTGAATTACCGGGGTGGCCCGCTGACACTCGACGACGGCTGCAGCGCCACGCTGGCGGCCGGCGACCGCGCGCCGGACGCGCCCTGCCGGCACGGCGACGGACGGTCGGTGCGGCTGTTCACACTCTTCGCCGGCCCGCACTGGACGCTGTTGCGATTCGGGCCCGACGCGCCGCACCTGGACCACCAATGCGTGCACTCCCACCAGGTCGGCGCCGACATCCTCGACGCCGACCGGCAAATCCACCAGGCCTACGACGTCAGTGACGGCGCGGCCGTCCTCGTCCGCCCGGACGGCTATATCGGCGCCATCACCATGCAACCGGCCGCGCTGACGGGCTACGCAAACCGGGTGCTGCCCCGAGATTGCGCTCACCGGGATCGGAACTGCACCGGCCCGCGCCAGGTGGCGCAATACCCGGCCGGGTGAGGGTTTTAGCTGGTCGTAGCCGAATCGTGCCTGGCGCAATACGTTGAACTGCCGAAATCGGCGCCGATCGGCCGCCCCGGATATGCCGGCGAGCTGATTAGCGTGACGGCGTGGCTATCGCTGAGTCGCCCATTCCGATCCGGGGACCCCGGGCCGACCGGGCCCGCCGCGCCGCCGACGTACTACGCCAGCAGATCCACGCCGGCGCCTACCCCGACGGGCTGCCCGCCGAAAACGATCTGGCGGCCGAGTTCTTCGTCTCCCGCAACACGATTCGCGAAGCGCTCAGCGTGCTGAAGAACGAAGGCCTGATCGACCGCGGACCCAAAGTCGGCACCCACGTCGCGCAGCGCAAGTACGACCACGGACTCGACGCGCTGCTGGGCCTCAAAGAGACCTTCAAAAACCTGGGGGAGGTGCGCAACGAGGTGCGCGCCGCCATGGCGGTGGCCGCCCCGCCGGCCGTGGCCAACCGGCTGCAGCTGAAACCCGGCGAACAGGCCGTGTTCGTCGAGAGGCTGCGTTACCTCGGCGACCTGCCGCTCAGCCTCGACCTGACCTACCTCACCCCGGACATCGGCACCCAGATTCTGGACCACCCGCTGGAGACAAACGACCTGTTCGCGCTCATCGAGCAGGTCAGCGGACACCGGCTGGGCTCGGCGTCGCTGGCGTTGGAAGCCATTCCCGCCGATCCACATTCGGCGGCCGCCCTGCAGGTGCCCGACGGGGCGGCGCTGCTCATGCTGGAGCGGCTCACCAGCCTCGACGACGGCAGGCCCGTCGACCTGGAGTACATCCGGATGCGGGGCGACCGAATCACGATGCGCGGCAGTCTCATAAGAGCCGAGCCGGTAAGGAGCGAGTCATGACGCTGGTCAACAACCGGGCCGACGTGCCGGTGACCATCGACGAGTCGTTGTGTATCGACGGCTGCACCCTCTGCGTCGAGATCTGTCCACTGGATTCCCTGGCCATCAACCCCGAGACGGGCAAGGCATTCATGCACGTCGACGAATGCTGGTACTGCGGCCCGTGTGCGGCCCGCTGTCCGACCGGCGCCGTCACGGTCAACATGCCCTACCTCCTACGCTGAGACAAGCTGTACAACAGGACCTTTCATGAAAAGACGCATTGCGCGGCTGGTGTCGGTGGCGCTCGCGGTCGCGGTGATCGCCTCCGGTTGCTCGCTGGAGTCGCTGTCGGAGTCCTCCGGTGTGGTCAACGTCGTCATCGGCTATCAGTCCAAGACCATCAACACGGTGACCGCCGGCACGCTGTTGCGGGCTCAGGGCTATCTGGAACGACGCCTGGCCGACATCACCGCGCGCACCGGCACCAGATACTCGGTCCGGTGGCAGGATTACGACACCGGAGCCCCGATCACCGCGCAGATGCTCGCCGAGAAGATCGACATCGGCTCGATGGGGGATTACCCCATGTTGATCAATGGCTCCAAGACGCAGGGTAATCCGCGCGCCCGCACCGAGATGGTGTCGGTGACCGGCTACAACCCCAAGGGCGCGCTGAACATGGTTGTGGTCGGCCCGAATTCGTCGGCAAATGCGCTGACCGATCTGGCCGGTAAGAGGATCTCGGCCAGCATCGGCTCGGCCGGGCACGGCACGCTGGTGCGTGCGCTGGACAAGGCCGGGATCAAACCCGCCGGCGTCGAGGTGCTCAACCAGCAGCCCCAGATCGGCGCCTCTGCGCTGGAATCCGGCCAAGTCCAAGGACTTTCACAGTTCGTGGCCTGGCCCGGGCTGTTGGTTTACCAGGGTAAGGCCAAACTGCTGTACGACGGAGCCGAGCTGAACGTGCCTACCTTGCACGGCGTAGTGGTGCGGCGCACGTATGCCGCCGCTCATCCCGAGGTGCTCGCGGCCTTCCTGCAGGCGCAATTGGACGCCACCGACTTCCTCAACGAAAAGCCGCTGGAGGCGGCGCGCGTCGTCGCCGAAGCAAGTGGGCTGCCGCAGGAGGTGGTGTACCTGTACAACGGCCCGGGCGGGACGTCGTTCGACACCACGCCGAAGCCGTCGCTGGTGCAAGCACTGAAAAGCGATGTGCCGTACCTGAAGTCGATCGGCGACTTTGCCGACCTCGACGTGGCCGGGTTTGTCGCGGACGAGCCGCTGCGCGCCGTGTTCGGTGCCCGCGGGCGCGACTACGACGCCGCCCGGGCGGCTGCCGCCAACCCACCGCTCGGCGGCGAACTGTGGCTGGACGGATCCGACACCACCCGCCCGGCGGCGAACCCGACCGCCCTGCTCCATGCGGTCCGGGATGCCGTCGCGCACGGCACCAAAGTGCGCGCGGCCTACGTAGCCGACGCCGAGTTGGGCACCCGCTGGTTCGCCGACAAAGCGTTCTGGGTGCGTGACGGCCAGGACTATCACCCCTTCGGCACCGTCGCCGGGGCACGACGCTACCTCGCTGCGCATCCGGGCAGCGTCACCGTGGATTATCAACAGGCACTGGGAGGTTCGCTTTGACTGCCCAAGTGATCGACCAAACCATACCGGCGCCCGCACTGCGCGCGCCGTCCCGACCCGGAGCCCCGCCGTGGCGTTCGCACGTGCTGCGGCTGGCGTCGGTGGCCGCCGCGATCGGGCTCTGGCAGTTGCTGACCACCGCGAAGGTGCGGCTGTGGCTGCGCTTCGACACGCTGCCGACCGTGACCGACATCGCCACGGCGCTGACACACCGGCTGGGCAAGTACGAATACTGGCTTGACCTCGCGCAGTCGTTGCTGCGCATTCTCACCGGTTTCGGGCTGGCCGCCGTCGTCGGCGTCGCGACCGGTGTCCTGCTGGGTCGCTCCCGGCTGTTCGCCGACGTGTTCGGGCCGCTCACCGAGCTGGCCAGGCCCATTCCCGCCATCGCGATAGTGCCGGTGGCGATCCTGCTGTTCCCGACCGACGAGGCCGGCATCGTGTTCATCACCTTCCTGGCGGCCTACTTCCCGATCATGGTCAGCACCCGGCACGCGGTGCGGGCACTGCCCACGCTCTGGGAGGACTCGGTACGCACCCTGGGCGGCGGCCGGCGGGAGGTGCTCGGCCAGGTCGTGCTGCCGGGCATCCTGCCCGGGGTGTTCGGGGGACTGTCGGTCGGCATGGGCGTGGCGTGGATCTGCGTGATCTCCGCCGAGATGATCTCCGGCCGCCTCGGGGTCGGTTATCGCACCTGGCAGGACTACACCGTGCTGGCCTACCCGAAGGTGTTCGTCGGGATTCTGACCATCGGCGTGCTGGGTTTCGTGACGTCTGCGGCCGTCGAACTGGTCGGCCGACGCGTCACCCGCTGGCTGCCGCGCGGGCAGGAGAACCAACGATGACGGTAGGGATGAGCCTAGAGCTGGATCGAGTTCGGTTGTCCTACAACGATGTTCCGGTGATCGGCGGGCTGAGCCTGGTGGTAGGCCCCGAGGAGATCCTGGTGCTCACCGGGCCGTCGGGCTGCGGTAAGTCGACGGTGCTGCGGGCCCTGGCCGGGCTGCTGCGACCCGATGAGGGCCGGGTGCTGGCCGATGGCGTGGAGGTGACCACGACCTCGGGTGACCGTGGGATGGTGTTCCAGGACAACGCATTGCTGCCGTGGCGCAGCGTGCGGTCCAACATCGAACTGGCGCTGCGGTTGCGTGGCGAGCCGCGCGCCACCCGCCGCGCCCAGGCCGAACGCTGGATAGTCGAGGTCGGGCTCACCGGCTTCGGCGATTACCTGCCCAAGAGCCTGTCCGGCGGGATGCGGCAGCGCGTCCAGCTGGCGCGCGGCCTGGCCGGGGCGCCGCGCGCGGTGATGATGGACGAGCCGTTCGGCGCGCTGGACACCCAGACCCGGGCAGCCATGCAGCGGCTGCTGATCGACACCTGGCGTGTCCATCCGACCACGATCGTCTTCGTCACCCACGACGTCGACGAGGCCCTGGCGCTCGGCGACCGGATCGTGGTCATGGGTCGGGCCGGCCAGCCGCTGCGCGCGGTCCTCGACGTGCCCGAACCGCGAAGCGGTGGCGCCCGCGCCGAGTTGCGCGCCGAAGTCATTGCCGCACTGGATCATTCGGTGGCCGCATGATGCAGATTCCGGATCAGGTTCCGGTCCGCCTGGACTGCGACGTGCTGGTCATCGGTGGCGGGACCGCGGGCACCATGGCGGCGCTCACCGCCGCCGAGCACGGCGCGCAGGTGCTGTTGCTGGAGAAGGCTCACGTGCGGCACTCCGGTGCGCTGGCGATGGGCATGGACGGGGTCAACAACGCCGTCATCCCGGGCAAGGCCGAACCGGAGGACTACGTCGCCGAGATCACCCGGGCCAACGACGGAATCATCAACCAGCGCACCGTGTATCAGACCGCCACCCGCGGGTTTGCGATGGTGCAGCGGTTGGAGCGGTACGGGGTGAAGTTCGAAAAGGACGAGCACGGCGAGTACGCGGTGCGCCGGGTGCACCGCTCCGGCTCGTATGTGCTGCCCATGCCGGAGGGCAAGGACGTCAAGAAGGCGCTGTACCGGGTGCTGCGGCAACGGTCGATGCGGGAGAAGATCCGCATCGAGAACCGGTTGATGCCGGTGCGGGTGCTCACCGACAGCGGCGGCCGCGCCGTGGGTGCCGCCGCGTTCAACACCCGCACCGGCGAATTCGTCGCCGTCGGCGCCAAGGCGGTGATCCTGGCGACCGGGGCCTGCGGGCGGCTCGGCTTGCCCGCGTCGGGGTACCTGTACGGCACCTACGAGAACCCGACCAACGCCGGTGACGGGTACTCGATGGCCTACCACGCCGGCGCGGAACTGTCCGGCATCGAATGCTTCCAGGTCAATCCGCTGATCAAGGACTACAACGGTCCGGCGTGTGCCTACGTCGCCAATCCGTTCGGCGGGTATCAGGTCAACTCGCACGGCGAGCGGTTCGTCGACTCCGACTACTGGTCGGGGCAGATGATGGCCGAGGTCAAAAGCGAGATCGACTCGGCCCGCGGCCCCATCTATCTCAAGGTGTCCCACCTGTCCGACGAGACGCTCACCTCGCTGGAGAACATCCTGCACACCACCGAGCGACCCACCCGCGGCACGTTCCATGCCAACCGGGGCCACGACTACCGCACCCACGACGTGGAGATGCACATCTCCGAAATCGGTTTGTGCAGTGGTCATTCCGCGTCCGGCGTCTGGGTCGACGAACACGCCCGCACCACGGTTCCGGGGCTGTACGCGGCCGGGGACCTGGCCTGCGTGCCGCACAACTACATGATCGGGGCGTTCGTCTTCGGTGACCTCGCCGGCGCCCACGCCGCCGCCACGCGGGCGGAAATACCCGCGCCGCAACAACTCCCGCAGGACCAGCTGCGAGCGGCCCACGAGCTGATCTACCGCCCGCTGCGGCATCCCGACGGCCCGCCGCAGCCGCAGGTCGAATACAAACTGCGACGATTCGTCAACGACTATGTGGCGCCACCCAAGACGGCGGCCAAGCTGTCCATCGCGGTGCGCACCTTCGACCGGATGCGCGACGAGATCGCCGGCCTGGGCGCCCGTACCCCCCATGAGCTGATGCGCGCAGTGGAGGTGTCGTTCATCCGGGACTGCGCCGAGATGGCCGCCCGGTCCTCACTCACCCGTACCGAATCGCGTTGGGGCCTCTACCACGATCGCGCCGACCTGCCCGGCCGCGACGACAGCCAATGGGGCTATCACCTGAACCTGCGCAAGGGTCCCGACGGCCGGATCGCCTTTCTCAAGCGCCCGGTGGCGCCGTATTTCGTGCCGGTGCCGGAGCTCGAGGGCCTGCCGCCGGTGGATCAGACGGTGCACGAGGTGCAGCAGCCGCCGCTGGTCGGCGGCCAAGCCCCGGCTACCGCTCGGTCGCGAATCGGTTCGGCTGCAACCGCATTCGACCCGCCGTCGCCGCGCATTGCCGAGGTCCTGGCCCTCGAGGAGCCGGCGGTGGCCGATCTGCTGCCCTACCTGTCCGACGCCGATCCGGGCGTGCGCCGCACCGCGGTGGCAACGCTCACCGAGCACATCCCCGACGGATATGCGCCCGCCCTGTTCGCCGCACTGGGCGACGCCGACGCCGGTGTTCGCCGCACCGCCGCCGACGGCATCCGCGAACTGGTCGAGGTGTTGCCCGATCCGGCTGCCGCCCAGGCATACCTGCTCTCGCGCGACTTGGTGGTCCGTGGCGCCGCCGTCTACGTGCTCGCCGCGCGCCGGTCTGGCGATGCCGCGGAATACCGCCGGGCGCTGCAGGATCCCGACCACCGGGTGCGTATCGAGGCGGTACGGGCGCTGGTGTCCGTCGACGACGTGGCCGGGGTGGTCGTCGCCACCGACGACGAGAACCGGGAGGTTCGCATCGCGGCGGCGGCCGGTCTGGCCACGCTGCAAGGCGGCGCCGATACCGTCAGCGCGCTGATCGGTGACCCTGATCCGCTGGTGCGCGCCGCCGCGCTGGCCGCGCTGGGTGAATTAGGTTGCAGTGAGCCCGATTTCGCTGCCGTCGAGCGGGCGTTGCAGGCGCCGGCATGGCAGGTGCGGGAGGGCGCGGCGCGCGCACTGTCGGGTGGGGTGGCCGAGCGTGCCGTTCCCCGGCTGACCCAGGCGCTCGCCGACCCCCATCTCGACGTGCGTAAGGCGGCCGTACTCAGCCTGACTCGGTGGGCCGGCGAACCCGCGACGCGCGATGCGCTGAGCATCGCGCTCAAGGACAGCGATGCCGACGTCCGGGCCTACGCCCGTCGGGCATTGGACCGCGCGGCCGGGTAGTCCGGCAGGTCGACGGCGTCGGCCGTGGTGAACCATTTCCGTTCGGCCAACGGCCGAAGCGGCCAGCGCTGCATGTACTTCATCGCCAGGGCCGTGACGGCGATATCGGTGGCGGAGTCCGGAAGAAAGCGTTCGACGCTGTTCGGGAGTTCCTGGCAAGCATTCACATAGGGCCGCATCACCGCTTCGTAGCGCTCCTGCGCGGTCGCCAGGTGTTCCCCATCGATACCCGCATCGTCGGCCGGGCCCAGGTCTGATCGCCCGTCTCCTCCTCGGGCCGCTCCGCGGCCCGCATCGTCGGCCGGGCCCAATTCACCCGCCAACACATAGGCCCCGACCAGCGCGAGGCTGGTGCCCATGCCGCTCAGCGGTGACGCGCAGTAGCCGGCGTCGCCGACCAGCGTGACCCGCCCGGACGACCAGCTGTCCATATGGACCTGGGCGAACGCGTCGAAGTAGAAGTCGTCGGACTCGCGTGCGCCGGCAACCAGGGCATCGCACTGCCAGCCGGCGCCGGCGAACCGGGTGGCCAGTATCTCGCGCTGCTCGTCGAGGTCGTGACGGTCGTAGGTCAGCGGATCGGAGCGGAATGCCAGCCCCGCCTTGGCTTTTGACGGATCGTGCGACGGGCGCATCGACGCGTTGAGTCCACCGGCAGCCTGATACATCAGGTACCAGCCGTTCAGGCCGGCGGTGTCAGGCACGGTGAACCAAGCGTTGTAGCCGCCCAGTGGCTTGACGAATCCCTCTTCCGGCCCAAAGGCCAGCCGCCGCACCCCCGAATGCGGACCGTCGGCCCCGACGACCAAGTCGGCGAGCACCGTCGTGCCGTCGGACAGCGTCGCCGTCACCGCCCCTCCAGTTTCGGAGTCGGACTGTGCCAGCTCGGTGATCCGGGTGCCGAACCGGTACTCGGTGTCCGCGACGGTGGCCTGGTAGATCACGTCGGTCAGGTCGCCGCGCAGAATCTCGAGCTGGCTGACCAGGCCGTTGCCGTGGAACGCGTCGACCGGCATCTCGGCGCGGCGCCTCCCGTCGGCCTTCACCCACGCGATGCCGCGCTGGTCCAAACTCCGGGCCCGCATCTGATCCAGCAGCCCCATCCGCTCGACCACCGCCCGCCCGGCCCCGCGCAGGTCCACGGTCTGGCCGCCGGGGCGGATGCCGTCGGCGAGCTCGACCAACACGACCTGGTAACCGGAGCGGGTGAGCCAATACGCGAGGGACGGCCCGGCGATTCCGGCGCCGCTGATCAGGACGGTCGGTTTGCTCATGCGGGTCAGCCTACGAGCCGTTACCGCAGCGTCTTCGCGTAGAGCAGGCTGTCGTGCGGTTCGGGCCCGATACTCGGGTAGACCGCGTGGCGGGCCAGCCGGCCCTCCAGCACGAACCCGGCCCGCTGCAGCAGCCGCGCCGACCGCTCATTGTCGACACTGCACGTGGCCCAGACGCGATAGACGTGGCGGTCGGCTTCCAGCGCGGCCATCAGCATGCCCAGCGCCTCGGACATCAAACCCTTTCCCCACCAACGCCGGCCCATGCAGTAACCGATCTCGACCGAGTGCCGCGCCGCACGACGACAGCTGGCCAGCCCGACGACCTCGTCGCTGTGCCGCAGCGTGATCGCCCAGGTTCGCTCCGCATCGTTGATATTGAGTTTCTCGGTGATCACCCGCCGCGTCGCCGCCACGTCGGGGTGCGGGCTCCACATCAGGTACTTGGTCACCTCGGGGTCACGGGCGACCCGTTGGAACAGCGCGCCGGCGTCGTCGAGCACCGGCGGGCGCAGCACCAGCCGGGGCCCGGCGATGCGGTCAGGTGGGTAGTCGACCATCGGCTAGAGATCCAGTGCGCGATAGGTCTGGCGGACGAACTTCGGTTGCGCCGTACGCAGTTTCGCCAGCGACGTATTGCCCGCGACGGCCGCGGCCGCATCCACGGACATGTCGGGGCAATGCTGGATCAGGTACAGCAGGATCAGGTCCGCGGACGGGTCGGCCTGCCACCACGTCCCGTACGCGCCGGGCCAGCTGAACGTTCCCGGGCCGCCCGGCCCGAACAGCGGCTTGGACTTCGCCGGATCGGTCACCACCGACAGGTTCAGACCGAACCCGCGGCCGACCCAGTACGGCGCACCCAGGAAGTTGTGTCGCTTGTGCTCATCGCTGAGCCGGTCGGTGCGCATCAGGCGCACCGACTCCGGCGACAACACCCGCACACCGTCGACCGAACCGTCGCCCAGCAGCATCCGCACGAACCGCAGGTAGTCCTCGGCGCTCGACCACAACCCGCCGCCGGCGTTGGCGAATGACGGCGGCTTGACGTGCGGCGGCCCCATCACGTCGTGCCGCAGCTGTCCGTCGTCGTCCAGCCGGTACATGGTGGCCGCGCGGCCCCGCGCTTCCGGTGCCACGAAGAACCCGGTGTCTCTCATGCCCGCCGGACCCAGGACCCGGTCCTGAAGGGACTGGTGAAACGGCTTGCCGTCGGCGCGGGCGACGATGACGCCCAGCACGTCGGTGGCATGGCTGTAGGTCACTCGGTCACCGGGCTGGTGCACCAGCGGCAGGGTGGCCAGTTCGGCCAGCCAGGTGTCCGGACCCAGGCCGAACGGCAGTCGCATGTACGCCTTGGACAGCGGCCCGGACACCGAAAAGCTGTAGGCCAGGCCGCTGGTGTGGATGAGCAGGTCTTCGATCAGGATGGGCCGCTGCGCGCGATGCGTCCGGTCCAGCGGGCCACGGGGATCGTCCAGTACTTGCAGGTCCGCGAGCTCCGGAGTCCAGCGCGTGATCGGGTCTTTCAGCGCCATCTTGCCCTCGTCGACCAGGCTCATTGCCGCGGCTACGGTGACCGGTTTGGTCATCGACGCGATGCGAAACAGCGTGTCCCGGTGCATCGGCAGGCGCGCGTCCACGTCCCGGTAGCCGATCTCGTTGATCTGCAACACTTCTCCGCGCTGCCACACCACCGTGACCGCGCCGGCGAGTACGCCGGCATCGCAGACCTCGCGGATCGGGGCCTGATTAGCGTCGAGATTCACCCCGTCGAGGTTAGCCGTCGAGGCCACAGTGCTGCGCGCGAGCGAACACAGCGACCGCTGGGAACCTTTTCGTTGTGCTCGGCAGCGCATCGGGGCCCGGCGCGCAGCGCGGCTGATTCGATAGCTGCTTTAGCGGAAACCACTCCCTGGGCACCCCGCCGCGTGCTATTGTCGCTGCTCTCCGGCCGATGCGATCTGGTGAACAAGGTGGGAGTGTGGCGCATGCGTCGAAAGGTGTTGGCGCTGCTGGTGAACCAGGGTGCGGGTACGCAGTCACCGAGACCCGGACCACCGACGGGGCCCAAATCTGGGCTTCCTGTCTGTGCTGCAGGCGAGCGCAGCGAATCGCCGCTCATTCCGACCGATCACATATCTCAGCAAAGGCTGTAATGAATGGCTTGACAGACCAAGCGCAAATCTCGCTCCAACGAGGTATGCACCGACCCTTCCGCCCGAGGTCGAGCGCGATTGTGGTAGCGGCGGCTCTATTCGCCACGGTGATCGCGGGTTGCGGAAATAAGTCGTCGACGGCCCAGAGCTCCGCGTCCGAGACGCCCGGTGCTTCTGGGACATCCAGTACGGCGACATCCGCAGCGCCGTCACCGCAAGCCGCGAAGCTCGTGCAGGACGCATCCCAGGCAACCACGGAGCTGCATTCGGTCCATATCATTCTGGCGACGACCAATCTGACGACTCTCCCTATGGAAAGCGTTGACGCGGACGTGACCAACCAGCCCAAGGGCAACGGCCAGGCGGTCGGCCACGCCACGGTCCGGCTGACTCCTCAAGCGCAGCCCGTCGCTAAGGACTTCCTGGTCACCAACAAGACCATGTACACCAAGACCGAGACCGGTGCTTATGTCTCGGTCGGGCCGGCAGAGAAGATCTACGACCCGGGCATCATCCTCGATAAGGACAAGGGTCTGGGCAGCGCGATTGGCAAAGTCCAAGACCCGCAGGTAGCCGGCAACGAAAACATCAACGGCGTAGCCACGATCAAGGTGACGGGCAAGATCGACGCCGCGGTGATCGACCCGATAATTCCTCAGATTGGCAAGGACGGCGGCACCCTCCCGATCACGCTATACATCACGGACGTGAATGCGACGCCGGGCGGCGCCGCGAATCTGGTGCGGATGGTGGTCGAAAAGGACCAGGGTCACGTCTCTGTCACCCTGTCGGCGTGGGGTCAGCCGGTCAATATCCCCAACCCCACGGGGTAGCTGGCGCCACTGTGTGAACTGCGCACCAAAGAACCGGCCTGGAACTGCCGGCGGCGGCGAGGCCGCCGCCGGTTTCCGGGCCGGTTCTGAATCCCCGGGTTCTGATGGCGGGTTCCGCACCAGTGCACCTCCACCGACGTCTGAGCCGGAGGAATGCGAATGACCAATGACCTCCCCGAAGTACAGGAGCGCGACTCCGCGTCGGCCCCGGACTTGGGCCCCGCTACTCTGTCGGGCGGGCCGAGGCTGTCAGATGTGTGGGTTTACAACGGGCGCGCCTATGACCTGAGCGACTGGATCGTCAAGCATCCCGGTGGCGCCTTCTTCATCGGGCGAACCAAGAACCGCGACATCACCGCCATCGTCGCCTCTTATCATCGCGATCCGGCCAAGGTCGAGCGAATCCTGCAGCGGCGGTATGCCTTAGGCCGCGACGCCACGATGCAGGACATCCACCCAAAGCACAATGCACCGGCATTCCTCTTCGACGACGACTTCAACAGCTGGCGAGACACCCCTAAGTACGAATTCGACGACCACGACGATCTGCTGCACCGGGTCAAGGCCCGGCTGAACGAGCCCGCGCTGGCCGGGCGGATCAAGCGCATGGACACGTATTTCAACATCGTGGCGGTGCTGCTGGTCGTCGGCTACTTCGCCGTTCAGGTGTTGCGACTCGCCCAACCCGGCTGGATGCCACTGCCGCTCTTCGTGATTGCGATGGTTCTGCTTCGCAGTTCGTTGGCCGGGTTCGGGCATTACGCGTTGCATCGCGCGCAGCGTGGCATGAACCGAGTCTTCGGAAACGCCTTCGACATGAACTACGTCGCGCTGGCCTTGGTCACCGCCGACGGACACACCCTGCTGCACCACCCGTACACCCAAAGCGGCGTCGACATAAAGAAGAACGTGTTCACCATGATGATGCGGCTGCCAAGGCTGTATCGGATACCCGTGCACACCATCCACAAATTCGGGCACTTGCTCACCGGCATGGCCGTCCGGATTGCCGACGTCTGGCGCATCACGTGGAAAGTCGGCGTCGAGGAGTCCTATGGAAGCTGGCGCCGGGCCCTCCCGCACTTCTGCGGGTCCTCCGGCGTCCGCCTGCTGCTCGTCGGCGAATTGGTGGCGTTCGCATTGGCCGGCGACTTCTGGGCCTGGGCTTTGCAATTCGTTGCCACACTGTGGGTCAGCACCTTCTTAGTTGTCGCCAGCCACGATTTCAAGGAGGAGGCCGAGGAGTTTGCCGCTACCCGCGAGCAAGACTGGGGCATCGATCAACTCAAGCACGCCGACGACTTGAAAGTGATCGGGAATCGCTACGTCGACTGCTTCCTGTCGGCTGGCCTGAGTTCGCACCGCGTGCATCACGTGCTGCCGTTTCAGCGCAGCGGTTTTGCCAACATTGTCACCGAGGACGTGTTGGCCGAAGAGGCGGCGAAGTTCGGCATCGAGTGGGTTCCCGCCAAGAGTTTCGTCACCGATCGGCTGCCGAAGCTGTGCCGGACATATCTGCTGTCGCCCTCGCGCCAGGCAAGGGAGCTGAATTGGGGGTTTATTCGCGAGCACTGCTCGCCGGCGGCATGGAAAGCGAGCGCCGTCTACGTGATTCAGGGATTCGTCGGAATCGGCTCGGTATGAGTACCTCGAAGGGCGGCGCCGGGCATCGAGGAAGCCACAAGCAGCAAGACCAAACCCTTGCCCAGTTGCCACCGGCCCCACCGACCACGGTCGCCGTGATCGAAAGAATCGCGACCGGCGCACCGTGCCGGGCGGTGGATCAGTCCGAGGCGGCTGATCGGGTTGCTGGCTTGTTCGCAGATCCACAGCAGCGGAACCGGATTCCGCGCGTGTATGCAAAGACAAAGGTCGCCACCCGCCGAATGGCTGTTGATCCGCTCGACGCCGAATTCGGGGAGCTTCGGCGGAATCCCGCAACCATCCGAAATCGGATGGACCTGTTCTACCGGCACGCGGTTCCGCTGGCGGTCGAGGTGGGCGCGCGTGCGCTGCCCGGCCCGTATGCGGTCGACGAGGTCGGTTTGCTGGTGTTTGTGACCAGCACCGGATTCATCGCTCCGGGTGTGGATGTGGCGATCGTCAAGGAACTCGGCCTGTCGCGTTCGGTTTCGCGTGTCGTGGTGAATTTCATGGGCTGCGCGGCCGCGATAAATGCCATTCGTATTGCGACGAGTTACGTTCGCGCGCACCCGGATATGAAGGCGATGGTGGTGTGCGTCGAGTTGTGTTCGGTAAACGCCGTTTTCGCCGACGACGTCAACGATGTGGTGACGCACAGCCTGTTCGGCGACGGGTGTGCGGCGTTGGTGATCGGTGCCAGCCAGGTTCACGAGAAGCTCGAGCCGGGCAAGGTGGTGATTCGCAGCATTTTCAGTCGGCTACTCGAAGGAGCAGAGGACGGCATCGTGCTCGGCGTCAACCACAACGGCATCACCTGTGAGCTGTCCGAGAACCTGCCCGATTACATATACGCCGGCGTCGATCCGGTAGTCGCAGAGATGTTGCACGACAACGGGTTGCGGAAGCCTGACATCGACCTGTGGGCGATTCATCCGGGCGGTCCCAGGATCATCGAGGAATCGGTGCGCTCTCTGGCGATCCCCGCGGAGCGGGCGGCCCCCAGTTGGGATGTGCTGGCCCGGTTCGGCAACATGCTGAGCGTGTCGCTGATCTTTGTGCTGGAAATGATGGTGCGCCAGGCAGAGTCGGCCAAGGAGATCTCGACGGGAGTAGCGTTCGCCTTCGCGCCGGGAGTCACGGTCGAGGGAATGCTGTTCGACATCATCCGCCGATGAACATTCGGCAAAGGACCGTTGCGAAGAGGGGAAGTGCCATTAGTGGCCTGGTGTAAACGGGTGATGTACCGGTCGTGGATGAGCGACAATCTGCGTTGGGACGCGCTCGAGTTGCGGGCGGCCGAGCACCGGCGCTACCCCGACTGCGCGGCCCAGCTGGCCGAGCCGGATCGGCACATCTGGGCGCACGAGGGCCGCGGGGGTTGGGATCGCGACAAGTGATGGCCGGCCGCGTCGTCTACCGCTCGTGGATGAGCGACAGCACCCGCTGGGACGCGCTGAAGCTGCGTGAGGGCGACATCGTCATTTCCGCGCCGTCGAAGTGTGGGGTGACTTGGACCCAGCGGCTGGTGTCGCTGCTTGTCTTCGACGGGCCAGATCTGCCAGGGCCACTGTCGACGGTGTCGCCGTGGGTCGATCTGAAAATGCGGCCGATCGAGGAGGTAGTCGCCACCCTCGACGCTCAGCAACACCGACGGTTCATCAAGACCCACACGCCGCTGGACGGCTTGGTGCTCGATGGTCGCGTCACCTACATCGGAGTGGGCCGCGACCCGCGCGATGCGGCGGTGTCAGAGCTGCGCCAATGGGACAACATGAACCTCGATCGCCTGAGGGCCCTCCGGGGCACCCTGCCCGACGCCCCAGCGCCGCCCCCGCCGGACGCCGACCCCGATCCCAGCCCGGTCGAGGCGTTCCGGGACTGGATGGAGGGGCCGATCATGCCCCCCGAGGGAGTGGGCATGCCACACAAGGAAATGGGTTTCAAGCCGCTCGAAGGGGCAGGCTTCATGCGTCCGGAAGGGATGAGTAAGCCCCCCGCGAAGGGGATGGGCTCGCTCGCCAACATCCTCCACCACTTCGCCACTATCTGGGACCGGCGCCACCTGCCGAACGTGGCACTATTCCACTATGCCGACTACCAACGGGACCTGGTGGGCGAGTTCGTCCGTCTCGGTCAGACCCTCGGTTTCGACGTTGGCCGCGATTGCGCCGAGGAGCTGACGAAACACGCCAAGCTAGCGGCCATGCGCGCTCGCGCCTTCGAACTCGCCCCCGACTCCACCGAAGGTGTCTGGCACAGCAATGAGCGTTTCTTCCGGGCCGGTGGCCGCGGAGAATGGCGGGAATTCTTCACCGAGGCCGCGTATCGGCGGTACGACTACCGCACCGCTCAGCTCGCGGCGCCGGACGTCCTGGCCTGGGCGCACGAGGGCCGGCGCGGTCAGGATCCGGGCTGAGCGGTTCAGCGCCGCTGGGCGCGGACGTACCAGAACGCCATCTCGATTTCGGTGCCGTCCTGTTCGCGGCGCACCCTGGCGGGCTCGATCGTCTCGATGTCCCAGCCCGCGCCGCCGAGGACGTCCCGCAACGTCTGCTCGGACACTACCGGCAGCGGCCGCTCGTCGTCGTCTGAGTTGGCGTCGGAGAAGCAGCTGATCAGCAGGGTGGCGCCCGGCCTGGTCGCCCGGTGCGCCGCGGCGGCATAACTGCGTTTCCCGTCGTCGTCCAGGCAGTGGAACATGCCGCTGTCGACGACGGTGTCGAACTCGTCGGTGTAGCCCTCCAGCTGGGTGGAATCGGCCACGGCGAACCTGACCTCGACGCCGGCGTCCTTGGCCCGCCGCTCGGCGGTGATCAGGGCGGTGGGCGAGATGTCCAGCCCGGTCACCTGGTAGCCGTTCTTGGCCAGGTAGACGGCGTTGTCGCCGAGCCCGCAGCCGATGTCCAGAACGTCACCGTGAACCCAGCCGCCGGCGTGCCATCCGATGACATTCTCCTTGGGCGCCTTGGTATCCCATGGCGGCGTGGTCATCGGCGGGATGCCTTCGCCCGGGCTCTCGCCGCGGTAGAGGGCGTCGAAGTCCATGAGCGATCGGCCAGAGGGAGAGTTAGAGCCTGTCATTTCCGCCAGCGTAGCCCGGATTGCTGACAAGCTGCTGGTGGTCGTGACGCCGCCGGTCGGAGCTCGGTTGCCGCACAAGGGTTGTCGCTGGTTGTCGCCGGCTGGCCCAGGCTTCAGTCCCGGCAGAGGCCACTGTGGCTGGTGTGACAGCAGATGCGGCCCCGCGGCCGCCACGCCGCCCGCGTCATGGCCGCGACTGCTCGCAGTGCTACGCTGCCCCGCAGTCGACATCCTTTAACGATCCGTCCGGAGAGGCGGAGAAGGAGGTCAGGGTTTCGCATGGGTGGCGCAATTGGCCAGCGGGAATTGATGTCCGCGGCCGACGTCGGTCGAACCATTTCCCGCATCGCGCACCAGATCATCGAAAAGACCGCGCTGGATAGCTCCGACGCGCCGCGGGTGGTGCTGCTGGGTATCCCGACCCGTGGCGTCATCCTGGCCACTCGTCTGGTGACCAATATCCGCGAATACAGCGGCGTCGAACTCGGCCACGGCGCGCTGGACATCACGCTGTACCGCGACGACCTGATGAAAAAGCCGCCCCGGCCGCTGGCTGCCACGTCGATCCCGCCCGGCGGCATCGAGGACGCGCTGGTGATCCTGGTCGACGACGTGCTGTACTCCGGGCGTTCGGTGCGCTCGGCACTGGATGCGCTGCGCGACGTGGGCCGGCCGCGAGCTGTGCAATTGGCGGTGCTCGTCGACCGTGGCCACCGCGAACTGCCGATCCGCGCCGACTATGTCGGCAAGAACGTGCCGACCTCGCGCAGCGAGAGCGTGCATGTTCAGCTCACCGAGCACGACGGTCACGACGGCGTGGTGATTTCCCGATGACCCGGCATCTGCTGGCCGCCGGCGACCTGAGCCGCGACGACGCCACCGCCATCCTCGACGACGCCGACCGGTTCGCGCAGGCACTGGTCGGGCGTGAGATCAAGAAGCTGCCGACGCTGCGTGGGCGCACCGTGGTGACGATGTTCTACGAGAACTCGACCCGCACCCGGGTGTCCTTCGAGGTGGCCGGCAAGTGGATGAGCGCCGACGTGATCAATGTCAGCGCGGCCGGATCGTCGGTGGGCAAGGGCGAGTCGCTGCGCGACACGGCGCTGACGTTGCGTGCGGCCGGCGCGGACGCGCTGATCATCCGGCATCCGGCGTCCGGTGCCGCACACCTGCTCGCCGAATGGACTTCGTCGTTTGGGGTCAACGACTCCGGGCCGTCGGTGATCAACGCCGGCGACGGCACCCACGAGCACCCGACCCAGGCGCTGCTGGACGCGCTGACCATCCGCCAGCGGCTCGGCGGCCTCGAAGGCCGGCGTGTGGTGATCGTCGGCGACATCCTGCACAGCCGGGTGGCCCGCTCCAACGTCATGCTGCTGCACACGCTGGGCGCCGAGGCGGTGCTGGTCGCGCCGCCGACGCTGTTGCCGGTCGGGGTGGACGGCTGGCCGGTGACCGTCACCCACGACTTCGACGCGGAGCTGCCCGCGGCCGACGCGGTGCTGATGCTGCGGGTACAGGCCGAGCGGATGAACGGCGGCTTCTTCCCGTCGGTGCGCGAGTACTCGGTTCGCTACGGGCTGTCCGCCCGGCGCCAGGCGATGCTGCCGGGCCACGCCGTGGTGCTGCACCCGGGCCCGATGGTGCGCGGCATGGAGATCTCGTCTTCGGTGGCGGATTCATCGCAATCGGCTGTGCTGCAACAGGTTTCCAACGGTGTGCATGTGCGGATGGCGGTGCTGTTCCATGTGCTGGTCGGGACCCAATCTGCCGGAAATGAGGTCGTGGCGTGAGTGTGCTGATTCGCGGCGTCCGGTTGTACGGCGAGGGGGACCGCGTCGACGTGCTGGTCGAGGACGGCCAGATCGCCGAGATCGGGAGATTGGACATTCCCGACACGGCGGACCTCTCGGATGTCTTAGACGCCACCGGTCAGGTGTTGCTGCCCGGATTCGTCGACCTGCACACCCACTTGCGCGAGCCCGGCCGCGAATACGCCGAGGACATCGAAACCGGTTCGGCGGCAGCGGCTCTCGGCGGTTACACCGCGGTGTTCGCGATGGCCAACACCGACCCGGTCGCCGACAGCCCGGTGGTCACCGACCACGTCTGGCACCGCGGCCAGCAGGTGGGCCTGGTCGACGTGCACCCCGTCGGCGCGGTCACCGTCGGGCTGGCCGGAGCCGTGCTCACCGAGATGGGCATGATGGCCGCCGGCGCCGCCCAGGTGCGGATGTTCTCCGACGACGGCATCTGTGTGCACGACCCGCTGGTGATGCGCCGCGCCCTGGAATACGCCACCGGTCTGGGGGTGCTGATCGCCCAGCACGCCGAGGAGCCCAGGCTGACCGTCGGCGCCGTCGCGCACGAAGGGCCCGCTGCCGCCAGGCTGGGACTGGCGGGATGGCCCAGGGCCGCCGAGGAGTCGATCGTCGCCCGCGACGCCCTGCTGGCCCGCGACGCGGGCGCGCGAGTGCACATCTGCCACGCCTCCACCGCGGGCACCGTTGAGATCCTGAAATGGGCTAAGGAGCAAGGCATTTCGATCACCGCCGAAGTCACACCGCACCACCTGCTGCTGGACGACAGCCGGCTGGCCAGCTACGACGGCGTCAACCGGGTCAACCCGCCGTTGCGCGAGAACTCCGACGCCATCGCACTGCGACAGGCCCTGGCCGACGGGGTCATCGACTGTGTGGCCACCGACCACGCTCCGCATGCCGAGCACGAGAAATGCGTCGAGTTCGCCGCCGCGCGCCCGGGCATGTTGGGGCTGCAGACCGCGCTGTCGGTGGTGGTGCTGACGATGGTGCGGCCCGGCTTGCTGAGCTGGCGCGATGTGGCGCGGGTGATGAGTGAGAATCCCGCGCGCATCGTCGGATTGCCCGACCACGGCCGGCCGCTGGAGGTGGGCGAGCCGGCCAACCTGACGGTTGTCGACCCCGACGCCACCTGGACCATCGCCGGCGCCGATCTGGCCAGCCGGTCAGCCAACACGCCGTACGAATCGATGACATTGCCCGCCACCGTGACCGCGACCCTGCTGCGCGGGAAGGTCACCGCACGGGATGGTAAGAGCCCGGCATGAATCGCGCCGGCGACGATGCAGAGCGAAGCGAGGAGCGGCGCGCATGAATTCGGGCACGCTGGTCGGGTCGCTGATCTTCGCCGCTGTGTTGGTGGTGGTGATCGCCTTCGTGATTCAGCTGATGATGCGCGGGTGGCGCCACCGCGCGCTGCGGCAGGCGGAGCTGATCGGCGTGCTGCCCGACATGCCCGACGAGGTGGGCTCGGCAACGATCACCACCCGCGGCATGTACTGCGGTTCCACGCTGGCGCCGCACTGGAACGACCGCGTCGCGGTCGGCGATCTGGGCTTTCGCACCAGGGCGGTGCTGACCCGGCACCCCGAGGGCATTCTGGTGGAGCGCATCCGCGCCCGCCCGATTTGGATTCCGGGCGAATCGGTTTCGGCGATCCGCACCGAGCGGGGCATCGCCGGCAAGGTCGGGGCGCGCAACGGGATCCTGGCGATCCGCTGGCGGCTGCCGTCGGGCACGGAAATCGACACCGGCTTCCGGGCGAACAACCGCGACGAGTATGACGGCTGGCTTGATCGCCCGCAGGAGGGAGCCGCGTGAGTAAAGCCTTACTGGTCCTTGAGGACGGCCGCGTCTTCACCGGAAGGCCGTTCGGCGACATCGGCCAAACGCTGGGCGAGGCCGTGTTCAGCACCGGCATGTCCGGCTATCAGGAGACGCTGACCGATCCCAGCTATCACCGCCAGATCGTGGTGGCCACCGCGCCGCAGATCGGCAACACCGGCTGGAACGGTGAGGACGGCGAGAGCCGCGGCGACAAGATCTGGGTCGCCGGATACGCGGTGCGCGACCCCTCGCCGCGCGCGTCGAACTGGCGTGCCACCGGCACCCTGGAGGACGAGCTGATCCGTCAAAACATCGTCGGGATCGCCGGCATCGACACCCGGGCCGTGGTGCGTCATCTGCGCAGCCGCGGCTCGATGAAGGCCGGCGTGTTCTCCGGCCCCGCGCTAGCTGAGCCTGACCAGCTGGTCGAGCGAGTGCGCGCGCAGCAGCCGATGCTGGGTGCCGACCTCGCCGGCGAGGTCAGCACCTCAGGCACCTATGTCGTCGAACCCGAAGTACCGCACCGGTTTACCGTGGCCGCGCTGGACCTGGGGATCAAGACGAACACGCCGCGCAACTTCGCCCGGCGCGGGATACGCAGCTATGTGCTGCCGGCGTCGACCACCTTCGACCAGATCGCCGAGATCAGACCGCAAGGCGTGTTCCTGTCCAACGGCCCCGGCGACCCGGCCACCGCCGACCACGTCGTCGCGCTCACCCGGGAGGTGCTGGGCGCCGGAATCCCGTTGTTCGGCATCTGTTTCGGCAACCAGATCCTGGGCCGGGCGCTCGGCCTGTCGACCTACAAGATGGTGTTCGGCCATCGGGGGATCAACATCCCGGTCATCGACCACGCCACCGGGCGGGTCGCGGTCACCGCGCAGAACCACGGCTTCGCGCTGGAAGGGGAGGCGGGCCAGTCCTTCGACACGCCGTTCGGCCGGGCCGTCGTCAGTCACACCTGCGCCAACGACGGGGTGGTGGAGGGCGTCAGACTCGCTGACGGACGGGCGTTTTCGGTGCAATACCACCCGGAGGCCGCCGCCGGCCCGCACGACGCGGAGTACCTGTTCGACCAATTCGTCGACCTGATGGCGGGGGGTCGCTGATGCCATCTCCCGCGAGGGTGCACAGATGCACGGCGACACGCCGTAAATCGTGTACATCTGCGCGCGCTCGCGCCATCCAGAAAGGGGGGCGCTAGTGCCGCGTCGCACCGACCTCAACCACGTGCTGGTGATCGGCTCAGGGCCGATCGTCATCGGGCAGGCCTGCGAGTTCGACTACTCCGGCACCCAGGCCTGCCGGGTGCTGCGCGCCGAGGGGCTGCAGGTCAGCCTGATCAACTCCAACCCGGCCACCATCATGACCGACCCCGAGTACGCCGACCACACCTACGTCGAGCCCATCACCCCGGCGTTCGTCGAGCGGGTGATCGCCCAGCAGGCCGAGCGCGGCAACAAGATCGACGCGCTGCTGGCCACCCTGGGCGGGCAGACCGCGCTCAACACCGCGGTGGCGCTGTACGAGAACGGGGTGCTGGAACGCTACGGCGTGGAACTGATCGGCGCCGACTTCGACGCCATCCAGCGCGGCGAGGACCGGCAGCGGTTCAAGGACATCGTCGCGAAGGTCGGCGGTGAATCCGCCCGCAGCCGGGTGTGTTTCACCATGGACGAGGTCCGCGAGACGGTCGAGGAATTGGGCCTGCCGGTGGTGGTACGGCCCAGCTTCACCATGGGCGGCCTGGGGTCGGGCATGGCGCGATCCGTCGAAGAGGTCGACCGGATGGCCGGCGCCGGGCTGGCGGCCAGCCCCAGCGCCAACGTGCTGATCGAGGAATCGATCTACGGCTGGAAGGAATTCGAACTCGAGCTGATGCGCGACGGCCACGACAACGTGGTGGTGGTGTGCTCGATCGAGAACGTCGACCCGATGGGCGTGCACACCGGCGACTCGGTCACTGTCGCACCTGCCATGACTCTGACCGACCGGGAATACCAGCGGATGCGCGACCTGGGCATCGCGATCCTGCGTGAGGTCGGCGTGGACACCGGCGGCTGCAACATCCAGTTCGCGGTCGACCCGCGCGACGGGCGGCTGGTCGTGGTCGAGATGAACCCGCGGGTATCGCGGTCCAGCGCGCTGGCGTCCAAGGCCACCGGCTTCCCGATCGCCAAGATCGCGGCCAAGCTGGCCGTCGGCTACACCCTGGACGAGATCCTCAACGACATCACCAAGGAGACGCCGGCCTGCTTCGAGCCCACGCTGGACTACGTCGTAGTCAAGGCACCGCGGTTCGCGTTCGAGAAATTCCCCGGCGCCGACCCGACGCTGACCACCACGATGAAATCGGTCGGTGAGGCAATGTCGTTGGGCCGCAACTTCATCGAAGCCCTCGGCAAGGTGATGCGGTCGCTGGAAACTCCCCGTGCCGGGTTCTGGACCAAGCCCGATCCGGAAGGCGACCTCGACGAGGTGCTGACCCGGCTGCAGACCCCGACCGAAGGCCGGCTGTACGACATCGAACTGGCGCTGCGGCTGGGCGCTTCGATCGAGCAGGTAGCCGAGGCGACCGGGGTGGACCCGTGGTTCGTCGCGCAGATCGGCGAGCTGGAGGTGCTGCGCGCCGAGATCGTCGACGCCCCGGTACTCGACGGCGACCTGCTGCGCCGCGCCAAGTACAGCGGACTGTCGGACCGCCAGATCGCCGCGCTGCGACCGGAATTGGCCGGGGAAGACGGCGTGCGGTCGTTGCGCGGGCGACTGGGCATCCACCCGGTGTACAAGACGGTGGACACCTGCGCGGCCGAGTTCGAAGCCAAAACCCCGTACCACTACAGCAGCTACGAGCTCGACCCCGCCGCCGAGACCGAGGTGGCCCCGCAGCCCGAGAAGCCCAAGGTGCTGATCCTGGGGTCGGGGCCCAACCGGATCGGCCAGGGCATCGAATTCGACTACAGCTGCGTGCATGCGGCAACCACATTGAGCCAGGCCGGTTTTGAGACCGTCATGGTCAACTGCAATCCGGAGACGGTGTCCACCGACTACGACACCGCCGACCGGCTGTATTTCGAGCCGCTGACCTTCGAGGACGTCCTGGAGGTGTACCGCGCCGAAGCGAAATCCGGCTTAGGGGAAAACGGGTCCGGGCAAGGTGTCGTCGGTGTGATCGTGCAACTCGGCGGGCAGACCCCGCTCGGGCTGGCGCAACGGCTGGCCGACGCCGGTGTTCCGATCGTCGGCACCCCGCCGGAAGCCATCGACCTTGCCGAGGACCGCGGCGCGTTCGGCGACGTGCTGAACGCCGCGGGACTGCCGGCCCCCAAATACGGCACCGCAACGACTTTCGCGCAAGCCCGCCGTATCGCCGCGGACATCGGCTACCCGGTGCTGGTGCGGCCGTCGTACGTGCTGGGCGGTCGCGGCATGGAGATCGTCTACGACGAGGAGACGCTGAAGCGCTACATCACCCGCGCCACCGAACTGTCCCCCGAGCACCCGGTGCTCGTCGACCGATTCCTCGAGGACGCGGTGGAAATCGACGTCGACGCGCTGTGCGACGGCACCGAGATCTACATCGGCGGCGTCATGGAGCACATCGAGGAGGCCGGCATTCACTCCGGTGACTCCGCCTGCGCGCTGCCGCCGGTGACCTTGGGCCGCAGCGACATCGAGAAGGTGCGTCGGGCCACCGAGGCCATCGCCCACGGCATCGGCGTGGTGGGGCTGATCAACGTGCAGTACGCCCTCAAGGACGACGTGCTCTACGTGCTCGAGGCCAACCCCAGAGCGAGCCGCACCGTTCCGTTCGTATCGAAGGCCACGGCGATCCCGCTAGCCAAGGCGTGTGCGCGGATCATGTTGGGCGCCACTATTTCTCAGCTTCGTGGCGAAGGACTGCTGGCGGCTTCCGGGGACGGCGCCAACGCGGCCCAGGACGCGCCGATCGCGGTCAAGGAGGCCGTGTTGCCGTTCCACCGGTTCCGCGCCGCCGACGGAGCCGCCATCGATTCCCTGCTCGGCCCCGAGATGAAATCGACCGGCGAAGTCATGGGGATCGACCGCGATTTCGGCAGCGCGTTCGCCAAGAGTCAGACCGCCGCCTACGGATCGCTACCGGCCCGCGGCACCGTTTTCGTGTCCGTCGCCAACCGGGACAAGCGCTCGCTGGTGTTTCCCGTCAAGCGACTGGCCGACCTCGGCTTCCGCGTCCTTGCCACCGAAGGCACGGCAGAAATGTTGCGCCGCAACGGAATTCCGTGCGACGAGGTGCGCAAGCACTTCGAGGACCCGCAGCCCGGCCGCCCCGCGGTGTCCGCCGTCGACGCAATCCGCGCCGGTGATGTCGACATGGTGATCAACACTCCCTTCGGCAACTCCGGCCCGCGCATCGATGGTTATGAAATCCGTTCGGTCGCGGTGGGTGTCAACATCCCCTGCATCACCACCGTGCAGGGCGCGTCGGCTGCCGTGCAGGGCATCGAGGCGGGGATCCGCGGCGACATCGGGGTGCGGTCGCTGCAGGAGCTGCACAGCAGCATGGGGACCGACAAGTGACCGGGTTCGGCGCCAGGCTCGTCGAGGCGAAGTCGCACCGTGGGCCGCTGTGCCTGGGTATCGACGCGCATCCCGAGCTGTTGCGGGCATGGGACCTGCCGGCCACCGCGGACGGGCTGGCGGCGTTCTGCGACACCTGCGTGGCCGCGTTCGCCGATTTCGCCGTAGTCAAGCCGCAGGTGGCGTTCTTCGAGGCCTACGGCGCGGCGGGGTACGCGGTGCTGGAACGCACCATCGCCGCCCTGCGCGAGGCCGGGGTGCTGGTGCTGGCCGACGCCAAGCGTGGCGACATCGGCTCGACGATGGCTGCGTACGCCGCGGCCTGGGCGGGCGACTCGCCGTTGGCCGCCGACGCCGTGACCGCCTCGCCCTATCTGGGGTTCGGTTCGCTGCGGCCGCTCCTGGAGGCCGCCATGGCCAACGACCGGGGAGTCTTCGTCCTGGCGGCGACCTCCAACCCGGAGGGCTCAACGGTGCAGCGCGCCGACGCCGACGGCCGTACGGTGGCCCAGATGATCGTCGACCGGGTGGCGGCGGCGAACGAAACGGTGCAACCGGAGCCGGGCTCCTTCGGCGTTGTCGTCGGCGCCACGGTCCTCGAGGCGCCCGATCTCAGCGCCCTGGGCGGACCGGTGCTGGTGCCCGGTGTGGGCGCCCAGGGCGGGCGCCCAGAGGCGCTCGGCGGCCTGGGTGGGGCGACGCCCGGCCAGTTGCTGCCGGCGGTGGCCCGCGAAGTGCTGCGAGCCGGCCCCGGCGTGCCCGAACTGAGGGCGGCCGCCGAACGGATGCTCGACGCGGTGGCCTATCTGGGCGGGTAGTCGGCGTGGTCGGCCAGACTCGCAAGGTGCGCGACACGCGCGACACGCGATGAACAATCCGTGATCCTTGGCACGGCGGCTCCCGGCTGTGCGCAGCCGCCGGTCACCGCCGCTCGGCGCCGACGGCAGGCACGGTCGGCCCGCCGGATAAAACCGCAGGTAGATGCCGTTATCGAAGCCCGTCGGGTGCGGATGCCGCGACGGAAACCACGTCGTGTCAGACGGCCGCCAACAGTCCGGGGAAGGCCGTTGGCGGCGGCCGCGCGTCGCGCTCACGCTGGGCGTTTGTGCCCTTAACCAGGGGGGCGGGTTAGATTTCGTCAGGAAGCCTGAGTACGGTCGTCTGCGCTGGCTGGAGTACCCGGCTGAGACAAATGAAGATCGATAGTTATCGATGAGAGACGGAGGAATCGTGGCTCTTCCCCAGTTGACCGACGAGCAGCGCGCGGCCGCTTTGGAGAAGGCTGCTGCCGCACGTCGGGCGCGAGCAGAGCTCAAGGATCGGCTGAAGCGCGGCGGCACCAACCTCACACAGGTGCTCAAGGATGCCGAGAGTGACGAAGTCTTGGGCAAGATGAAGGTATCTGCGCTGCTCGAGGCGTTGCCGAAGGTGGGCAAGGTCAAGGCGCAGGAAATCATGACCGAGCTGGAAATCGCACCGACCCGCCGCCTGCGTGGTCTGGGCGATCGTCAGCGCAAGGCTCTGCTGGAAAAGTTCGGCTCGGCCTAACCCCGGCCGGTCGACGATGCAGGCCGGTAGGCCTGTTGAGGCCGCCAATCAGGCCCGAGGAGCGTCGGTAAGCGCCGGCGGGGGACCGGGCACAGGACGTGTGGTCGTGCTGTCCGGTCCCTCCGCCGTCGGCAAGTCGACCGTGGTCAAGTGCCTGCGGGAGCGGATTCCGAACCTGCACTTCAGCGTTTCGGCCACGACGCGGGCGCCGCGGCCGGGCGAGGTCGACGGCGTCGACTACCACTTCGTCAGTCCCGCCCGCTTCCAACAGCTGGTCGACCAGGGTGCGCTCCTGGAGTGGGCCGAGATTCACGGCGGGTTGCACCGGTCGGGCACCCTGGCCCAGCCGGTGCGCGACGCCACCGCAGCCGGTTTCCCGGTACTCATCGAGGTCGACCTGGCCGGCGCGCGGGCGATCAAGAAGGCGATGCCCGAGGCTCTGGCCGTGTTTCTGGCGCCCCCCAGCTGGGAGGACCTGGAGTCGAGGCTGGTCGGCCGCGGCACCGAGACACCAGAGGTAATCCGGCGCCGCCTCGACACCGCGCGCACCGAACTGGCAGCCCAAGGCGACTTCGACGAGGTCGTGGTCAACAGTCAATTGGAGTCTGCGTGCGCCGAATTGGTATCCTTGCTGGTGAGAACTTCGCCCGACCAGGCTTGACACCCATTCAGATCTGCCCAGGAGATTGACTTACGTGAGTATTCCCCAGTCCGACACGTCGCTGACCGCCGTCACCGCCGTGGATCAGTTCGATCCGTCGGCAGGTGGGCAGGGCGCCTACGACACCCCACTGGGCATCACCAACCCGCCCATCGACGAGCTGCTGGACCGCGTTTCCAGCAAGTACGCGCTGGTGATCTACGCGGCGAAGCGTGCCCGCCAGATCAACGACTACTACAACCAGCTCGGCGAGGGCATCCTCGAATACGTGGGCCCGCTGGTCGAGCCTGGACTGCAGGAAAAGCCGCTGTCCATCGCGCTGCGCGAGATCCACGCCGACCTGCTCGAGCACACCGAGGGCGAGTAACAAGGCACGGCCGGTGGATCGCAAACGGGTCATCGTAGGCGTCTCCGGGGGCATCGCCGCGTACAAGGCGTGCACCGTCGTGCGTCAGCTCGCCGAGGCCGGTCACGACGTCCGGGTCATCCCGACCGAATCCGCTTTGCGCTTCGTCGGGGCCGCCACCTTTGAGGCGCTGTCCGGCCGGCCGGTGCACACCGACGTCTTCTCCGACGTTCCCGAGGTGCCGCATGTGCGTCTCGGCCAGCACGCCGACCTGGTCGTGGTGGCGCCGGCCACCGCCGACCTGCTGGCCCGGGCCGTACACGGCCGCGCCGACGATCTGCTCACGGCGACTCTGCTGACGGCGCGATGCCCGGTGATGTTCGCGCCGGCGATGCATACCGAGATGTGGTTACACCCGGCCACCGTCGACAACGTGACCACGCTGCGCCGTCGTGGTGCGGTGGTGCTGGAACCCGCCTCCGGGCGGCTCACCGGCAGCGACAGCGGCGCGGGCCGGCTACCCGAGGCCGAGGAGATCACCACCCTGGCCCACCTACTCCTGGAACGCCATGACGCGCTGCCCTACGACCTGGCCGGGCGTCGGCTGCTGGTGACCGCCGGTGGCACCCGCGAGCCCATCGATCCGGTGCGGTTCATCGGCAACCGCAGCTCGGGCAAGCAGGGCTACGCCGTCGCGCGGGTCGCCGCCCAGCGCGGCGCGGAGGTCACGCTGATCGCCGGGCACACCGCGGGCCTGATCGACCCCGCCGGCGTCGAGGTGGTGCACGTCAGCTCCGCGGAGCAACTCGGAAACGCGGTGTCCAAGCACGCTGCCGACGCGGACGTGCTGGTGATGGCGGCGGCTGTCGCCGACTTCCGGCCCGCGCAGGTTTCCGCCGCCAAGATCAAAAAGAGTGCCGAGGGACCCCCGACCATCGAGTTGCTGCGCAACGACGACGTGCTGGCCGGCGCGGTGCGGGCGCGCGCCCACGGCGAGCTGCCCAACATGCAAGCCATCGTCGGGTTCGCCGCCGAGACCGGCGACGCCAACGGGGATGTGCTCTTCCACGCCCGGAACAAGCTGCGCAGCAAGGGTTGTGACCTGCTGGTGGTCAACGCCGTGGGCGACGGCAGGGCCTTCGAGGTGGACAGCAACGACGGCTGGCTGCTGGCGTCCGACGGTACCGAGTTGGCGCTGCAGCACGGCTCCAAGACGCTGATGGCCAGCCGTATCGTTGACGCGATCGTCACGTTTCTGCACGGCGAGACCGGATAGCGTCAGGTAGGACGCCCGGCTTCGCCGGTATCGGTAGCGGCGATTAAGATAATTTGCCTAACTAAGTTTACGTAGATTGGAAAGGATGACAGGGTGAGCGAGAAGGGTCGGCTGTTTACCAGTGAGTCGGTGACCGAGGGACATCCCGACAAGATCTGTGACGCCATCAGCGACTCCGTCCTCGACGCGCTTCTGGCGGAGGACCCCCGCTCACGTGTCGCGGTCGAGACGCTGGTGACCACCGGGCAGGTGCACGTCGTCGGCGAGGTGACCACCTTGGCCAAGGAGGCGTTCGCCGACATCACGAATACCGTGCGCGCCCGAATTCTGGAGATCGGCTACGACTCGTCGGACAAGGGCTTCGACGGGGCGTCGTGCGGGGTGAACATCGGCATCGGCGCGCAGTCGCCCGACATCGCCCAGGGCGTCGACACCGCCCACGAGGCGCGCGTGGAGGGTGCGGCGGACCCGCTGGACGCCCAGGGCGCCGGCGACCAGGGCCTGATGTTCGGCTACGCGATCAACGACACTCCGGAACTGATGCCGCTGCCCATCGCGCTGGCGCACCGGCTGTCGCGGCGGCTGTCCGAGGTCCGCAAGAACGGCACGCTGCCCTACCTGCGTCCGGACGGCAAGACACAGGTCACCATCGAGTACGAGGACAACGTCCCGGTGCGACTGGACACGGTGGTCGTCTCCACCCAGCACGCCGACGGGATCGACCTGGAGAAGACGCTGGATCCCGACATCCGCCGGCACGTGCTCAAGACCGTGCTCGAGGACCTGGCCCACGACACCCTGGATTCGTCGTCGACGCGGGTGCTGGTGAACCCGACCGGCAAGTTCGTCCTGGGCGGCCCGATGGGCGACGCGGGGCTCACCGGCCGCAAGATCATCGTCGACACGTACGGCGGCTGGGCCCGTCACGGCGGCGGCGCCTTCTCCGGCAAGGATCCGTCCAAGGTGGACCGCTCAGCGGCGTACGCGATGCGCTGGGTGGCCAAGAACGTCGTCGCCGCGGGGCTGGCGGAGCGGGTCGAGGTGCAGGTGGCCTACGCCATCGGCAAGGCCGCTCCGGTGGGCCTGTTCATCGAGACCTTCGGCACCGAGGCCGTCGACCCGGTCAAGATCGAGAAGGTCATCCCCGAGGTGTTCGACCTGCGGCCGGGCGCGATCATCCGCGACCTGGACCTGCTGCGCCCGATCTACGCGCAGACCGCTGCCTACGGGCACTTCGGCCGCACCGACGTCGAGCTGCCGTGGGAGCAGCTCAACATGGTGGACGACCTCAGGCGCGCCATCTAGTTCTCGGCGGCGCCGAGCGTTACGCCAGCGTGACGCTCAGCGGGGCGGCAGCGGGTGGTCTGGGTCCAGCGCGGGCAGGCCGTCGATGCTGTGCCGGTTGCGTTCGACGACGCTGGCGAACTTCTCGTCACTCGACTTGGCGTGGTGCTTGTCGAGCACCGGCCGCTCGTCGACCAGATCGTAGTAGGGCACGGCGTACCCGCAGGCGTCGGCAATTCGCTGCACGCCGACCACGATGGCAGCCCGAAGCCCTGGATGCAGAGCACCGAAATGCGTTCGCAGAGTTTCGAATTCGCTGTCGTCGGGGCGGACGACTCGCCCGGTGCCGAATAGCCGCAGGATCCGCGAGTTGCGGGTGAACGAGCAGAACATGATCGTGATCCGGCCGTTGTCACGCAGGTGCGCGATCGTCTCGGCGCCGCTGCCGAACAGATCGAGATAAGCGACGGTGTGGTCGTCGAGCACCGCGAAAGTGTCGGCGTATCCCTTGGGCGACAAGTTGATTCGGCCGCCCACCGACGGAGCGGTGGCGACGAAGAACATGGCCTGTTGGCCGATGAACTCCCGGAGGGAGTCGTCGATATGCGAAAACTCCTTCGCCACCGAGAGGTCTCCTTTGCTGGGCGAGCAGACGCAGAATCGCATTCCGCGGGGCTCCCGCGTGCGATTCTGCGTCTGCTCGCGCTAACCGGTGAACCGGTAGTCGTCCAGATTAAAGCGCCGACTGCGCCAGTATGCCTCCACCGTGGTGGTGGGCCGCAGCGGGACGTCGCCGTTCTTGTCGAAGTAGTAGCTGTTGGCCAGCCGGCAACTGTCCTGCCAGAACACCTGGCGGTGCCGCCGGCGCATCACCTCGGCAAAGTACCGGTCGTTGGCCTCCTCGGACACCTCGACGTGTTGGGCGCCGACGCTCCGGGCCTGTTTCAGGCAGCGCAGAATGTGGTGGGTCTGCGACTCGATGAGCGCGAAATACGACGAGCCGACATAGCCGTACGGGCCGAACACGGTGAAGAAGTTCGGAAACCCGGGGATGCTGACGCCCTCGTAGGCCTGGATTCGATGCTCGTCCCAGAACCGACTCAACGACCGTTCGCCGCTTCCGGTGACGGCGTAGGTCAGCACGTCGTCGACGTCGAGCACCTTGAAGCCGGTCGCGAGCAGCAGCACGTCGACGTCGTAGCTGGTGCCGTCCGTGGTGGCCACTGCGGACGGGGTGATCTTGTCGATCGACTCGGTCACCAGTTGCACGTTGTCGCGGTTGAACGTGTACAGATAGGTGTTGTGGAAGCCCGGTCGCTTGCAGCCCACCGCGTAGCGCGGGGTGAGCTTGTCACGTACCACCGGGTCTTTGACCTGCTGGCGCAGATAGCGCTTACCCAGTGACGCCATCCTCTTGGCCAGCGGGAACACGGTGAAGTAGTGCGCGGCGATGGGGAAGGTCGCCTCCACGTAGGCCTGGCTGAGCAGCCGTTGCACAGCACTGCCGCCGGGAACTCGCATCGCCCACCGCGCCAGCTTCGGCAGCCGCACGTCGAACTTGGGGAAGCACCAGATCGGGGTGCGCTGAAAGACGGTGAGCTGGTCGACAATTGGCGCAATCTCGGGGATGATTTGCACGGCCGACGCGCCGGTGCCGATGATGGCGACGCGCTTGCCGGTCAGGTCCTGCTGGTGATCCCAGCGCGCGGTGTGCATGGTCAGTCCGGCGAAGTCGTCGACGCCGTCGATGTCGGGGAGCTTGGGCGTTGTCAGCACGCCGCAGGCGTTGATCACGAACCTCGCGGTGACTTCGCCGCCCGGGTCGATCTGGACTCGCCACAGCCGGTGCTCGTCGTCGAACTCGGCGGCGAGAACCTTTGTGCCGAACCGGATCCGGGAGCGCAGGCGGTATTTGTCGACGCAGTGCTCGGCGTAGGCCTTGAGCTCCCGGCCGGGCGCGTAGGTTCGCGTCCAGTCCGGGCTCTGCTCAAAGGAGAACTGGTAGGAGAACGACGGAATGTCAACGGCGATACCGGGATAGGTGTTCCAGTACCAGGTGCCGCCGACTCCATCACCGGCTTCGATCATCAGGAAATCGGTGAATCCCGCCCGATCGAGCTGGATCGCGGCCCCGATTCCGGAGAATCCGGCGCCGACGATCAGCACGTGGTGGTCGGGCTGTGTACTCATTCAGCGTCTCCTTCCGACGACGTGTACGCCATGTTTGGGCCGCAGGGTCAGTGTGGCCTCGGGCTCGACTTGACGGCCGGGCGCGAGGTCAAAAGTGAAGCGCTGACTCATGATTGCGGCTATCAGCAGCATCTCCACCAGGGCGAAGCTCTGCCCGATACAGATGCGCCGGCCGCCGCCGAACGGCAGATATGCCGACCGCGGACGATCTTTGGCACACCCCAGAAACCGGCTGGGATCAAAGCGTTCCGGGTCGGGCCACCAACGGGGGTCGTGGTGAATGTGGTGGATCGGGATGATGACGGTGGTGCCGCGGCGAATGTGGTGCTCGCCGATAACGTCGTCTTCGATCGCCCGCCGGGCGATGATCCACACCGCCGAGAAGTAGCGCTGCGACTCCTGCAGGCATGCGGTGGTCCATGGCAGCCGGCCCAGGTCGTCGGCGGTGGGGCGGCGCCCGCCCAGCACGTCGTCGACCTCGGCGAGCATCCGCTCGCGCGCGTCGGCGTGCACGGCCATCAGATACCAGAACCAGGACATCGCGTTGGCGGTGGTTTCGTGACCGGCGAGCATGAATGTCAGAGCTTCGTCGCGGACCCGTTGGCGTGGCCACGTTCCGCCGTCGGCGCCCAGCAACACGTTGAGCAGGTCGGCGGAGTCGGTCGGGTGCACCAGTCGCTCATCGATGACCGAGTTGACTGAACGGTCGAGCGTCAGCGCGATGTTCTGGATGTCGCGCAGCGGTGGCGGCATGCGGACGCCGGAAAAGGCGCACCGGTGCAGGGTGTCGTAGACCGGACGCGGCATCAGGCCCCACAGCCCGAGCCGCTCCAGCTTCTCGGCATGCCGCAGTCCCCGCGTCGCCAGTTCGTTCATGCTCTGGACCAGCGGACCGAAATCCTGGCTGAACAGGGAATTGGCGACCACCCGCAGGGTCGTCTCGACCATCGTCTCGTGCATGTCGAACTCACCGGGTGCCACCCGGGCGGTGACGTCGGCGATCGGATCGATCATCAAGTCGACGAGCCCGTTGAGGTGGCGCCGGGCGAATGTCGGGTTCAGCGCCCCGCGGTGGCTGGCCCAGGAGTCTCCCTCGTCGGTCAGCAGGTTGATGCCCGCGGTGGCCTTGATCGGCTCGTATTCGTTGGACTTGACGTAGCGCAGCCGCGCCTCGTGCAGTACGTGATCGACGTAGTCCGGATGGCTGATCGAGACGAAACGTCTTCCGGCACAACGAAATCGGGCGATGTCGCTGCCGCGTGCCCGGCCCATGAAGCCGTCGCCGACGTCGAAGCCGACGGTGATGGCCTCGCGCGTCATCGTCCAGGTGCTCAGCCGTCGGGCCGGTCCGCTCCGCGGCCGCTCGACAGTGAGGGTGGCCATGAGTCCACTGTAGGGATGACGCGGCTGGCCGGTAATGAGATTATCGGACACGGAGTTGGGAATTTAGGACAGCCGATGGAGCAAGTGCCGCGCGAGGTGAGCCACCCGGTCTACGCGACCCGGCTGCTGTGCGAGGTGGCCAACGAACGCGGGGTGCCCACCACCGACGTGTTGGCGGGCACCGCGATCGAGCCGGCCGATCTCGACGACCCGAACGTCATGGTCAGCGGGCTCGACGAGATCAGGGCAGTGCGTCGGCTGCTGGCCCGGCTGCCGGCAGAGTCCGGCCTCGGCATCGACGTGGGCAGCCGGTTCACGCTCACCCATTTCGGCTTGTTCGGTTTCGCGGTGATGTCCTGCGGCACGCTGCGCGAACTGTTCAGCATCGCGATGCGCTACTTCGCCCTGACGATGATGCACATCGACCTGGCGATCTTCGAGACCGCCGACGACTGCCTGATCGAACTCGACGCCGGCCACCTGCCGACGGATGTGCGCGGGTTCTTCATTGAGCGCGATATCGCCGGAATCATCTCCACAACAACGAGTTTCGCGCTGGCGGTGGCGGAGAAGTATGCCGACCAGGTATCGGCGGAAGTCGCCATCGATGAGGAACTGTTGCGGCCGCTGCTCGAACTGGTACCGGTCCACGACGTGGCATTCGGCCGGGCGCACAACCGATTGCACTTCCCGCGGGCGATGTTCGACGAGCCGCTGCCGCAGGCCGACCGGCACACCTTGGAGATGTGCATGGCACAGTGCGACGTGCTGATGCAGCGCAGCGAGCGCCGCCAAGGCATTACCGCGTTGGTACGCACCAAGCTGTTCCGCGATTCCGGTTCGTTCCCAACGCTTCCCGACATCGCCGACGAACTCGACGTCCATCCGCGCACGCTGCGCCGGCGGCTCACCGAGGAAGGCACGTCGTTTCGCGCGCTGCTGAACGAAGCGCGCTCCACGGTGGCCGTGGACTTGCTGCGCAACGTCGGCCTGACGGTGGAAGAGGTGTCCAAGCGGCTGGGCTACACCGAGGTGTCCACGTTCTCGCACGCGTTCAAGCGCTGGTACGGCGTTGCACCCAGCGCGTATTCGCCCGGAGACTAGCGGCCCCACCCTTCTCGCCGAACGTGTAACCACTGCGAAAATGCGGCCCCGATTTTCGCAACCAGTGCACGCTCGGCGAAGGGCCCGACAGCGGGCTCGCCACCGTCACTACGCGTGCAGCGCCTTCTTCAATGCCGCCACACCATGGCCGGTGGCCTCGGCGCAGGCGGGTATCACCAGGGCGAAGCTGATGTAGCCGTGCACCAGGTTCGGCTCGTTGCGCAATTCCGCCGGAACGCCTGCCGCCCTGAGCAGTTCGGCGTATCGGGCCCCGTCGTCGCGCAGCGGGTCATGCTCGGCGGTGGCGATGAACGCGGGTGGCAGGCCGGACAGATCGGCGGCGTTCGCCGGGGCCAGTGTGGTCGGCAGATGGGTGGGGTCGTCGATGTCGACGCCGGGGACGTACCACTGCAGGAACGCATTGATGACGTCAGGGTCCAGGATTGGCGCGTCGGCATTTTCGGTGAACGACGGCAGTGACAGGTCGGCGGTGGTCGACGGATACCAGAGCAACTGAAAAACCAGCTGTGGTCCGTCGTTGTCGCGGGCGAGCTGCGCCATCACTGCGGAGATATTGCCGCCCGCGGAGTCGCCGGCCACAGCGATCCGGTTCGGGTCACCGCCCAGTTCGGCGGCGTGCTCGCCGACCCAGCGTAGTGCCGCCCAGCTGTCGTCGATCCCGGCCGGGAACGGATGCTCCGGGGCCAGGCGGTAGTCGACGGACACCACGATGGCCTCCGCACCGACCGAGTGCGCGCGGGCGACGGGGTCATGGGTGTCCAGGTCGCCGATCGACCAGCCGCCGCCGTGGTAGAAGACGACGACGGGCAAGTCCTCGTGCGCCGGGACCGGCGGCCAGTAGATGCGGACCGGGATGTCGGTGAGGTCCCCGTAACCGACCGTCCGCTCCTCGATCCGCAGCTGCGGCAGCATCTCCGGGGGCGCCTGGAGCTGCTTGAGCTTGGCGCGTGCGACCTCGACCCCGTCGGCGACGTTGAACGTCATCGGCACCGCGTCCAGCAGCGCTTTGAACCTCGGGTCGATCGCCGGCCGGGCAGTGGTGGTCGCATCCGTCATGGACCTACCGTACGCAATGCGGCAGCTACCGCCGCAGCGCAGCCCACAACGTGGCCAGTCCGCGGCCCATCGCGGCTGTTGCGGCCGGCACCACCCCGGCGTAGCCGATGTAGCCGTGTACCAACGTCTCGGCGTTGTGCACTTGGACCTGAACGCCGGCAGCCGACAACAGCTCGCCGTAGCGGATCCCGTCGTCGCGCAGCGGGTCGTAACCCGCGACGCCGATATAGGCGGGCGGCAGGCCGGCCAGGTTCTTCGCCCGCCCCGGTGCCATCCCGGCCGGTGGGTCGGACAAGTCGACTTTGCCTGCGTAGCAACGGGAGAACTCGGCGATAGCCGCAACATCGAGGATGGGTGCGGTGGCATTCTCGGTGTAGGACGGCAGCGAAATATCCCACAGCGTGGAGGGATACCACAACAGCTGGAAGGCAACCCGCGGGCCGCCCCGGTCTCGTGCCAGCTGGGCGATCACCGCGGCGATGGTGCCGCCGGCCGAATCACCGGCGAGCGCCAGCCGGGTGCTGTCGGCGCCGATGTCGGCACCGTGATCGGCGACCCATACCGTTGCGGCCCAAGCATCTTCGACGGCTGCAGGGTAGGGGTACTCGGGCGCCAAGCGGTAGTCCACGGACACCACCACCGCCCCGGCGCCGACGGCGTGCTGGCGGCAGGAACCGTCGTGGGTGTCGAGATCGCCCATCACGAAGCCGCCGCCGTGAAAGAACACCACGACAGGCGGCTTGAGATCGGAACTGGTTGGTGGCCAATAGATTCGGATACCGATGGGGGCGCCCGGCCCGTCGATGGCGCGGTCTTCTACCCGCAGCTCGGGGTGCAGCGCCCGGCGCGGCAGGTCGCGCAATCGTTGCCTGGCCGCGAGGATTCCGTCGTCAGTTGATAGCCGGAACGGAACGGCATCCAGTACCTTCGTCAGGATGGGGTCGATACCTGGTCGCTCGTCGGCAGCGTTGTCCAAACTGGGCATGGAGGTACCGTACGCACCTCGCTTGGTGTCGGGCGGCTGGGTGGCCGCCGGGTGGGCCGGCATGGCCTACGGAGTGTTCCTGACCGTCATCGCGCTGCGCTCGCCCCCAGGCACCGAGCTGACCGGGCATTGGGCTTTGCAACCGGCGTTCAAGGCGTCGATGGCGCTGCTGCTGACCGTCGCCGCGGCCGCGCACCCCATCGTCCGCGAACGACGGTGGCTCATGCCGGCGCTGTTGTTGTCCGCCGCCGGTGACTGGCTGTTGGCAATCCCCTGGTGGCCGCAGTCGTTCGTCTTCGGGCTGGGCTCATTCCTGTTGGCGCACTTGTGTTTTCTGGGCGCCCTGCTGCCGCTGGCCTGGAGGTCGGGCCCGTCGCGTGCACGCATCGCGGGCGTCATGGTGTTGGTGCTGGTGTTGGTGGCGATGGTGGTCTGGTTGTGGCCGCACCTCGTCGAGAAAAAGCTGACGATCCCGGTGACGGTCTACATCCTCGTGTTGGGCACGATGGTGGGCACCGCGCTGTTGGCCAAGCTGCCGACGATCTGGACCGCGATCGGGGCGGTCTGTTTCGCGGTGTCGGACGGGATGATCGCGATCGGCAAATTCATCCTCGAAAACGAGGCCTTGGCGGTACCGATCTGGTGGTCGTACGCCGGGGCCATGATTCTGATCACCGCCGGGTTCTTCTTTGGCCGAGAGCCTCTGCCGGAGCCCGACGACGAAGCCGACGCAGCCGACGACGCCGCCGCTGTGGCCGCCGACGACTGAGGGATGTTGTCTGACAGCACATCTCGCTGCGCCGGCCGGTAGCCGATGACCGGCCGCACGCCCATCGAGGTGGAGCCGATCGCGCGGGTGCTGCCGATGCTCTCGGTGCCGCACCTGGATCGCGAGTTCGACTACCTGGTGTCCGCCGAGCAGTCCGACGACGCTCAGCCCGGCGTGCGGGTACGGGTGCGGTTCCACGGCCGGCTGGTCGACGGGTTTGTGCTGGAACGTCGTAACGACACCGATCACACCGGCCGGCTGGGCTGGCTGGACCGCGTCGTCTCGCCCGAACCGGTGCTCACCGCGGAAATCCGCCGGTTGGCCGACGCGGTCGCGGCGCGCTACGCGGGGACCCGGCCGGACGTGTTGCGGCTGGCGGTCCCACCCCGCCACGCCAGGGTGGAACGCGAACCCATGGCGATTCCGGCCCGGCCGGTTGTCGCGCCGGTGGACCCGTCCGGGTGGCAGGTCTACGGCCGCGGCGGGCAGTTTCTGACGGCGCTGGCCGAGTCACGGGCCGCCCGCGCGGTGTGGCAGGCGTTGCCCGGTGAGCTGTGGACGGATCGGTTCGCCGAGGCCGCCGCGCAGACCGTGCGGGCGGGGCGTTCGGTGCTCGCGGTGGTGCCCGACCAGCGCGACCTGGACGCGCTGTGGCAGGCCGCGACCAGCCGAATCGACGAGCACGCCGTGGTGGCGCTGTCGGCGGGCCTGGGCCCGGCGGCACGCTACCGCCGCTGGTTGGCCGCGCTGCGCGGCAGCGCGCGGCTGGTGATCGGTACCCGCAGCGCGGTGTTCGCGCCGCTGAGCGACCTGGGGCTGGTCATGGTGTGGGCCGACGCCGACGACACGCTGGCCGAGCCGCGGGCGCCGTATCCGCACGCCCGCGAGGTGGCGATGCTGCGTGCGCATCAGGCGCGCTGCGCGGCATTGATCGGCGGCTACGCGCGGACCGCCGAAGCGCACGCGCTGGTGCGCAGCGGATGGGCGCATGACATCGTCGCGGCACGGCCGGTGGTGCGGGCCCGCACTCCGCGGGTGGTCGCGCTGGACGACAGCGGATACGCCGACGAACGCGACCCGGCGGCCCGCACCGCCCGGCTTCCGTCCATCGCGCTGCGCGCCGCCCGTTCGGCGTTACAGGCCGGGGCGCCGGTGTTGGTGCAGGTGCCGCGGCGTGGGTATGTGCCGTCGCTGGCCTGCGGGCGTTGCCGCACGATCGCGCGTTGCCGGCATTGCACCGGGCCGTTGTCGCTGCTCGAACGTGGCGCGACAGGCACCGCCTGCCGCTGGTGTGGCCAGGTGGACCCGACGCTGAAATGCGCGCGCTGCGGGTCGGACTCGGTGCGTGCCGTCGTCGTCGGCGCCCGTCGCACCGCCGAGGAACTCGGTCGGGCCTTCCCGGGCACGCCCGTCGTCACCTCGGCGGGGGAGGCCGTCGTGGCGGAGGTCGCGGCCCGCGCGGCGGTGGTGGTCGCCACCCCGGGGGCCGAACCCCGCGCGGCGGGCGGGTACGGGGCGGCGCTGCTGCTGGATACCTGGGCGTTGCTGGGCCGGCAGGATCTGCGCGCCGCCGAGGACGCCCTGTGGCGTTGGATGAGCGCGGCCGCGCTGGTCCGTGCCCGCGGCGACGGCGGTGTGGTGACGGTGGTCGCCGACGCGTCCATCCCGACGGTGCAGTCGCTGATCCGGTGGGATCCGGTCGGCAACGCGGAGGCAGACCTGGTTGCCCGAACCGAAGTCGGCCTGCCGCCGAGTGTGCACATGGCCGCCCTGGATGGCACCGCCGACGCCGTGGCGGCGCTGCTGGAGGCGACTCAGTTGCCCGACGACGCGGACCTGCTCGGTCCGGTGGATCTGCCGCCGGGTTCGCGCCGGCCGGCGGGAACTCCGGCCGGTGCCGCGGTCACCCGGATGTTGCTGCGCGTCCGCCGGGAGCGCGGTCTGGAGCTGGCCGCGGCGCTGCGGCGTGGCGTCGGTGTGCTCAGTGCCAGGCAAACCCACGAGCCGGTTCGGGTACAGATCGACCCGCTGCACATCGGTTAGCGCGACTTTGCGGTGCGACCGTCAACGACGTCGTAAACTTCCCAACGGAGCGGTGCGCCCGTCAATAATCCACTCGCGTTACGACGTGGCCAGTCGCGACAGGGGCTGCTGGAGTGGGGGACTGGACTAAGGAGTCCGGAATGACTGACGTGGCGCCGCAGGTCGGAACGCGGTTCGGGCGCTATCTGCTGCGGCGGTTGCTGGGTAGTGGCGGGATGGGCCATGTGTATGAGGCCGAGGACACCGCCATGGACCGGGTGGTGGCGTTGAAGCTGCTGTCGGGGACCTACTCGCAGGACCCGGACTTCAGAAAGCGCCTGCAGCGCGAGGCGCGCATTGCCGGGCGGCTGCGTGAGCCGCACGTGGTGCCGATTCACGATGCCGGCGAGATCGACGGGCAGCTGTACGTCGATATGCGCCTGATCGACGGCACCGATTTGGACACCGTGCTGAAAGGGTCCGGGCCACTGCCGCCGGTGCGGGCGGTTTCGATCGTGAGTCAGGTTGCGTCGGCGCTGGACGCCGCGCACGCCGCCGGGGTGATCCATCGCGACGTCAAACCGGCCAACATCTTCGTCACCGAACGCGACTTTGCCTACCTGGGGGATTTCGGTATCGCCAATGCGGCCACCGAGGAAAAGCTGACCCAGATGGGCGACGTGCTGGGCACCTGGACCTATATGGCCCCCGAGCGGTTCCTCGGGGACATCGACAAGGTGACTCACAGCGTCGATATCTATTCGCTGGCCTGCGTGTTGTTCGAAATGCTGACCGGCTCGCCGCCGTATCGCGGTGACCGCACCGGCGTGATGGGCGGGCATCTGAGCGGACCGATTCCCCGTCCCAGTTCGCACCCGGGGATCCCACCGGCGCTCGACGGGGTAATCGCCCGTGGCATGGCCAAACGTCCCGAAGATCGCTATGGCAGTGCGGGCGAGCTGGCGCGGGCGGCCGAGGCGGCGGCCGCAACGGGCGCCAAATCGTCCGACGACTTGGTATCTACCACCGTGCCGATGGGGCGGGATGCCGGCGGCGTCGGCCCTCGACCGTCGTTTCCGCCAGGGGGCCCACCGCCCCCACAGTGGACCCAACAGCCGGCGTCCCCACCGCCCATGACCAAGGGCCGGAGTCGATGGCTCCTGATCGCTGCGGCAATCTTCCTGGTCGTCGTCGTGGCGGCCGGGTTCGGGATCTGGGGGCTGACCAGCGGCGGCAAGTCCACGCAGGGCCCGGACCCGCACATACTCGACGTCGGACGTTACTCGATTCAGCCGCGCACCCTGCCGGGTACCGCCTCCAAAGACGAGGGCCGTTATCTGGAGGCTTTTCGGCTGGCCGAGGGTATGCCCAATCCCTACGAGGTCGACCCCAAGCTGGATCACCTCTACTTCAGGGCATCACCGGATCCGGCCCGTACGGCCACGTCGATCTCGGGCACCTTGACCCCGGTGGTGCAGCCGGTGTTGGAAAAGTACGGCATGATCAGCGGCTTTCGCGCGCAAGGCGTTTCAATACCGCTAGAGGTATTCAATCGCGACAGGACCGGGGACGTTCTGCAAATCGTATTGACGAGCTTCCCCAACGACGACGCGGCCGCGCGAGCGGCCACCGAGATGGACGCCACCGACTTCGCGGTCAACTCGGAAAACCAGCACGCCACGATTCCGGGATACCCGCAGGCCAAAGCACATTATCGGCCGGGGTACAGCGGTATGGCGGCGACCATGGCCCATCGCAACCTGGTCGTATCCGCCTATACCTCCACCGTTGCGCAGTCCAACCTGAACGAGTTGATACAACGCGTGCAGCGCACGTTCGATATGCAGGTGCCGCTGCTGGACCAGGTCAATTCGCATTCAGAGGCCACGCTCGGCTCGCTGCCGCTCGATCCGGATCACATGCTCAGCCGAACTTTCGTCGCAGGAGAGCAGCCCAAAATATCCGACACCTACGGGACGATGGGTCCCCGGGCGGTCGTCCTGTGTGCGGACAGCGGATCGGTCAAGAACCGGCTGTTTGAACAAGCCGGGGTCGACCGATGTGCCTTCAGCGTCGACGCTATTCTGTTGCGGGCCCGAGCCGATACCGCGGCAAGTGCGCTGCTGCCCAGACTGATTCAAGCCAACGCCGACGAGTTCGTCGACCACGAGGTGGCACCGCCCGACGGGCTCAGCAAGGCGCGATGCTGGGAACAGAAGCAGCAAGTCTGGGCCAGCGACACCAACGCTCGCTTTACGTGTTGGCTTTCCTTCGGGCGGTATGTCGTTGCTGTTTGGAGCAACGAGGACAAGGACGTCCGCCATCGCGCCGCTGCCCAGTACGAGATCCTGGTAAACAGCGCATGACGGTCAGCCCTTGCGCGCCAACATGATCAGGTACCCCCTGGATCCGCTCATGTGCTTTGGATGAACTGCTGGATCAACGCGACGATCGTGCCCGGCGCGTCTTCCTGGCTGAAGTGCCCGGCATCCGGCAATCTGACGACCGGTCGACCAGGCCATACGCCTTGAAAGTCGGCAATCTGGACCGGCGGGGAGATGGCCTTGTCCTTCATGCCGACGGTGAGCATGGCGGGTTTCGAGGTGAGGTTGTCGAGCAAGGGAAAGCCCTCTCGAACGTACGGCACGATGCGTCCCAACAGGGCGTCGAGCGGGAACTCGGTCGCGCCGATGCAGTCGTCTTTGGTCGGAAACGGCGCGCTGTAGGCTGCGATCCAGTTGGCGTCTACCGCGGCGGAGTTCTCGAAGCCGATGATCTTCATGATGCTGAGGACGTTGGCATCGAGATGCCCCAGTAACTCGTTCAGCGTTCCGGCGTCGTGGTGCTTCTTGATGAACTGGAACCAGGGCGTGAGCGGCCCAGGTTCGGCTCGACCGTAGCCGCTGATCGTGTTCAGCAGGAACAGCCGCTTGACCCGCTCAGGATGGCGCAAGGTATAGGCCGCTCCGATCGGGCCGCCCCAATCCTGGATGACCAGCGTCACCTCGCGGAGATCGAGCGCATCGAAGAGCGCTGCCAGGTTTTCGACGTGGGTCTTCAGCGTGTACTCGCGGTCGCGCGGCGTCTCGCTCTTTCCGAAGCCCATGTGATCGGGAACCACCACCCGGTGCGTCTCGGACAAGGGTGGGATGAAGCGCCGATACAGGTATCCCCAGGTCGGCTCCCCGTGCAGGCAGACGATGGGTTCGCCCTCGCCCTCGCCTTCGTCGACGTAGTGCATGCGGAAACCAGCACCGTCGAAGAAGCGCGGCGCGAAAGGCCAAGTCCCCCCGAAGGTTTCGTGCGCGGCGATCATCGTCCCACGCCCCTGTCGCGGATCAGAGCGTCGATGACGCTCACGATGTCGTCAGGGCGGTCCTCTTGCAGGAAATGACCGCCGTTCAACGTGACGTGCGGCTGCCCGTGAGCGCCCGGAATCCGGGTCTGAAACGGTGCCTCGCCGCCTTGCGTCACCGGGTCGCCGTCGCTGAAGGCGGTGATCACCGGCCGATCGAACTGGTCGAGCACCGCCCACGCCGCCCTGTTTTCGGCGACCGACGCGTGCTCCGGTGTGACGGGCACCAGGACTGGAAATTGCCGCGCGCCCTCCTTGTAGGTCTCATCGGGGAATGGCGCATCGTACGCAGCGATCTCTTGCGGGCTGAGCTGCCGTGCGGTCCCGCCGTTGACGATCGTCCCGATCGGCATCTGCGGCACGCTCTGGCTGAACTCGAGCCAGGCCTTGAACCCCGCCGACGAGCCCTTCCCGGTGGGCAGGGAGGTGTTGGCGATGACCAAGCCCGCGAACCGGGCCGGGAAGGCCGCGACGAGACGCAGGCCGATCAGGCCGCCCCAGTCTTGACAGAAGAGCGTGACGTCCTGCAGGTCGAGCTTGGTCAGCCATTGGCTCATCCAGTCGACGTGCCGTTCGTAGGAGTAGTCGGTCCGAGCCGCGGGCTTGTCGGATCGGCCGAATCCGATCAGGTCCGGCGCGATCACGCGGTGGCCTTTGCCGGCCAGGGCCGCGATGATCTTGCGGTAGAGATAGCCCCATGAGGGTTCGCCGTGCATGAGCAGCACGGTCGCCCCGTCTTTCGGGCCCTCGTCCACGTAGTGGAGGCGAAGGCCCGAGCCCTCGCCGTCGTCGATCTCCAAGTAGTTCGGCGCGTAGGGCCAATCGGTGAGACTGGCGAAACGCTCGTCCGGGGTACGTAGAGCTTTCATGGTCGTTTGTTGATCCATTCCTGGGACGGTGATGTCAGACGTTCAGCGGTGGTCGGCGAGGTCCCGAGGCGGCGGGACCTGCGAAGGCAGTTCTTTCAGGTTGTCGAACTCGAACGCGATCGCCTCGCGCAGTTCCTCCTTCGGATGACCCGATCGGATCAGTACGAGGAAGCCTTGGTAGAGCACGAGCAATCGACGAGCGATGGCTCGTGCGTCGGCGCGTCCCGGCCACACGTGCTCGACGGCCGTCAGGAATGAGCTCTCCTGAAGCCGAAATCCGCGGTTCAGCTGGGCCAGAGCCTGGGACTGCGCCGGTCCGAACTCGACGGCGGTATTGGTGAGCAGACAGCCCGACGATCCGCCGTCCGGCTCGTCGAGCAGCGTCATGAACAACGCTCGCAGTCCCTCGAGACGATCTTCGTGGGCCAGGTGCTTGGTCAATCGCCCGGCGACGATGGTGTTGACGTAGCGCTCCAACACCAAGTGAAAGATGGCGTCCTTGTCCCCGAAACTGTTGTACAGACTGCCCGACGACAGACCCGTGGCACGTTCGAGGGTCTTTATCGACGTCCCGCCGTAGCCCTGATGACGGAACGCCTCGGCTGCCGCGTCGAGCGCAGGGTCGACCTGGAATTCAATGCGGCGAGGCATCGGCCCGACCAATCTGGATCACGTATTTTAAAATACGTGATCTAAAATCCCGAGGTCAAGAGGGAGAGTCATGAGGCTCAGCCCTTGCGCGCCACCATGATCAGGTACTCCCACTCCATCACGCCGTCGTTCAGGTATCTGCCGCAGAGCTCGGTGAGCTCGTCGTCGAGTGCTGCGACGCGGCGCGGGTCGTCGGCGATGTTGCGGTAGGCGTTGATCATCGGGCCGTAGTAGCTCTTGAAGTAGTCGCGGCTCGCTTCGGGGGTGTCGAACCGATGCACCTTCAATGTGCTTCGGCGCGTTCGGATGTCGCTGGCGAGGCCGCGAAACAGGTCGCTCACGTAGTCCTCGCTGCCCCACCACACTCGTGGGGTGCGCCGGTCGGCAGGGTCGGCCGGTGCGGCCTGATGGCGGAAAGCATCTGGCCGTAGAACCCCTCGGGTGTCCAGCTGACCACTCCGATCGTGCCGCGCCGCCGGCAGACCCGGGCCAGCTCGTCGGCCGTGCGCTGATGACGCGGGGCGAACATCACCCCGATCGCGGAGAGGACCGCGTCGAACTCGTTGGCGTCGAACGGCAGTGCTTCGGCATTGGCCTCTCGCCAGCCGAGCTCGAGGCCCTCTGCCGCCGCCCGCGCCTGGGCGCGGT
>NZ_DATJYB010000349.1:0-15955 GCF_035499775.1 Mycobacterium sp. | reverse complement strand
CAGAACTTAACGCCGCCTCGAAATAGACCTCACATTTGCGCCACTCTTTAACTGGGCCAGCTAGTGGTCGCAGTCGTAAGTTCGTCGGGGGTCATGCGGCGGGTGCTTGGGTATGCGGTATGTCGGCGAGGTCGAGGCGGCGGAGGAAGGCGTTGAGGTCGTCTCGGGTGTAGGTCCAGTCGAACGGTGTCGCGGTGGTGTTGTAGCGGTCCTGGAAGGCGATGATGCGTTCGGCGAGTTGGTTCAGATCGTCGAAGTCGTTGGGGGTTATGGCTTTCCGCTGCAGGATCGAGAAGTAGATCTCGACCTGGTTTAGCCATGATGCGTGCACCGGCAGGTGCACCAGGGTCGCGGTCGGCCATGCTGTCTGCATGCGTTCGATCGAGCGTTGTCCGTTGTGGGACGAGCCGTTGTCTGCGACCCAGAACACACGTCGGGCCGAGGCGTAGGGTTCGGTGGTCATCACCGCGGCGACCAGGTCTGTGAACGGCTCGATGCCGGTCTTGGGGGCGATCTGCCCGAGCACCTGGGCGCGGTGGACGTCGTAGGCGGCGAAGTAGGCCAGGGTGCCGCCGCGGCGGTACTCGAACTCGACGCGTCGGTTGCGCCCAGGTGCGGGTGGTTGTCCCCGGTGGCGTCGCTGCAGGGCCTGCAGCTGGGATTTCTCATCGGCACTGATCACATAATCGTCGGGACCGAGAGGGTGCCCCTCCCACCGCCGGGCATACAGATCGAGCATCCGGGCGGCCTTGGTCTCGAAATCGGGGTCACGGGGAAAGATCCAGGACCGGTGCTGCCAGGGCTTGATCGCATCGGCGGCCAGCCATCGGTGCACGGTGGCCGGCGAGATCGTCTGGGCAATACCGCGGGTGATCGCCTCGCTGGCCAGGTCGGTGCTCGACCACCGCGACAACGGCTGACCGGTCTCGGCGGGCAGGGTGCACGCCAATGCCTTGACCTCGGCCACTTGTACGGCCCTGAACGCACGTCGCCGCCCGCTGCGAGGCAGGTCGTCGAGCCCGGGCAGGCCACCGGCGACGAACCGGCGGCGCCACTTACGGACGGTGTCCACATGCACTCCCACCTCGGCGGCGATCTCGGTGTTTGTCGCGCCATCGGCCGCAGCAAGCACGATCCGCGCGCGAATCACGTCGCGATGCGCCGACCTCGACGACCGGGCCCGGGCATGGAGAACCGACTCGTCCAGGGCGGTCAGCGCGATGATGAACGGACTGCTCATAGTCATGCATCCGTTGTCCTCCGCGACGTGTCTCATCGCGGACACGACACGCCGTGGCCACCCACACCGCACCCGAAGTTGGGTCACGATAGGCAGATGCCGAAGATCCCGGACTCGACGAAGGTCTCCTTGCATCACCGGCTGATCGATCGCGCCCGCGAACGTTGGCCGCAGTTGAGCGAGATACGCATGCGCTATCGCGCAGGCTTCGCCTACGTAGACGGCGTCCTGGCCGACGGCGAGGTGCTACAGCTGTGCCGGCTGCGCTACGCCGGCTCGCCCCGAGACTGGGGCTTTGCGATCTACCGAGCCAGCCACGATGACTACGAAGACTCGTTCCTGCCCACCGGATTCATGGGCGGCTCACCCGAAGACGCCCTCGACACCGCCTGCGGCCTCTATCTCGCAGACCCCACCGCCTGGACCTAACCCCCGACGAACTTACGACCGCGACCACTAGCTCCGGGCACACCTTCTTTCGCACAGCCTCTTGCCAGCGCGGCCAAACCTACCTACTGTGTGTTCAGTTGGTTGGTTTGCCCGATGTGAAGGAGCCCGGTGCCCGCCGCACGTCCATACGAATCGCTGCTCGCCAAGGGCGAGGACCGCAAGCAACGGATCCTCGACGTCGCGCAGCGGCTCCTGACGCGCAACGGCTGGCGCAATACGACACTCGCCCAGATCGCCGGGGAAGCCGGGGTCACGCCCGCTGGCCTGCTGCATCATTTCGAATCCAAGGAGCAGCTGCTGCACGCGGTGCTGGACGCCCGCGACCTCGATGACGACTCACACGCCGACCGGAAGGGCGATCTGATTGCCGAGATCGCTCAGGTCGCCGATCGGTTCAGCCGGTCGCCCGAACTGGTGGGCACCTTCACGGTGTTGCTGGTCGAAAACATCCTTCCGGAAGCTCCGCTGCATGACCGGCTGCTGGCCAGGCAGCGAGATGCGATCGGCATCGTCGCCGAGGGCATCCGCCGCGGTCAGGCGGCCGGCCGATATCGCACCGACATAGACCCCGCCGCCAAGGCTGTGGAAATTCTCGCGTTCATCAACGGAATGGAAACCACATGGTTGCTCGATCCTTCGATACCACTGACCGAGGTGTTCAAGGAGTACGCCGAGATGCTGAGCCGCGACTTTGCACCCCCGAGCCCGACATGAGGTATCGGCTCGACGTCGTCGCTTCCAACGTCGTCGACGTGGTGAGGTTTGCCGGCGGTTGGCTTTTCGACCGGGCGATGGCGGGGTGGGATGTCACCGTTCTGATCGCCGACGACGCCGAGGATCGGCCGCTGCAGATTCTCGGCGCCCGGACGCTCGGCCTCGAGTGTGCGCTGCAGGCGGCCGAGACTCGTCCACGCCCCCAGGCCCTGGCGGCCGCGGCAGACCTTTTCGGATGCGATTCGCGGGTGCGGAAGGGCGTGTTGCGCGCCCTCGATCACGGCGTCACCGAAGTCACGCTGTGGGGGGAGACGTGGCCGGCCGAGCTCGACGACAGCGTCGGCCTGGTGCAACATCGGCTGAGCATGGCCGCCCAGACGTTCAAGGCGCAGGCCCTGACGGCCTTGAATATCGACCGGCTGTCGCCGGACAGCTCGATCGAGACCTTTCGCAGCGGGCTGATGGCGTGCTCGTCGGTCGCCGCCGATCTGGTCCCTGCCAGCTAGAACTGCCGTAGCCCTTAACGAGGCGCCCAGGCGGGGCGCCGTTGACGACGCACCCGTGCTGTGGAAATGTAATACTCATCTCTGAGAGGAACATTCTCACTAGACGAGATTCGAACGGAGCAAGTGATGGTGAACGATTTCACCAAGATGGATTTCTTCCGCGACAAACAGCTCGTCGAGGATCCGTACCCCTATTACGAGGCGCTCCGGGCACAGTGCCCCGTCACCCGCGAAGACCACCACGGGGTCACCATGGTGACCGGCTGGGACGAGGCCTGCGCCGTGTTGAACGACGCCGAAACCTTCTCCTCGTGCATCTCGGTGACCGGCCCATTTCCCGGCTTTCCGGTACCGCTGGAAGGTGACGACGTCACGGACCTGATCGAGCAACACCGCGGCGAGCTGCCGTTCAGCGACCAGCTGCCCACTCTCGACCCGCCGACCCACACCAACCACCGCTCCCTGCTGAAGCGGCTGATCACGCCGAAGCGCCTCAAGGAGAACGAGGATGCGATGTGGGAGCTCGCCGATCAGGCGTTGGACCCGTTCCTGGCGCCCGGGGAGGGCGAATTCATCAAGGGCTTTGCCAGCCCGTTCACGCTGCTGGTCATTGCCGACCTGCTGGGCGTACCCATGGAGGATCGCGACAAGTTCGTCAAAGGCATCCGTCAACACTCTGGAGGTGGGATCGGGGGCACCGGTAAAGAAGCACTGGCGCACAGCCCGCTGGAATTCCTCTACGGCCTTTTCTCCGACTATGTCCGGGACCGCCGGCGTGCGCCCCGTGACGACGTGCTGACCGGCCTCGCCACCGCCACCTATCCCGACGGCTCGATTCCCGAAGTCGAAGACGTGGCCCGGGTGGCCAGCAATGTCTTCTCGGCGGGCCAGGAAACCACCGTGCGACTGCTGGGTGCGGCCCTGCAGACCATCGGGGAGCGCCCCGACATTCAGGCGCAGTTGCGCAAGGACCGCAGCCTGATCCCGAACTTCATCGAAGAGGCGCTGCGCATCGAGAGCCCGGTAAAGGGCGACTTCCGGATGAACCGGGTTCCGGTCAACGTCGGTGGGGTCGACCTGCCCGCGGGCACCACCCTGATGATTGTGCAGGCGGCCGCCAACCGCGATCCGCGCCGGTTCGAGGACCCGACCACGTTCGATCCGGCCCGCAAAAACGCCCGCCAGCACATCTCGTTCGGGCGGGGGATTCACAGCTGCCCGGGCGCGCCGCTGGCGCGAGCCGAAACCCGCGTGGCGATCGAACGGCTGCTCGACCGGACGTCCGATATCCGGATCAACGAGCGCATCCACGGTCCCGCGAATGACCGTCGCTACCAGTATGTTCCGACCTATATTCTGCGCGGCCTGACCGAATTGCAGCTGGAGTTCACGCCGGCATGAAGGTCTGGGTTGACGACCAGTGCTGTCGTGGTCACGGGATGTGCCTGACGCTGTGCCCCGATGTGTTCAGCCTGACCGACGACGGTTACGCCGAGGCGATAACGTCAGATGTGCCAAAGGAATTGGAGGAAGACGCCCGCGAGGCCATCCAATGCTGCCCCGAGCAGGCCATCAAGGAGCGGTAACTGCGCTCTGTGGGTCGATGACTATCTTGGCGTGAGTCTCCGGATTTCCGAGTGCGGTGAACGCCGTATCGACCCCCGCGAGCCCCACGGTTCCAGTCACGAGAGCGGTGGTGTCGAGTTTGCCGTCGGCCAGCAGGTACAGGGTGTCGTGGAACTCCAACGGCGTGTAACCGAGCACGAAGCGCAAGTCGGCCTCCTTGCCGATCGCCACCGTCGGCCGGAAATGGTCAGTGCCCATGCAGACGCCGACGACGACGATCCTCGAATAGAACGGCGCTGCAACGAGAATCGAATCGATCACGCCCGGTGTGCCGACGCATTCGAAGATCACCGGCCGTTTCGGAGTGGCTGCGCCGAGCTTGTCGGCGGTGCGGTACAGGTGACTCCAGCCGGGCAGCCTGCGCAGCTTCTCCATCGCGGAGACGCCCAATTCGGAAAGAGCGGTCGCCGAGGTTATGACACCCTTGCGGGCGCCCACCGAATCGTACGGTGAGCCCTCGGCCGGGTCGACGACGATGGTCGCACCGCAACGTTGGGCCAACGCCCGTCGTCCGGGTGAGAACTCGCTGGCGACAATGGTTTCCACGCCTATGGCCTTGAGATGGCAGATGACGGCCAGCCCGACGGGGCCGCACCCGACCACCACAGCCGCGTCACGCTTGGTGATTTCGCTGCGCCGCACGGCGTGTAACGCGACCGCCATCGGCTCGGTCAACGCGGCGATGTTCGGATCCAGACCGTTGGGCACGACGAAGCTCATGGCCGCCTGGGCGAGCACCTGTTCGGCGTAGGCGCCTGAGGCCAGCGGAGACAGGCCCGTGGGGTGGACACCTTGGTGGGCACGCAGCAGCGGGAAAGACACCACGGTGGCGCCTACTTTGAACCGCCTGGGCACACCGCGGCCACGCTCGGCGACTTCACCGCAGAACTCGTGGCCGAACACGACCGGCGTATCGCTGGTGGCGGAGTCTGCATAGCCCACGGCATTCATCGCGTCGGCCAACTCGTCGGCGTGGTCCTTGGCATGCAGATCCGATCCGCAGATACCGCACCGAAGCACGTCGAGTACCAGTTGTCCGGCGGCCGGTCGCGGTGCAGGCAGATCGACGACCGACAGCTCACCGTGCAGACAGCTCACCGCCTTCATCGGCGCTCCCTTCATATGCCGACCAGTCCCCCGTAAGCGGGAGGTGCCCCCAGCAAAAGCACCCGCACGCACGGCGTGTCGGGTGCTTCTGCTGGTGCTGGTTGGAGCTCACGGTAACTACCGAAGCTACTCCTCGATCGAGATCGCCTGCCGCGGGCACTGACGAACAGCGTCGCGGATAAGCGCCTCGTTCTCCGGGGTAACCTCTGGCTGCAGGATGTGGAGCATGTCTTCGTCGTCCAGGTGGAAGACCTCCGGGATGATGCCCATGCACACCCCGTTGCTCTCGCACAGACCCCAATCGACTTCGATTCTCATCGCAGCACCCGCACTGGTACGTTCTGCCAGCCAGCGACGTTCTGCATTTGTACGCGTTTGCAATTCGCCCAGTCCACTTCATAGCGGGGCATGAAGTCGAGCAGCATGTCCAGCGCGATCGCGGTCTCCATGCGGGCCAGTGCTGCGCCCAGGCAGCTGTGAATCCCGTAGCCGAATCCCATGTTCTGCGCTTCGGACCGGTCGCGATCGATGTCGAACTTGTCGGGATCGGTCCAGGCGTCGGGGTCACGGTTGGCGGCGCCGTTGATGAGGAACACCGGCTTGCCGGCCGGGATCGTGACGCCGTGCAGGTGGACATCTTTCATCGAGCGGCGGACCTGATATTGCGATGGTGCCTCGAAGCGGAGCAGTTCTTCGACCGCGGCCGGAATCTTGCTGCGGTCGTCGAGCAGCTTCTGCCACTCGCCGGGGAAGCGGGCGAACACCACCGGAGCGTTGCCGACGAGCTTGGTCACCGTCTCGGCGCCGGCGCCGCCCAATAGTGTTGCAAATCCAGTGATTTCGAGGTCATCGAGCTTCGTCTTCTGCCCGTCCTCGCGTTCGATCTCGGCGTCGATGAGCTTGCTGAACAGATCCTCGCGGCGCTCCTGGCGGCGCTGCTTGACCAGCTCGTAGTACAACATCGCGGTATTGATGTTGGCTTGCATGCCTTCTTCGCCGACTTCGACCTGGCCGGGCTCGCGCGTCAGCGACACGTCGATCCAGTGGCGCACCTGCTGCGCCTGCTCCTCCGGTACTCCCAACATCGTCGTGATGACCTCGACGGGAAAAGGACCGGAAAGGTCGCGCACCACATCGAACGAGTCAGGATCGGCGGCGCCCAGGTACTTGTCGATCTTCGCAATCACCATCTCCCGCTGTGACTGGATGGCGCGCGGGGTGAAGACCTTGTTGAGCAGGCTGCGCATGTGGCGATGGTCGGGCGGATCCATGAAGATGATCGACTGCGGCGGCTTCTGCCCGGATCGCACCATCGACAGGTCAATGCCGTAGGACGACGAATACGTCTCGAAGTCCTTGAGGCCCGCGGCTACGTCGTCGTGCCGGGTCAAGGCGTAGAAGTCGTACTCCTCGCTGTAGTAGACCGGCGCTTCGTCCTGCATCCGCCGGTAAATATCCCAGGCGCCGTTGAAGAACTCTCTGGAGAACGGATCGAAGACCACCTTCGACTTGGTCATTGCACACTCCTGGCTGACGAGTTGCGGGCCATTACAGCTGAAGGCCTGACTGTAACGCTAACGGTAGTGGCTTCTTGGCGAACCGCAAAGGGGGGCGAGGCTGCCATGTCAGACTTTCCCCGCTCCGACGAAGCCGACCTTCATCGCGGGTGCTCCATCAGGTCCAGCGCGGCGTCGGCCGCATCGAGCACCGCACCGCCGCGGGCTGCTGCCTGCTCGGCGAGGTCGACGACCAGCCGGACATCCTTCTGCAGCAGCGTCCCGGCGAGCCCGGCAAGCCGCTCCAGGCTGCCGGTTCCGCCAATTGCGTTGAGCGCGAAGCTGTTCCCACTGCTGCGGGAGACAACTTCGGTGAACCGGTCCGCGGACACGCCGAGGGCCTTCGCCAGCGAAAGGGCGGTGGCCGCCGTTCCCAGGTTGGCGGTGAACAGCAGGTTGTTGACCAGCTTGGTGGTTTGCCCCGAGCCCAGGTCGCCGAGATGCACGACGGGGTCGGCGTAGGTTTCGAAGACCGGACGGCAGCGCTCGACGACGTCGGCGTCGCCACCGACCATTGCCAGCAGCCGGCCCTTTGCCGCTGCCGGGCCGCCGCCGCTCACCGGCGCGTCGATCACCGAAACTCCTTGGGCACCAGCCTTCTTCGCAAGCCCATGGCAGGTGTCGGGGTGCACCGTGCTATGTACCGCGATCACCCCGCCCGGTGCCAGGCCCGCCAGCACACCGCGCTCGCCGCCGGTGACCTCGACGACGTCGGCGTCGCCGACCACGCACAGACAGACCAGTTCGCTGGCAGCGGCGAGTTCGGCCGGTGACTCCGCGATCGCGGCAGGTGCGTCGGCGAACGGATCCAGGCTTGCGGGCCGGCGCGCCCACAGGGTTGTCGGGTAGCCGGCCTGGATGATCCGGCGCGCCATCGGGCCGCCCTGGCTGCCCAGCCCGATGAACCCGACTCGCATCATCCGGCCTCTAAATCTGGGTTGCTCGCCGATTGCGCGGCGCATTCGTCCACGAACGCGAAGACCTTGCGGTGGTAGTCGGCGGCGCTGTGCCCGAGGCTGATGTTGTGCCCCGCCTCGGGTTGTCTGTTGACGCTGAACCGGGGCGCGCCGGAGAACATCGCGGCGATTTCGACCACCGCCGAATCGTCTGTCTGCCAGACCTTTTCGTGCTCGGCGATGCTGTACTGCACCGGGACGCGTATGGCGGGCGCGAGCGCCGGAAAGGTTCGGCGGGCCCAATCGGACACCATCTGGTCCTCGTAGGCCGGCGCCGACGGCGAAATGGTGGCCCCGTTGAGGACCTCGGACGGGTACAGGCGTTCCGGGAACCACAGCAGCTCGTAGAGGCCCGCTGACCGGCGTTCTCTGGTTGCGTCCTTCAAGATGTCGCGGGCCGCGCGGTCATAGTGCCGCCCGGTGCCGGACAGTTCGATGCCGAGCAGATCGGCGCCGCGGTCGTCGGCGGCCATCCGCATCGTGAGTTCGCATCCGCCGGAATGACCCATCACGAACAATCCAGCGCCACGCGGTTTTTGCCCGAGGATCCGATCCACCGCGCCGTACGCAAGGTTGACCCGCTGCTCGGGTGCGGCCATCGCCTCCGGATAGGGCGCAGAGCTGCCGTACCCGGGCCGGTCCAGCGCCACGACCGTGAAGCCGGCCGCCGCGCCGGTCCGAAGCAAAGAAAGCGACGGGTTGCCCGGACAGTCGAAATAGATGGCGGTGGTGCCGCCGCCGTGGATGGCCACGATGACGGCACGCGGTTCGGAATCTGTGGCCTCCGAAACCATGGCCGACATCGGCACGCCGTCGACGATCACAATCCGGGGTTTGGGAGCTGCGGTCATGTGTCCGCCCGGAGCAGCAGCACGCCGCTGGGGGTGAGCCCGCCACTGCTGACCACGCCGACGCGGGCGTCGGCGACCTGACGTTCGCCTGCCTCGCCGCGCAGCTGGGTGACGGCCTCGTGCAGCAGGCCCATACCGTGGGTGCGGCCGTGTGACAACTGGCCGCCGTGGGTGTTGAGGGGCAGCACCCCGTCGCGGGCGATGTTCTTGCCGCCGTCCAGGAACTCCTTGGCACCACCGATCTCGCAGAACCCCAGCGCCTCGATCCAGGACAGACAGTTCATGGTGAACCCGTCGTAGAGCTCGGCGACGTCGACGTCTTCGGGCCGCAGCGAGGTGCGCGTCCAGACGTGCGCGGCCTGACCCAGCACCTGCGGCTCGTGCGTCAGGGTGCTCTGGTCCCAGTCGATGCGCTCGATGATCTGCGTTCCCACCGCCTCCACCAGGACGGGCGGTTTGGCCAGGTCGCGGGCGGCGTCGAGGGCGGAGACGACGACGGCGATGGCACCGTCGCACGGAACGTCGCAGTCGTAGAGGCCGAAGGGTGTGGTGATGGGCCGGGCATTGAGGTAGTCGTCCATCGTCATCGGGTCCCGATAGACGGCGGTCGGGTTGAGTTCGGCATTGGCCCGCTGGTTCAGCGCGATCCAGCCCAGCGTTTCCCTCGTGGTGCCGTAACGGTGAAAGTGCCGCTGCGCATTGATCGCCAGGGTGTGTGCGGCCGACGTGGCGCCGAACGGCCACTGCCAGCTGTCCGTGCGGCTCATGGACGGGATGATCTTGCCCTGCTTCATCCGCTCGTTGAAGGTGGCTTCCCACAGCGTGCGGAAACACAACACGTGACGGGCCAGGCCGCCGGCGATCGCGAGCATCGCGGCGATCACCGATCCGCCCGGACCGAAGGTCTCGATGCCGCCGTTGTGCCACACCGGCCGGATACCCAGGGCGGCCTCCAGCGCCGTCACCCCGCCTTCGCCGAATCCGCCGAGGTTGCCGCCGCCGGGATAGGTCGACAGGCCATCGATGTCGGCCATCGTCAGCCCGGCATCCGCAATGGCCGCTTCGCAGGCGTCGATGGTCAGGGACAGCGGCGGCACCATCAGCCGGCGGCCGATCTTCGACATGCCGACCCCGGTGAGCGCGACCTTGTCCTCGAATTTCTCCGTCGTCAGCATGGGCCGGACGTATTCGCCGAAGCGCTCCGGCGCGATCTCGTCGTCCGGCAGTGGCGCGGTACCTGCGACAGGCTTGAAGAGCGGCAGCCACACGTCCTCGATTTGCTCGAAGACGACCTCCACCTGTTGCCCGAGCTCAAGCTGGTCGGGACCGGACTCGACGATGTTGGTGGTCAGCCGGACCCGGGGATCCTCGGCGATCGCCACCTGCGCGATGACGTAGGGCGCCGGCATGCCGGGCACGCTGAACCGGTGGTTGACGGTGAACCCGGCCAGGGTGGCCTTCCCGGAAAGCTCTCGAACGCCGATGTCGCGCGAACGGCAGTATCGGCACACCGGCGCTGGCGGATGGAGCAGCGCTCGGCAGGCTTGGCATTCCTGCAGCCGCAGCGTGCCGTCGGCCCCCGACTTCCAGAAGAATTCGTTTTGGTCGGTGAGCAGGGGCAGCGGGCGTCCGGGTGCTGCTGACACGTACCCTCCGGTGGTAGGCGCATTATACGAATCGGAGAATTACGTTATCACTTGCCTGGAGCCCCGACACTAGGCCGCGTGGTCCGGCCTTGTTCCGCGGGGGCGCTTCGAGTCGCGGCAACCCATGCGCGGCGACCGTCCCTTCGGATCCCTGCCATGCGAAGGGTTTGGCGGCAGGGGCTTACCGTGCCGGCGGTACGGGTTTTGCCTCCCCAGATAACTCGCACGCTGCCGCGTTGGCTGCCCCGCGACGCGAGCACACGGTTTCGAAGACATTTACCGATAGCCGTTTTGTCCTTAATTCGGCGCCCGCGGGGTGTAATGCAATTGGGTCGATTTTGCGGGTCCAGATCGGGTCACCCAACCCTCAAATCAGCGAATGCAGTGCCGCCCGGTCCCGAAAGGATGCCATTGCCGTCGTCGGCCCTGCCACCCTGGCCTGCACGACGGCGGTCCGCGGACCTCGGGCGCACCGTCCGGGGGTAGATCCCATCGGAGTCATGGGGTTAAATTTGGCACGACCGTCTTTGCTTCGATGTCGGGAGGAAAGCCGTGGGAATTTCAGCGAAATAATTGGATTCGCTTAACTGTGCCGCGGGTATGCATAATCTGCAATTCACGGGCCGGAAGTAATCATCTAAAATTGCCCGGGCTCAGGAATGGAAGGACGCCAGGTGGAAGCTGTTCAACTCCTCACTAGATCGTTTGAGAACCCGTGGATGCGGAGCGGGTTGGGGTGGCACGATCGGGCCACGGGATGTCGGATCGCCGTGTCGACTCCGGAGGGTGAGCCGGAGCTGTGGGACGAGTATCTGGACGGCGCGGTGCGAAGTTATCGCCGGCATGGAGTGGATTGGGTGCTCGACGCGGACGCAATTCGTGATGGCCATGACACGGCCCTGTTTTTCGCCGCAGTCGGTCCGGATGGTCGAGTCGTGGGTGGCACACGCGTCGTCGGGCCCCTGCGATCCCCCGAGGAATCCCATGCACTCGTGGAGTGGGATGGCAACATCGGTCTGGGTCCGCTGCGGGAAATGATCGCCAACCGTCTGCCCTTCGGCGTCGCTGAAGTAAAGGGTGCCTGGGCGAATTCCCACGACTACGGCAGTCGAGCGCTTACCACGGTGTTAGCTCGAACCGCGTTGCCGACCATGACATTGCTGGGTGTGCAGTTCGTGATGGCCACCGCGGCTGCGCACGTGCTGGAGCAGTGGCGATCTTCTGGGGGCGTGGTGGCCTCACGTGTCCCGGCGGCGGTCTATCCCAACGACAAATACCGAACCAAAATTATGTGGTGGGATCGCAGTACGTTGGCCAGTCATGCCGAGCCCGAACAATTTAAGCTGATGTGCGCTGAGAACTCCGAAATCCTCTGTGGCGTCACGGCGCCAGGTGACGAGACGTTGGCGGCGATTGGAGTGGGGGATGAATCGCAGCGGCGACCGCGACGATGCTTGTAGCGCGGTAATTCTCGCTGACCAAGTCGCTGCCGACCGCGATCTGTTGAAGCGCCTCAGGGCGACGGCGGGCATAGACTTCCTTGAATACCTCGACGACGACACCACCGAACGACAAAGCCCGTCGCACGGTGGTGTCCCCGTCGATGACGGCAAACGGTGGGCGTACTACCCATGGCGCAAGGCGGTGGTGAGCATCGTCGGACCACAGGCGTTCAGCGCCGGTCGCCTTGACCGCAACAGACACCTCATCACCTCATCAGAACAGCAGCAGTTGCAACGCCAGCGAGTTGGCGTCGTGGGGCTGAGTTCTGGGCACGCGGTTGCATATTGCCTTGCCGCACAGGGTCTTTGCGGAGGATTGCGATTGGCGGACGCCGACACCCTCGAGCTGTCAAACCTGAATCGGGTCCCGGCAACCATTCTCGACCTGGGCATCAACAAGGCCACGGTCGCTGCGCGGCGCGTCGCCGAACTCGATCCCTACTTGAACGTGCAGGTTTTCACCTCGGGAGTCACGCCGGAACTCGTCGACGAGTTTCTCGACGGCCTCGATATCGTCGTCGACCAGGCCGATTCCCTCGACATCAAGATTCTGCTGCGGGAGGCCGCCCGGGAACGTCGCATCCCGGTGATCATGGCCACCAGCGACCGTGGTCAACTCGATGTCGAACGTTATGACCTCGAGCCGCAACGACCCATCATGCACGGGCTGCTCGGTGACGTCGACGCTGCATTGGTGCCCGGGCTGTCGACCCAGGACAAGCTGCCGTACCTGCTGCGACTTCTCGATGCCGGGCGACTCTCCGCGCGGGCGGCGGCATCCCTGGTCGAAGTGGGGCAGACGCTGGACGGTTGGCCGCAGCTGGCCAGCGACGTTTGGATAGGAGCGGCGGCTGTCGCGGAAGCGGTTCGCCGGATCGGCCTGGGCGAGCCGCTCCAGTCTGGACGTGTGCAGTTGGATGTCGGCAACGCGCTGGGTCGCCTAAGCCAACCTGCCCCGCCCGACGACGCTTCAGCCCCCTTCGCTGCCGGCGACGCCGGAATGCCGGTCGCTGCCGGTGGGATCGCGGAAGTCGTCGCCAGTGCCGCTATCCGCGCACCGTCGGGTGGCAATTGCCAACCGTGGCGCATTGCCATGGACCGCAACGCTATTCAGCTTCTGTTGTCGGCAGACGATTCGGTCACCATGGATGTCGAATTCCGCGCCAGCGCGGTGGCACTCGGTGCGGCCATGTTCAACGTGCGTGTCGCGGCGGCCGCGCATGGGGTACTGGGTCCGGTCAGCTTCGACGAAAACGACTCGGAAACCGCACTTCGCGGCGCCATGACGTGGGGCGGTGGCGACGACGGCATTCTGGCAAAGCTGTACGAGCCGATGCTGGCGCGGCAGACCAATCGCCATCGCGGCACGCCGGTAGCGGTCGGGCCGGACACCGCCACCGCATGGCAGGCGGTCACCGCCGCCGAGGGCGCGCGGCTGCAACTCGTCACCGATCGCGGGGAAATCGCCGCCATCGCAGACATTCTGGCCGAGGCTGACCGGATCCGATTCTTGACGTCGCAACTGCATGCCGAGATGATTTCCGAGCTGCGGTGGCCGACCGACCCGTCGCCGGAGACAGGCATCGATGTACGTAGCCTGGAACTCGACGCGGGTGACCTCGCCGCGCTGGAACTCCTGCGACGGTCCGATGTGATGTTTGAGCTCTCCGGCCTTGATGCGGGTACGGCGCTTGGCGGTCCCATCCGCGCACGAGTCACCGCCAGTTCGGCGCTGGCCGTGGTCGTCGTGAATGGCCCCACGCTCACCGATTACGCTCGCGGCGGGGCCGCGGTCGAAGCGCTGTGGGTCGCCGCCCAGCAGTCCGGTTTCGGGGTGCATCCGGTGTCGCCGGTATTCCTCTACGCGCACAACGACGATGACATGCAAGTCCTTTCGCCCGTGCACGCCGAGCAACTGCACCAACTTCAGCGGTCCTTCCGCGACCTGATCGGAGTCCGCGCCGGCGAGTACGAAGCGTTGCTGTTGCGGATCGTGTGCGGGCCGGCGCCATCGGTGCCGGCCAGGCGGCGCACTCTCACTGCCAGCCTGCGCACCGAGAGGTAGCGGTAGGTGCAGAAGAACAGTCCGCCAAAGGATCTGGCCGCCATCGTCACCGAGGTGGCTACCAAGCTGATGGGTGCCACGGTCGCCACCTCTGCCGATATCAGCACCAAGATCTTGGCCGACCTGGTGGGATTCCTCAACGTCGACGTCAGCTTCCTGCGCTACAACGACAGGAGCATCCGCGCGACGGTCTTGGTGGCGGAGTGGCCGCCCCGGCCCGACAAGCCCGACCCGGACCCGCTCCAGACCATCTACTTCGCCGATGCAGACCCCATCTTCGCCCTGTGTGAAAACGCCAAAGAGCCCATCATTTTGCGTCCTGAAGTCGCGAACGAGGATTATCAGCGCACCATTTCCGAGGCAAGCGGCGTGCCGGCGATCTCCATGGCCGGGGTCCCGCTGCTGTCGGGTGACGTGACCACCGGGGTGCTTGGTTTCGTGAAGTACGGTGACCGGAAATGGCGCCAGGACGAACTCAACACGCTCACGGTGGTAGCCATGATGTTCGCCCAGGTGCAGGCGCGCATAGCCGTCGAAGATCAACTGCGCCACCAGGCCGAGCACGATGACCTGACCGCGTTGCCCAATCGTCGGACGCTGCTGGCGCACTTGGATCAACGTCTCACCGAAAGCCAACCCGGGCCGGTATCCGTGCTGCTGTTCAACCTTGACCGGCTCAAGGCGGTCAATGACTTTCTCGGCCACGCCGCCGGGGATCGCTTTATCCGCGACTTCGCGATGCGCGCGACCGAATGGATGGCGGGGCAAGGGTTCATCGCCCGGCTCGGCGGCGACGAGTTCGTCGTGGTCCCGGCTGCGGAGATGGGCCTCGAGGAGGCCAGGGGACTCGCCGACAGCCTCAGTGAGCGGCTGACGGATCACGTGACCATCGACGGGGAGGTCCTCAATCGCTCGGTGAGCATCGGAGTCGCGACCGGCGCACCGGGAAAGGATTCGAGCGTGGACCTGTTGCGGCGCGCCGATGAAGCGCTGTTGTCCGCCAAAGAAGCCGGGGGAGAGCGCATCGGCGTGTTCTCGGGCGAGATGATCGCCCGCCGCGAGCTGCGCACCGACATTGAACTGCATCTGGCCGCCGGCATCGAAACCGACGCGCTCAGCGTGGTTTACCTTCCCGAGTTCGACATCAAAACGGGCAAGGTGCTGGCCGTCGAAGCGCTGGCACGCTGGCAGCATCCCACCCGGGGCTTGCTGCTCCCGAGCGATTTCGTCCCGGTGGCCGAATCCATCAACCTTGCCGGAGAACTCGGTAACTGGATATTGAACGCCGCATGTGCGGACCTGGCCGCATGGCGCGCACAGGGTGTCGGGCTCGACGTGATGCTGCGCGTCAACGTGTCACCGGCACAGCTCGTCGCCCACGACCTCGTCAACACCGTTTCGCACACGATCGACAAGTTCGGTCTGGACGGCGCGTCGATCGGCTTGGAAATCACCGAAAGCCTGTTGATTCGGGACCTGGCGAACACCAGGGCCACCCTCGTCGGGCTCCGCGACGTCGGCGTCGACCTCGCCATCGACGACTTCGGCACCGGCTACAGCGGGATGGGGCTACTGCGAACAATGCCGGTGGGCACGTTGAAGATCGACCGCGGATTCATCACCGATCTGGCCTCGTGCGGCGACGATCTCGCGATCGTGCGCGCGGTACTCGGCTTGGCGCACGCGCTTGATCTCGTCGTGGTCGCCGAAGGTGTGGAGACCGAAGCGGCGGCGCG
>NZ_DATJYB010000348.1:0-8141 GCF_035499775.1 Mycobacterium sp. | reverse complement strand
ACCGATGTAATTCCAGGCAGGACCACTAGCACGAGGATTGCGGCGCCAGCGAATGCGGGCACAGCCGACCTGTGATTGGCTGCAAACGATGAAGATGAAGCGTGAGGTCGGGGCCAGGCTCGGGGTCACGGTGACCGATCCCACGGTGCTGGAATTCCAGATCGCGGTCGCATCCCTGGACGGTCTACAGGTGAGTGAGTCGCTGAGCGCAACGCTGAACGGCACGCCATTGTCCCTACGGGAGATCACCGGCGAGCACGGTGCCCGGATCCACACCGCGGAGGTCGGGGTCGGCGATCTACAGGTCAGGTACGACGCGACTGTCACCGGCCAGGCCGAGCCACTGGCGGTCAGGGACATCGATGCGTCGACCTATCTGCGGCCCAGCCGCTACGCCGAGGCCGATAAGTTCTTCGGGTTCGCGGCTACCGAGTTCGGCCAGTACACCAACTCGGTAACGCTGCTGGAGAAGGTGTCGTCGTGGGTAGGAACACGACTGAATTACGTTCCGGGATCAAGTGATCCGATAGACGGTGCCACGGACACCCTGCTGGCCGGCGAAGGTGTGTGCCGCGACTACGCTCACCTGGTGATCGCATTGCTGCGCGCGGTCAACGTCCCCGCCCGACTGGTGGCGGTGTACGCACCCGGATGTGACCCGATGGATTTCCACGCCGTGGCCGAAGCATTGGTCGACGGACAGTGGCGCGCGGTGGATGCGACCTGCCTGGCGCCGCGGCAGACGATGGTGCGTATCGCCACCGGCCGTGACGCCGCCGACACGGCCTTTCTGGACAACCACGGGGGCTCGATCGAGTTGACCGAGTCGGTCATCACCGCGTTCACCAACGCGCAGCTGCCTCGGGACTCGGTCGAAGACCTGGTATCTCTGGGCTGACCCCTCACCTGCGCGAGCAGTCCAACCTAGTTGTTGCCCGCGTTCAGCTTGGTGACGATGGCCCGAAAGTCCTCGGTCACGAATGACTGGTGCTCGGCCGACAGGGCATAGTCCAGGCTGGCGAGCACGGCGCGCTCCAGGTGAATGTTGAGCACCCGCTTGGTGCTTTCCACCGCCTGCTGCGGCAGCTCCATGATCTTCTTGGCGCATTCGATCGCTTCGGCGACCGGATCGTCGGCGACGTGGTTGGCCAGCCCGAGTTCGACCGCTCGCTCGGCGCGAATCCTGGTGCCGGTCAACGCGTACTCCTTGGCCAGCAGCAGACTGATGTGCAGCGGCCAGGTCAGCGGCCCGCCGTCGGCGGCCACCAGCCCCACCTGCACGTGCGGGTCGGCGAGAAACGCGTCCTTGGCGATGTAGACGATGTCGCTCAGCGCGACCAGGCTGCAGCCCAGCCCTACCGCCGGGCCATTGACGGCCGCGATCACCGGAATTCGGCAGCGCGCCATGCCGAGTACGATCTCGCGACCGTCTCGAATCGTCTTGGCGCGCAGGTCTGCGTCTTCGGCCAGCTCGGCGAGATACGAGAAATCTCCACCGGCCGAAAAGGCCTTGCCACGCCCGGTGAGCACCGCCGCGCGGGCAGCGGCATCGTCGGTCAAGCGCTGCCACAGGCGCGCCAGTCCGACGTGCAGATTGTCGTTGACGGCGTTGAGGTCGTCCGGCCGGTTCAAGGTGATGATCCGCAGCGCCCCGTCGGCACGGACGTCGATTTCACTTGGCATGTCGTACATTTCAGACTCCCAATCCCAAAATTCGCGATGCGATGATGTTCTTCTGTATCTGCGACGTGCCACCCATCACGCTTTGCGCGCGACTGTACAGGTAGGCGCTGAGCAGGTCCGGGTCGCGGGTTCCCGCCACGGCCAGCGCAGCATGTCCGACGGACTGTTCGACCCAGGTCATCAGCAGCTTGTCGAGCGATCCTTCGGGCCCATGCGACACGCCGTCCAGCTGTTCGGACAGCCGCCGGCGGACGTGATGGGTGAGCATCTCCGACTGGACCGCGGCCCAGGCGAGCTCTTCCGGAACCTGACCGTCGCGATCTTCCCAGCGCGCGAACAGGTCTCGCACCAGCTTGCCGTATCTGGCCGCATAGCCCAGGGTGGACGGTTCGCGCTCGTGTCCGACCACGGTCATGGCAACCGCCCAGCCGTCACCGGGGGCACCCACCATCCGGTCCGCGGGCACCGTTGCGCCGTCGAAGAACACCTGACCGAATTCGTTGGTCACCCCGTTCATCATGCGCAGCGGAAGTTGTTGGATGCCAGGCTGTTTCATGTCGACGACGAAGGCGGACAGACCGCGGTGCCGTTTGGCATCGGGATCGGTGCGGGCCAGTAGCAGACAATAGTCGGCGACGTCGGAATAGCTGGTCCAGATCTTGTGCCCGTGTACCACGTAGTGCTCGCCCTCGAGGGTGGCGGTGGTGGTCAGGGACGCCAGATCCGATCCGGCTCCCGGCTCACTGAAGCCCTGGCACCACCGCTCGCTGCCGTTGATGATGCCGGGCAGGAAGCGCCGTCGCAGCTCGTCGCCGCCGTGCCGCCCGATGCCGAAAACCAGGTACCCGACACTGGGGCGCGGCGGCGCGCCGGCGCGCACCAGCTCTTCGTCGACGATGACGTCGTACACCGGCGGCAGCTCCTGGCCGCCGTAGTCCCGAGGCCAGGACAACCCGAAGAACCCATTCTTGTAGAGGGCACGGTGCCACTCGATCTGGCGGGCCCAATACTCGTCGCCTGAACCGGAAAACTCCTTGGCGTGCAGGGAAAGCCACGATCGCAGCCGCTCCCGGAAGGCGGCCTCTTCGGCTGAGTCACGAAAGTCCAAGATCGATCTCCTTCAGCGTTACCGGCCACAGTTCGGTCGAGGTCAGCGCGCGGCGCAGATAGACGTGCACCAGGCAGTCCCAGGTGTTGCCGATGCCGCCGTGCACCTGCACCGCGGTCTCGCAGACGGTTCGAGTGGCGCGCGCGCAGTAGATCTTTGCGATACGGGCGGCCCGAATCGCTTCGGCCACAGGGAGTTCGTCGACTGCCCAGGCGGCGTGCCGCAGCACACTCACCGACCCCTCGATCAAGGCCAGGCTTTCGGCCAACAAGTGGGCGACGGCCTGATACGACCCGATCTGTTTGCCGTACTGCTCGCGGATCTTCGCGTAATCGCAGGCGACGGCGTGCGCGCCGCGCGCACCTCCGACCAGGTCCGCCGACGTGGCGACGAGCGCGAGGGCCTGCCATCGTCCAGCGACTTCGGCGGACACCTCACCCACAGCCTTCGGCGTTCCGACGATGCCGGCCTCGGCTCTGGTCAAATCCGCACCGGAATGGTTGCTGTCCAGCTCTGCCGTCAGGACGGTCGTCCCGGACAACAGCAGGGCGCGCTGGCACCCGCGAGCATCGATTGCGCGATCGTCGACGGATACGGTCGTCAGGCCCGCAAGGTCCGCACCAATGTGCCGGGCCAGATCGTCGGCCAACACCGGCCCGAGGAACGGCGTGTCCACCAGCCGGCGCCCTAATTCCTCTGCGACAACGGCGACTTCGACGCCCGAAGCCCCGTCCGAGCGCAGCGACCGCCAACCGGTGGTCGCAATCTGCCTGTCCAGGCGTGTAATTCGGGTCTCGTCGGCGAGATCCTGGACTGCCGCCGGCCCGAGATCATCGGCCAGCTTGGCGGCGGCGTCGCGCAGTTGCTGCTGTTCAGGTGTCAGACGTACATCCATAGCGCTCCTTGAGAACTCGGCGCAGCACCTTGCCAGAGGGCAGGCGCGGAATATCGCTCACGAAGACGACCCGGCTCAGCCGTTTGTAGGACGCCAGCTTCTGGTCCACCCGGGCCGTGAGATCGGCGGCCTGCACCGGAGCGCATGCCGCGACCGCGGCGACCACCGCTTCCCCGTTCGCTCCGTCCGGAACGCCGAATACCGCACAGTCTTTGACCGCCGGATGACCGTGTAGAACGGTCTCGATTTCGGCTGGCGCGACCTGGAAACCGCGCACCTTGATCATCTCCTTGAGGCGGTCGGTGATCCGTAGCCAACCATCGGCGTCGAGCCAGCCCACGTCCCCGGTCCGGTACCAGCTGTCGCACAGCGCCTCTGGGGTCGCCTCGGCCGGAAGGTAGCCGGCCATAACCGAATTCGACCGCGCCTGGATCTCACCGATCTCGCCCGGGCACGCGGGCGCACCGGTTTCCAGAGACATCACCCGCAGCTGAACACCCGGCACCGCTTTGCCGACCGCGTCAAGGCGTGCCCCCGCCAACGGATTACACGCAATAACGGGTAGTTCCGTGGTGCCGTACGCGGGGACCCAGCCGATGCCCGTACGTCGGGTCACGGTCTCGGCGATGCTGGCCGTGACCGGCGTCGCACCCCACATGATGAACCGCAGCGACGAAAGATCGTAGGACTCCAGCTTGGGATGGGAGGCGATCGCCAGCGCGATTGGCGCGACGGCCATTTCGACTGTGATGCCGTCCTTTTCGACGCACCGCAGCATTCGCTCGATGTCGAACCGCGGGTGCAGCCGCATCCAGGCACCGGTGCGCAGCACAGTGAGGATGTTGAGCAGGCCCAGAATGTGCGATGGCGGTGTGGCGACCTGGATGCGGTCGCGGCCCGTCAGCTGCAACGCGCCACGCCAGTGCCCCACCGCCGCGTCCAGCGACGCGTGAGTGTGCCGGACAGCCTTCGGCAGACCCGTGGTGCCGGAACTGAACACCAACAGCGCGTCGTCGTCGGGCGCCGGGGACTCTGCCGCCGGTTCAGCGGGGGCGATCGGTTCGTCCAGGTGCAGCATCGACATCAGTCCGGCCAGCACCGGATGGTCGCCGACGGCGTGGCCCGGGTTGGTCAGTGCGAGCGCGTGGTCGACCTCGTCGCGCTTCCAGGCGGGGCTGATCAGCACAGCCGCCGCGCCCAGTCGCCAGATCGCGAGCAGGACCGCGACGAACTCCGGCCGGTTGGACGCCATCACTGCGACGCGCTCACCTGCGACAGCGCCCCGTTTGGTCAGCAATGCGGCGAGCCCGTCGGCCAATGCGTCAAGCTGAGGCAGGGTGAAGCGCCGTTCCTCGCACACGAGCGCGGTCGGCTCAGTCACGTCCCGTCCTTCCTCGGCAGGCCCGGCTGTCCCGACATCCCCACTCTTGAGAAGATACTATCGCTAAGAGAGAATAGTATTCTCTATACTGAAGAACGCAAGTACGGGAAGGGGTGGTCACGGTGACGGTCACCCGGATCATCGAGGAGACCCCACGGGTGACAGATCCGTCGAACGGCGGGACCGTAACGATCCACCTGGACCGCAAGAAAGCCACGGTGCCGCTGGTTCCCGGCGAGACCCTGTTGCAAAGCGCGCGGCGGGCCGGCCTGGACCCGCCGTTCAACTGCGAGGCCGGCAACTGCGGCACCTGCATGGCCCGACTCTCCGAGGGCCACGCGACCATGCGGGTCAACGACGCGCTCGAGGACGACGAGGTCGAGGACGGCTACATTCTGACGTGCCAGGGCGTGCCCGACACGCCTTCGATCACGGTGCACTACGAGTAAGGCAGGGACATGGCCAAGGGGATCATCCACGTCGAGACTCGACCCAGTTCGCCCGATCGCGACCAGGAATACAACACCTGGTACGACGAGGTCCACCTTCCCGAACTGGTGGCCCTCGACGGAATCGTCTCGGCGCGCCGGCTGCGCCCGGTCGACGGTGACGGCCCGTACCTCGCGCTGTATGAGATTGAAGGCGACGATCTGCAGGCGATCTTGGACAACCTGCACGCCAACTCGCGCGGGCTAAATATGTCCGACGCCCTGCAGCTGGATCCCCCGCCGGTGATGCGACTGCTCGAGGTGACGACGGAGTATTCACCGCGTTAGGTCGAATCTTGCTGTCCGGCAATCCTTTCGGACTGCTCACGGCGCATCCTTCCGGGGCGCAACCCGTAAGCGTAGTGTCACGCGTCACCATGGTTCCGCCGAGAGGGGTCAGGAAATGCGGTTATTGCGCACCGTTTTGGTCGGGTCAGTCGCGGCCGCCGCGACCGCAACGACTCTGGGCGCGTGCGCAGGCCAGAGCCACAAATCGGTCGGCAGTTCCACGAGCAGCGCGGCCGGTCCCTCCGCCAGCAGTTCGGCAAGCCCCGCTGCGCCGGCGGCGGCGCGCCAACAGGTGACGCTGCCGATCAAGGGCGGCGAGAACTTCTATCCCCAGGACGTCGCGGTGGATGCGAACGGCACCGTGTACGCCACCTCGGTCAATGAGGGAGTCCTCAAGCTGAAACCGGGCGCCTCGGCAGCCGTGTCCGTTGGGTTCACCGGCGCGCAATTCGCTGTCTCCGGCGGCGCGGATGCGGCGGGCAACGTGTACCTCTCCGACGACGGCAGCACCGCACCCGCGTCCACGGGCCGAGTGCTGAAGCGGACTCCGGACGGTGCTCAGACCGAGCTCCCGATTACCGGCCTCGGGCAGGACGACCGGTTGGCGGTGGCCTCCGATGGAACGGTGTTTGTGGCCGACCACAGCCATAATCGCGTGCTGAAACTTGCCCCCGGAGCGAAGACGCCAGACGAGTTGCCGTTCAAGGGCCTCAAGGGTCCCGGTTATGTCGCAGTGGATTCGGCCGGCAACGTCTACGTGTCAGAGGTTGACTACGAGGGTGCGGGTGCCCACACGCGCGTGCTGATGCTGGCCGCGGGCTCGACGACGCAAAGCGTCCTCCCGATCACCGCGCCGAAGCAGAGGGCGCTAGCCGTCGACAGCTCCGGAACCGTCTATCTGGGCGGCACCCAAGGCATCACCATGCTGGCGAAGGGTTCCCAGCAGGCCACGCAGCTACTGGTCAACGGGGATGCCGGCGGCGATCCCAACATTGCGGGAATCGCGGTCGACAGCCACGGCAACATCTTCATCGCGGACCGGCAGAACAAGCAATTCGTCGAGCTGAAGGCTTAGCGGCGACCTCACTCGCCGAAGTAATGGCCTTCGTCGAGGTCATCGATCAACCCCGGCTGTTCGGGATGCCAATCCAGCACTTTCTGGGTCAGCGCGTTCGAGGTCGGGTTGTCCAGAGCTACGAAGCCCGCCAGAAATCCGAAGTGGGCGGCCTCTTCTGGGGGAATGCTGACCACCGGCAAGTTCAGGTGACGGCCGATGACGCCGGCGATGTCACGGAACGGCACGCCCTCGTCGGCCACCCCGTGCAATCGCGTTCCGGCAGGAGCCTTTTCGAGAGCCAGCCGGTACAGGTGCGCCGCGTCGAGTGTGTGCACACCGGGCCAGCGGTTGGACCCGTCGCCGATATGGCCGGAAACGCCTGTGTCGCGGGCGATCCCGATCAGGGTGTGGGCGAAACCGTGGTGATCCAAGGTGCTGTGCACCAACGGCGACAGCCGCACGACCGACGAGCGCACGCCGCGCTCGGCCAAGGCGATGGTCGCGTTCTCCGCGTCGATCCGCGGACCGGCGGGCAAGGCCTCCTGCTCGGTCGCGTAGCCGTCCCGCTCGGCAAATGCCAGCATGAGCGTTCCCCCGGTCGTGACGAACGGCCGGTCGGAGCCGACGAGCGCCTCGCCGAGCGCCTTCACGGCACGCAGGTCCGTGTCGACGGCTCCCGCGAAATCGTCCCAGTCGTGCCGGAACGCCAGGTGGATGACGCCGTCGGATGCCGCGGCGGCGGCCCGCAGGCCCTCGAGGTCGTCAAGATCGCCGCGGTGCGCCTCGGCGCCCTTGGCCGTCAGGGCGGTCGCGGACGCGTCGGAGCGGGCCAGGCCGGTGACTTGGTGACCGGCTTGGAGGAGTTCGTCGACGACGGCGGCACCGATGTGTCCGGTCGCGCCAGTGACAAATACCTGCATGAGTGATTCCTCCTGATAGCTTCGCGCTCGTGCCGTCCAGTCAATGAGCCAATGCGGGCCGTGTCCAAGACCTGTTTCATATCACGCGATGCAAATAAGGCATCACTGCAGTTCAGTACCATTATTTGTGACTAGCCAGCCGGCGTTGGTGACTACACTTGGCGCATGACCGACTCGGCGTCGCCGCTGATAGACCTCGACATGCGCCTGGTGGGGTACTTCGTGGCGGTGGCCGAGCACCGGCACTTCGGCCGCGCGGCCGCCGCACTACGGGTGGCACAGCCCTCGTTGAGCCGGCAGATCCGCCGCCTGGAGCAGCAG
>NZ_DATJYB010000347.1:0-13254 GCF_035499775.1 Mycobacterium sp. | reverse complement strand
AGGGGTCATCTCACTGAAGCCCGGAGCGGCTTCCTAAGAGATTGGCCGGTACGGGTGTCATCTGGGCCGCAATTCGTCAAGGATTGGGGCCATGGATGTCAAGGAGGTGCTGCTGCCCGGCGTCGGCCTTCGATACGAGTTCACCAGTCACCGAGGTGAGCGCATCGGCATCATCGCCCGGCGCGGCGGCGAATTCGACGTCGTCCTGTATGCACGCGATGATCCGGACCAGGCTCGACCCGTCTTCCAGCTCACCGACGAAGAGGCCGACACCGTCGCCCAGATTCTGGGCGCGCCGCGGATAGCCGAACGATTCACCGAACTGACCCGTGAAGTGCCCGGGCTGGAAGCGGGTCAGGTCCACATCCTGCCGGGCAGTCCATTCGTCGACCGGCCGCTGGGCGAGACGCACGCCCGGACCCGTACCGGCTCGTCGATCGTCGCCATCGTGCGCGAGGAGGACGTGCTCGCTTCGCCGGGACCCGCCGAAATCCTGCGTGCCCGCGATGTCCTGATCGTGATCGGCACCGAAGAAGGCATCGCCGGGGTCGAGCAGATAGTCGACAAGGGCTGAGTGATGCAAGTCTCGGGGGCGCTGCTGTTCCAACTCGGCGCCCTCCTGACCACCCTCGCCGTATTAGGTGCCGTCGCAAGAAGATTCGCTCTTTCACCGATACCGGTGTATTTGCTGGCGGGCCTTTCGCTCGGTAAGGGCGGCATCTTGCCGGTGAACGCGGCCGGCGAGTTCGTCACCACCGGCGCGCCGATCGGCATCGTGTTGCTGCTGCTGACCCTGGGCCTGGAGTTCTCTGCGACCGAATTCGCCAGCAGCCTTCGGCACCACCTGCCGTCGGCCGGCGTCGACATCGTCCTCAACGCCGCTCCCGGCGCGGTAGCGGGCTGGCTGCTGGGCTGGGACGGCGTCGCCATCCTGGCGCTGGCCGGGGTCACCTACATCTCCTCGTCGGGTGTCATCGCGCGTCTGCTGGAGGACCTGCGCCGGCTCGGTAACCGGGAAACGCCGGCCGTGCTCTCAGTACTGGTTCTCGAAGACTTCGCAATGGCCGGCTACCTGCCGCTGTTCGCAGTTCTGGCGTCGCGCGGAAGTTGGCTGGACGCCGTCGGCGGAATGCTGGCCGCGGTGGGCGCGCTGCTCGCCGCATTCGCCGCGTCGTTTTACTGGGGCCACCACGTCGGGCGACTGGTCGCGCACCCGGATTCCGAACAGCTGTTGCTCCGGGTGCTGGGGATCACCCTGATGGTGGCCGCGATGGCCGAGGCGCTGCACGCATCGGCAGCCGTCGGAGCGTTCCTGGTCGGCCTCACCCTGACCGGTGACACGGCTGATCGGGCCCGCAAGGTGCTGGGACCGCTGCGGGATCTGTTCGCTGCGATCTTCTTTCTGGCGATCGGACTGTCGGTCGACCCCAAAGAGCTGGTTCCGATGCTTCCGGCGGCCCTGACGCTGGCTGTGGTTACCACGGCGACGAAGGTGCTCACCGGGATGTTCGCCGCCCGGCGTGACGGCGTGGCGCGGCGCGGGCAGCTGCGTGCCGGCACGGCGCTGGTCGCCAGGGGCGAGTTCTCGCTGATCATCATCGGGTTGGTCGGTGCGTCGATCCCGGCGGTCGCGGCGCTGGCGACGTCGTATGTGTTCGTCATGGCCATCGCCGGCCCGGTACTGGCCCGTTACACCGGCAATCCGCTGCCCGCCGGTGCCGAGCCGCCGAATTAGCCGATGTGCAGGGCGACCACCAGCCATCGCGGTCCCGGCATCCGCTCGACTCGGCAGGCGATCGCGTGGACCCGCTCACCGCGGCTGTAGGAGCCGAAGACCTCGGCGGCGGCCGCGGGATCGGGATGGCCGGCCGGTTGCAGGCGCAGCCGGCGCAACACCGCCGCACCTTCGTGTTCGGACTGGCCGACCGACTGCACGGAGTCGACGAGGCTGGGGGCCAGCAGGGGCCGCAGCTGGGCCAGCGGACGACGGCGGTCGATGACTTCCAGCACTCGACGCAGCGCGGCGTCGGCGAAGACCGCCACCTCGCGCATCGACGCAGGCATCACCGCGGCGGCGACGGCCTCAGGCGGCCTGCCGGGCGGGCGGCCCGCCGCCCTCGGGATGCTCGGGATGCGGTGCCGCAGCGCCCCGTGGGATGATGGCCGGACATCTCGCGGCAAGCTCTGGCCCGGAGGCTCGTACTCCACCACGGGTATGACGGCGAAGCCGTCGGGGCGGGGTGGGCTCACGCTAGGAGTAATGGTCAACGGGCACTCTCCAACTCAAAGACTTCGCAAAATCGCTGAGCCTGCTGGAGAGTGGCAGACGACTGGTTCGGGGTTTCCAGTTGCCGGTCATCATCGCATAACCGGCCCCGGCGCGTACCCGCGCCGAGATGCGCCCGCCAAGGCGGTTACCGTGGGCGGGAACTCACGGTAGACGGGGACTAACTGACAAGGATTGACAAGGAGGACGGGCCCGCAACATGGTGACCCGGTTGTCCCCAGCGGACGCGTCTTTCTATCGGCTGGAGAACACGGCCACACCGATGTACGTCGGGTCGGTAGCTATCCTGCGCCGCCCGCGCGCCGGGTTGAGCTACGAAACGCTGCTGGCCACCGTCGAACAGCGGCTCGCGCAGATACCCCGCTACCGGCAGAAAGTCCGCGAAGTGAAGATCGGGATGGCCCGGCCGGTATGGGTCGACGATCCCGATTTCGACGTCACCTATCACGTCAGGCGCTCGGCGCTGCCGTCGCCCGGCAGTGACGAGCAGCTGCACGAACTCATCGCGCGGTTGGCCGCGCGGCCGCTGGATAAGTCGAGGCCGTTGTGGGAGATGTATCTCGTCGAGGGCCTCACCAAGAACCGCGTCGCCATCTACACCAAGTCCCACCAGGCCCTGATCAACGGCATGACCGCGCTGGAGATCGGCCACGTCATCGCCGACCGCACCCGCCGTCCGCCACCGTTCCCCGAGGACATCTGGATCCCGGAGCGCGACCCCGGCAACACCCGGCTGTTGCTGGGTGCGATCGGCGACTGGGTGATGGGGCCGGGGACGCAGATGCAAATCGTCGGGTCGAGGATCGCCCGGCTGGCCACCAGCAGTGGGCAACTCCTCGACGCCGGGCGCCGGGCCGTCGATGTCGCGCGCACGCTGGCGCGCGGCACCGCGCCCAGCAGCCCGCTGAACGCCACCGTTTCGCGCAACCGCCGGTTCACCGTCGCCAGCGAAAGCCTGGAGGACTACCGGAAGGTGCGAGCGCGCTACGACTGCGACGTCAACGACGTGGTGCTGGCGGTGGTGGCCGGTGCATTGAGCAACTGGCTGATGTCACGCGGTGAAACCGTGGCGCAGACCACCACGATTCGGGCGATGGCGCCATTGTCGGTCTACGCGGATGACCAGCTTGATTCGACCGGTCCGGGTCAGGCGATCAGCGAGGTGACGCCCTTCCTGGTCGACCTGCCGGTGGGGGAGGGCAACGCGGTGGTGCGGCTGTCACAGATTGCGCACGCCACCGAATCCAACCCGACGGCCTCCAGTCTGGTCGACGCCCGGACCATCGTCACACTGTCGGGATTTGCGCCGCCCACCTTGCACGCCATGGGCATCCGGGTGGCCACCACGTTCCCTCTTCTGTCCAAGCGGGCGTTCAACTTGCTGATCACCAATGCGCCCGGCGCTCAGTCGCAGATGTACATCGCGGGCACCAAACTGCTGGAGACGTATGCGGTGCCGCCCCTGCTGCACAACCAGGCGCTGGCCATCAGCGTCACGTCCTATAACGGCATGCTGTATTTCGGAATCAACGCCGACCGCGACGCAATGGCCGACGTCGACATGCTGCCGGGGCTGTTGCGGCAATCCCTGGATGAGCTCTTGGAAGCCTCGCGGTAGTTATTCGGGTCAAAATTGCTGCCTGGGACTACGATCCGTTGATGTGAGCACCGTGACAAATGACGGCGCGCCGGCGAAGGCGAAGAAGAAGAAATCCAGCGCGCCGGCCAAACCGAAGATCGCCGATGACGTCTATGAAGCCGAATTGTTGCGGCTGCAAACGGAATTCGTGAAGTTACAGGAGTGGGTGCGGCATTCCGGCGCCCGCATCGTGATCCTTTTCGAAGGGCGCGACGCGGCCGGCAAGGGTGGTGCCATCAAGCGGATCACCGAGTACCTCAGCCCGCGATTCGCCCACATCGCCGCGTTGCCGGTGCCGACCGATCGGGAACGCGGTCAGTGGTACTACCAGCGCTACATCCGGCATCTGCCCACCAAAGGTGAGATCGTGCTCTTTGACCGGTCGTGGTACAACCGCGCCGGCATCGAGCGGGTCATGGGATTCTGCACGCCGCAGGAATATGTGCTGTTTTTGCGGCAGACGCCGATCTTCGAGCAGATGCTGATCGACGACGGGATTCTGTTGCGCAAGTACTGGTTTTCGGTCTCGGAGGAAGAACAGCTGCGGCGTTTCAAGGCGCGACAGAACGATCCCCTGCGCCAGTGGAAACTGAGCCCGATGGACTTGGAGTCGGTATATCGGTGGGGCGATTATTCGCGCGCCAAGGACGAGATGATGGTGCACACCGACACTCCGGTCAGCCCGTGGTACGTCGTGGAATCGGATGTCAAGAAGCACGCTCGGCTGAACATGATGTCCCATCTGTTATCCACGATCGAATATCACGAGGTGGAGAAGCCGAAGGTCACGTTGCCGACTCGGCCGATCGTGACTACCGACTACAAGCGCCCGCCGCGCGAGCTGTCGAAGTACGTCGAAGACCATGCGGCCACGTTGATCGGATGATGCGGGTCTACATCCCGGCCACCCTGGCCATGCTGCAGCAGCTGGTCGCCGACGGTTCGCTCTTGCCGGTCAACGGCACAGCGTTCGCCGTGACACCGACGTTGCGCGAGGCCTACGCCGAAGGCGACGACGACGAACTCGCCGAGGTGGCATTGCAGGAGGCGGCGCTGGCGTCGCTGCGGCTGCTGGCTTCCGATGTCTTGGACGAGGGCGCCCTGCCGCCGCGCCGCGTGGTGCTGGCCGCCGAAGTCGACTTGGGCGAATCCGGGGCCAAGTACCGGCCCGACCTCGACGACGCCGTCGTCCGGCTGGGTGGGCCCGTCGCGATCGACCAGGTCGTCGCCGCCTACGTCGACAACGCCGGCGCGGAATCGGCCGTCAGTGCTGCGATCGCCGCCATCGATGCGGCTGACCTCGGTGATGAGGACGCCGAACTGGTCGTCGGCGACGCCCAGGACCATGATCTGGCCTGGTATGCCAACCAGGAGCTGCCCTTCCTGCTTGACCTGCTGTAACGGGATTCGACGCCATTTGTGACGCAATCCGGGGCGCCTCGGCTGGATACGGTACCGTAAGTTACGGTACCGTAGCTTTGTGCGGGCCTGGCGCCACGCCCCGAAGCCGGCGCCCGCACCGTGAGCAGGAGCTTCCCAGATGAGCAGCAAATTTGCGCCGATCACCGCCAATGTCGTCGGAACCACGCGCCCGACCGTCGCCGGAACAGACAAGCATCCCGGCTGGCACACGCTGCGCAAGATCGCCGCGCGCATTACCACGCCCCTGCTGCCCGACGACTATCTGCATCTGGCCAATCCGCTGTGGTCGGCCCGCGAATTGCGGGGCCGCATCCTTGAGGTGCGCCGGGAGACGGAAGACTCCGCCACCCTGGTCATCAAACCGGGCTGGGGGTTCGGCTTCGACTACCAGGCCGGCCAGTACATCGGCATCGGCCTGCTGGTCGACGGCCGCTGGCGCTGGCGTTCGTATTCGTTGACTTCAAGTCCGGTAGCTCCCGGCTCTGATCGCACGGTGACGATCACCGTGAAAGCAATGCCCGAAGGCTTCCTGTCCACCCACCTGGTGGCCGGTGTCGAGCCCGGGACCATCGTCCGGCTGGCCGCGCCCCAGGGCAATTTCGTGCTGCCCGACCCGGCGCCGGCATCGATTCTGTTTCTCACCGCCGGATCGGGAATCACCCCGGTGATGTCGATGCTGCGGACGTTGGTGCGCCGCAACCAGATTGCCGACATCACGCACGTGCATTCGGTGCCCACCGCGGCTGACGTGATGTTCGCCGCCGAGCTTGCCGCGCTCGAGACGGATCAGGCCGGCTACCGGCTGCGGGTGCGTGAAACTCGCACCGAGGGCCGGCTCGACGTGTCCCGGCTGGACGCGGAGGTGCCGGACTGGCGCGAACGCCAGACCTGGGCCTGCGGGCCCGAGAGCATGCTCAACCAGGCCGAGAAAGCCTGGTCGGCGGCGGGCCTCAGCGACCGGCTGCACCTGGAGCGGTTCGCGGTGTCCAAGGCGGCTCCCGCCGGAGCGGGCGGCACGGTCACATTCGTGCGCAGTGGCAGAAGTGTGGCCGCCGATGCCGCGACGTCCGTGATGGACGCCGGAGAAGGTGTCGGTGTGCAGATGCCGTTCGGCTGCAGGATGGGTATATGTCAATCGTGCGTGGTTAGTTTGGTCGACGGCCACGTTCGTGACCTGCGCACCGGCCAGGAGCACGACCCGGGAACCCGCATTCAGACCTGTGTGTCGGCCGCATCTGGCGATTGCGTGATCGACATTTAACGTTACTGGCTGGTAACTTACGGAGTCGTAGGTTACGATAGCGTAGGTCCGGAACAGAACGTAAGACGTACGAACGCAGGGAGAAGACGATGGCGATTACAGACGTCGACGTATTCGCGCACCTGACGGACGCCGACATCGAAAACCTGGCAGTTGAGCTCGACGCGATACGCCGGGACATTGAAGACTCTCGCGGCGAGCGGGACGCCCGCTACATACGCCGCACCATCGCCGCGCAACGCGCGCTGGAAGTCTCCGGGCGGCTGTTGCTGGCGGCCAGCTCGCGGCGTTCGGCGTGGTGGGCAGGCACCGTGACATTGGGTGTGGCCAAGATCATCGAGAACATGGAGATCGGCCACAACGTCATGCATGGCCAGTGGGACTGGATGAACGACCCCGAGATTCATTCCTCGACGTGGGAGTGGGACATGAGTGGGTCGTCCAAGCACTGGCGCTACACGCACAACTTCGTGCACCACAAGTACACCAACATCCTCGGCATGGACGACGACGTCGGCTACGGAATGCTGCGAGTCACGCGCGACCAGCGTTGGAAGCGCTTCAATTTCCTGAATCTGGTGTGGAACACCTTGCTGGCGCTCCTCTTTGAGTGGGGAGTCGGCTTGCAGCATGTGGAAATCGGCAAGATCGTCAAGAAGCGGATGGACCACGGGGAAGCCCGGCAACGGATCGACGAGTTCTTGGCCAAGGCCGGTCGTCAGGTGTTGAAGGACTACGTGGCGTTCCCGGCGCTGACCTCGGTCTCGCCCGGCGCGACATACCGGTCCACCTTGACGGCCAACGCGACGGCAAACGTGATCCGCAACGTCTGGGCCAACGCGGTGATCTTCTGCGGCCACTTCCCCGACGGCGCAGAGAAATTCACCAAGACCGACATGATCGGCGAGACGAAGGGCCAGTGGTACCTGCGCCAGATGCTGGGCAGCGCCAACTTCGAGGCCGGGCCGGCGCTGCGGTTCATGAGCGGTAACCTGTGCCACCAGATCGAACACCACCTGTACCCCGACCTGCCGAGCAACCGGCTGCACGAGATCTCGGTGCGGGTGCGTGCGGTCTGCGACAAGTACGACTTGCCTTACACCACAGGCTCATTCCTGATGCAGTACGGCAAGACCTGGCGCACCATCGCCAAACTGTCGCTGCCCAACAAGTACTTGCTCGACAACGCCGACGACGCGCCGGAAACTCGCAGCGAGCGGATGTTCGCGGAATTGGAACCGGGTTTCGCCGGCACCGATCCGGCGACTGGCCGGCGGCGCGGACTGAAGTCAGCGATCGCCGCCGTGCGGGATTGGCGTCGTGACAAGCGTGCCGCGCGTGCGTCGGCCGAAACGGCCAGCGACACCGACGACTTGGCGGCGTAGCTTCCCCCTTCCGGCGTGTTGAGTCTGCGCTGGGTCTAGGCTCGACGGGGTACGAGGAGAGGTTCGCGGTGCTGGCAGCGTTCGGATTCGAAGCCCTGGGTGTGGTCGTCGGCGACATGTATTTCGTCGATCCGAACCCGCTCGAAGGTCAGGAAACCCCGGAACGGGGAGTGAGGCTGGAACTCCGCCTCGTCGACCGGGCCGAGCCACAGGGATCGATCTATGCCGGCGTCCCGATCGGCTTCTCCCGCCCGGTGTGGCGGGTGGACCTTTTCGGGTCCACCGACAGCCCGCCGGGGACGCTGGATCGGGCCCATCACCACCCTCGGTTCAACGGTTGGGAACCCTCACGCCGGCACTTTGTGCCTGAGCTGTCAGCCGATCCGGTGTCCTGGCTGACTGACCAGTTGGCCGACCCGGCTGCCGTGCTGGCCCGGGCGGGCGTCGACGCCGACCAGGTCAGCGAGGCCGATAAGGCAGGGCTCGCCGCAGCAGCCCCCGAGATTGTCGCCGCAGTGAAACGGATGCTCGACGGCGTGCGCGACGGGGAATTGGCCCCGGCCCCCGCCCAGCCGGTTCCCGCCGCCCGCACCGGCTGGCTCTGAGTTCTGAATGAGTCCCGTCATCATCGAATGCGCCATCAACGGCGTCACGTCGAAGGCGACCAATCCTCATGTGCCGGTCGAGCCGCCGGAGATCACCGCCGATGCCCTCGCCTGCATATCGGCAGGTGCGGCGATAATCCACAACCACATCGACCTCTACGGCGTGAGTGTGGAGCGGGCCGCCGAGCGCTATCTCGAAGCTTGGCGACCCATCCTCGCCGCCCGGCCCGACGCCCTGCTGTACCCGACGATCCACTTCGGTGAGGGTTTTTCAATTTCGTACGAACACCTCATCCCACTCGCCGCGGCCGGGATACGCGTCGGGCTCACCGATCCCGGGTCGGTCAATCTCGGCGGCACCGATGCCGACGGCATACCTGCGGGAAATTTGGTCTACAGCAACTCATTTCAAACGATCAGCCGCGCCTTCGACATTTGTCGCGAAGCGAAACTGGGCCCCAGTCTGGCCATCTACGAACCGGGCTTCCTGCGGACCACGCTCGCGTGGTGGCGAGCGGGCAAGTTGCCCCAAGGGGCGATGATCAAGCTCTACTTCTCCACCGAAGACGGCTACTTGGGAGCGCCATTCGGGCTGCCTCCGACACAGCGCGCGCTTGACGCCTACCTGGAACTCCTGGACGGATGCGACATACCGTGGGCCGTCTCTGTCGTCGGCGGCGACCTGGGCACCCACCCGATGGCCAAACTCGCGCTCGAACGCGGCGGGCACCTGCACCTGGGACTCGAGTTTTATCGCGGCGACCGCAACCCGACCAATGTCGAATTGGTCACCGAGGCCGCCAACCTCTGCAAACAGCTTGGCCGGGCCGCTGCAACGCCCGATGAGGCTGCGCAAATTCTCGGACTGCCCTCAGCGCCGAACCCGGACGTACCGACAAAGGAATAGTGCGGCCGAGGCGCAGTCCGCTCGGCGCGGTGAAGCGAGGCCGCCTCTTCATCGGTCCGGGCAATGTGAGACCAAATATTTGTATCTAGATTTCTGCCTGACATGACGTCATAGCAGCTAGATTGACTCTGGCTGGCGATATCGAAATCTGCTTGAACCAAATATACGTTCGCAACTACCATGCTCTTCGAGTCGAGAAATGGGCAGCACCACCAAGGGGGAGTCTTTGGCGCACAACGGGCCCAAAGCCCGCCCCCTCGCGGTGACCAACGCGGCGCTTCGCGTCGGCACCAGCGTCATGCCATGGATGCCGCCGTGGCTGACGCGTCTTCTCGTCGGGGGCAGAACGATCACCATCGACGGAAACACGCTAGACCCTACGCTTCAACTGATGCTGGCCGCCCAACGACGCTCCCGCACCGGGGGCCTTTCGGCTTCGGGCGACCTGGCAGTCGCCCGCAACCTGATGCGCAGCTCGCATGCGGTGATGGGAGCGCGAATCACCTTATCTGCCAAAGACTTAACGATTCCTGGTTCCGACGGCCCACTGCGGGCGCGCCAGTACCAACCTGCCACCGCAGGCGCGGCCCCGCTGCTTATCTTTTTTCACGGCGGCGGTTTTGTCGTGGGCGACATCGAATCACATGACGGTTTGTGCCGGATGATCTGCAGGGACGCTGCAATCCATGTTTTGTCGGTGGACTATCGGTTGGCGCCCGAGCACCCGGCGCCCGCCGCTGTCGACGACTGCGTCGGGGCCTACCGATGGGCACTCGGACACGCTGCCGAGTTGGGTGCCGACCCGTCCCGAATCGGCGTCGGGGGCGACAGCGCAGGTGGCAATCTGGCGGCCCTGGTCGCACTGCACAGCCGCGACGAGGGCCTGCCCCAGCCGGCGCTGCAAATGTTGCTCTATCCGGTCCTCGATCTGGCCGCGCAAACGCAGTCGCGAAAGCTGTTCTCCGAAGGGTTCTTTCTGTCGAGGCGCGATACGGATTGGATGATCGATCTCTATCTGGGGGCATCCGATGTCGCGGCTGACGATCCGCGGGTATCGCCGCTCAGGGCGGCCGACCTGTCGGGCCTGGCGCCGGCGCTGGTGCTCACCGCGGGATTCGATCCGCTGCGTGACGAGGGCAATCAATACGCGGCAAAGTTACGTTCGGCAGGTGTCGCGGTCGACCACCGGCAGTTCGATGCCCTGACGCACGGCTTCGCCAGTGTCGCCCCGTTCGGCGGCGGTAGCGCCGACGCGATCGTCGCCACGATCTCGGCGATCCGTGCGCACCTCAGCCGCAGCTGAGAAGGCGGCCTCAACAAAACCCGCCTGCGTGATCTTCAGCTAACGCGATTGCGGCGCCCTCGGTACCGGGCGCGCAACCGCAAGCACTCACTTCGGCTCGACCGTCAACCGATCAGTTCAACGAAATATGAACCAGCCAGGTCTTTTCCAAGGGCGGTCGGGCCGCCCTGTCGAGACTAATGATGACGTCGAGCAATCACGCGCGCGGCGCGAGACCCAGTTCGACACATGTTCAGCAACCTTGGTGGGGCGCATCACCTCCTATGCAAGTCCCGACCAAGACTGTTAGTCTCTGTCTGAGACCGTAAGTCTCAATCGATGCCTCCCGGGGGGGAGTAGCGCGTGGTACACACCCTGATTCGGCCGAGCAGTCGCGACGACTTCGTGCTTGGCGGCCTGTCCAGACGCAGGCGCTTGTGGTTGCTCACCGTGGCGTGCCTGGGCACGCTGCTGGTCATTTCCTCGATGGTCGCCCTGAATACGGCGCTGCCCGACATCGCGAAAGCCACATCGGCGACACAGACCCAGCTCACCTGGATCATTGACAGTTACACCCTCGTGCTCGCGTGCCTGTTGTTGCCCGCCGGAGCACTCGGCGACCGCTACGGCCGACGCGGCGCAATGTTATTCGGCCTTGCGATCTTCGGCGCCGCATCGCTGGCACCGGCAATTTGGTCGAATCCGTTGCAGCTCATCGCCGCTCGCGGGGTCGCAGGCGCGGGTGCAGCGTTCGTCCTTCCGGCCACGCTGTCGTTGATCACCGCAGCCCACCCAAAGGACGAACGCAACAAGGCGGTGGGTATCTGGGCCGGTGCCGCCGGGTCTGGCGCCGTCGTCGGGATGCTCGGGTCCGGCGGCCTGCTGCACCTTTGGTCCTGGCACTCCATATTCTGGGCATTCGCCGGCGCGGCGCTGAGTCTGTTCGTGCTCACGCTGACCATCGCGAGCTCGAAAGAGGTCAACCCCAAGCCGCTCGATTGGTTGGGCGCGGTAATCAGCGCGGCCGCCGTGGCTGCCCTCGTCTTCGGCATCTTGGAGGTGCCGGCGCGTGGCTGGACCCACCCACGGGTGCTGGGGTGCATCGGCATGGGGCTGGCGTTGAGCGCGGCCTTCGGTTTCGTCGAGTTGCGCCGCCGTCATCCCCTGTTGGATGTCCGGCTGTTCGCGGTGCCGGTGTTCGCCACTGGCGCCGCGACGATCACCGTCTTCTTCATCTCCATGTTCGGCTACATGTATCTGCTGATGCAGTACACCCAGCTGATCCTTGGCTACAGCCCGATCAAGACCGCGTTCGCGCTGTCCCCGATCATGGGGCCGATGCTGGTGCTGTCGGTGCTGTCCTTCTGGTATCTGCCGCGCGTGGGGCTGCGTGCAGTGGTGTTCGTCGGACTGGTGCTGATCGCGTTGGGACTGCTCTGCATGCTCGGCGCGAAAACCAATTCGTCGTACTGGGAGATCGCCTGGCCGATGCTCGTGATGAGCACGGGCATCGGATTATGCACCGCGCCAACGACATCCGCCATCATGACGACCGTCCCCGACGACAAGCAGGGTGTAGCGTCGGCGGTCAACGACGCCACCCGAGAGATCGGCGCCGCGCTCGGCATCGCGCTTGCCGGGTCCATCCTGGCGGCGCACTACACCACGGCGTTGACCCCCAAACTGACCCAGTTGCCCTCGCCGGTGCGAGGCCCCGCCACCGCATCGTTGGGTCAGGCGCTCGAAGTCGCCCGACGCCTGGGTCCTGCGGGCAACCAACTCCGCGAATACAGCAAAGCGGCATTCGTCGACGCCATGGATGCCTCGCTGCTCACGCTGGCGCTGCTGGTGGCCGGTAGTGCAATCGTGATCGGGCTTTGGGCGCCAGGCCCCCAGGACCGACAACTGCGGCTGGTGCAGCGCCTCAAGCCCACAGACGACGGCGCCCCGAAGCCGTAACGTGTTCGGCCGTCAGCCACGTCGGTCGGCGCCGCGAGGCGCGGTCATTTCTGCGAGCCCATCAGCCACGCTGACTTCGGGGGTATATCCGAGGTCGCGCCGTGCGGCGGTGATGTCGTAGCTGCGGTCGCGGCCCAAGAAGGTGACGAGCCAGTTGGTGAGCACCGGTGGCTTGGGGCGTCGCAGCAATCGGTAGCCGCGGTCCAGTGTTGCCGCGAAGGGGGCGGCGACGGCGTAGGGAACACTGCGACTGCCGCTGAGGTCGATGCCCTGAGTAGCCAGCAGGGGAGTGAGGAACTCGCGGATCGGCATCGGGGTGCCGTCGGTGACGTAGTAGATCCCGTCGGGGCGACCGTGGGCCAGGGCTCGTTCGACGGCGTGGGCGAGGTTGCCGACGTGGACGAAGTCCATGATGTGCCTGCCGCGGTCGATCCACATGAATTGGCCCGCCTTGGCGGTCTCGGCCATCTCGTTGATCGTGGTCATACCGGCACCCCAGATGAAGGG
>NZ_DATJYB010000346.1:0-14872 GCF_035499775.1 Mycobacterium sp. | reverse complement strand
CGAGCCCTTCCCGGCCGGGTACGAGACGGCCGCGGCCTCGGTGAACGGGTTCGGGTACGGCGGCGCGAATGCGCACGCGATCCTGGTGGAGGCACCGCAACGTGCCGAATCGGGCGTGCGGCAGGCGCCGGCCCAGGTACTACCGATCTCCGGACGCAACGACGCCGGCGCGCGGGCGCTGGCCCGCGAGTTGCTTCCGCTGGTCACCGACCCGACGGTGGACCCGGCGGCCTTGGCCGACGGCATGTGGTCGCGGCGGGCCCAGCACAACTATCGGTTCGCCGTGCCGTTCAGCGACCGCGCCGACCTGAGCTCCCGGCTCGCGGCGGTGGCCGACGGATCGGTCGCCGGCGGCCGCGCGATCAACGACGGGAGTGCGCCGGTCTTCGTGTTCAGCGGGATGGGTCCGCAGTGGTGGCGCATGGGTCGCGACCTGCTGGAGGCGGACGGGCCGTTCGCCGAGGCCGCAGCCGAGATCGACCAGGCCTTCCGCGACCTGACCGGCTGGTCGATCATCGACGAGCTGCGCAAAGACGAAGCCGACTCCCGGGTGACCCGCACCGAGGTCGCCCAACCTGCGAACTTCCTCGTCCAGGTCGGCCTGACCGCCGAACTCGCCCACTACGGCGTGCGGCCCGGCGCGATCGTCGGGCACAGCGTCGGCGAGGTGAGCGCCGCCTACGTCAGCGGCATGCTCAGCCTGCAGGACGTCGTCAAGGTCAGCTACCACCGCTCGCGGCTGCAGGCCACCACCGCCGGTTCGGGCGGGCTGCTGGCGGTGGGGCTGAGCGAGGAGGAGGTGCAGGAGTGGATCGGCGGTCGGCAGGATGTCTGCGTCTCGGCGGTGAACAGCGAGTCCGGTGTGACGCTGGGCGGTACCCACGAGGCGATCGCCGAACTGGACGAAACGCTGGCCGACGAAGGCATCTTCGTCCGGAAACTACGGGTGGAAGTGCCTTACCACTCGCACCTGATGGACCCGATCCTGCCCGCGCTGCGCGAGGAGCTGTCCAGCCTGACCCCACGCACGCCGGTTTGTCCGCTGTACTCGACGGTGACCGCCGCCCAGGTCACCGGGCCGGACTGGGGCGCCGAGTACTGGCCCGAAAACGTCCGTCGCCCAGTGCGATTCGGTGACGCGGTGGACGCGCTGGTCGAGGCCGGCCATCGGGTGTTCCTGGAGATCGGCCCGCATCCGACGCTGTCCGGAAACATCAAGGAGGTCCTGCTTCGCAAGGGTGAGACGGGAACCTCGATCGGCACCCTGAGCCGCAACGCCGACGACCGGGCCAGCATCCGGACCGCGCTGGCCGACCTTTACGTCGTCGGTGCTCTGGACAGCGAACGCGCTCCCGGCGCGTCGGACGGCGTCGCGCCGCACCGCCCCCTGCCGGTGCACCATTTTCAGCGGCAGCGGATGTGGTCGATGGAACAGGCGGCCACCGACTTCCATCTGGGCACCGGCGGTGCGCTCGCGCTGCCCGGCGACCCGGTCGACGCCGGTCAGCCCGAATGGCGGACCGAGCTGGCGACGGCCCGGCTGCCCTGGTTGCGCGATCACGTCGTCGCGGGCCTGGTGGTGCTGCCCGGCACTGCCTACGTCGATGCCGCGCTCGCCGCGGCCGCCCAGCTGACCCGAAAGCCCGCCCCGGCGCTGGACGACGTGCGGTTCGTCAGTCCGCTGGTGGTGGAGGCCACCGAAGTCCCGACGCTGCGCCTGAGCGTGGAGGCCGCCAGTGGGCGGTTCACGATCAGTTCGCGGACCAACCCGGAGGCCAATTGGACCGGGCACGCGCACGGGCGCGTCGTGGACGGCGCGATCCGGCCGACGCTGAGCCTGCCCGAGCTCACCGACCTGACGACCGTGACCGCCGATGCGCTCTATCCGCGTTTGGCCGAGCGGGGTCTGGCCTACGGGCCGGCCTTCCGTCGGATCGTGGATGCGCAAGTGGACCAGGACCGGGCGGTGGTTCGGGTCGACGCCACCGACACCGGCGTCGCCACCTCCAACCACCAGGCCCACCCGGCGGTGCTGGACGCCGCCCTGCAGTGCGTGGCTGTGCTGGAAGGTGCCGACGCCGGCGCCGTGGGGGCGGTGGTTCCGGCCGGGATGAAGCACGTGCGCCAGTTCGCGCCGCTGACCGACCAGGTGCTGGTCGGCGTCACCCGCCTCGCGCCGGAGCCCAAAGAGGCCGCGCTGGTCGCCGACGTCGTGATCACCGACCCCAACGGTGAAGTCCTGGTCGAACTGCACCGGGTGCAGTTCCGGCCGATCACGCCGTCGCGGCCGGTGCTCGAGGAGCTGGAACGGCTGTGGATGGAGCCGGTGTTCGAGGAGCGGCCGCCCCGGCATACGGCCGCGAAGGCCACCGCGCTGGCCGGCGAGCGGATGTTGCTGATCGCCGCCGGTGAGCAGTCCACCTCGTGGGCCCGCGACTACGCGACCGAACGCGGCACCGAGGGCGTGCTCACGGTCCGCGGCGACGATCCGGAACAGATCTGCGCCGAAGTCGAGGCCGAATTGCGCCGGCTGCTGGCGGCCGACGGAGACGACACCCGCCCCATGATCGTCACCCTGATCGCGGTCGCAGAGGAGGGCTCGGCGCGGGACCCGATGGCGCGCGTCGGCGAGTTGCCCGCGATGCTGGGCGGGTCGGCCCGCGCGATGCAGAACGTGCAGGACGAGGCGCTGCTGGGCGGCTCGGACCTGCCGATGCACGGCCTGGTGATCACCCGCGGCGCGGTGCAGGTGCCGGGCGACCAGAACGAGCCGGACTTGGCGGCGGCCGCCCTGGTCGGCGCCCGCCGGGTGCTGCGCAACGAGCAGCCGAACCTGAGCTGGCGGATCGTCGACGTCGATCACGCCGGCCAGCTGTCCACCGTCGTGCTGGAATCGCTGGTCACCGAGGCCTACGCGAGCGACGACGCGGACGAGGTGGCCCTGCGCGACGACGTGCGGAAGGTGATCGTCAACCAGTCCAGCCTGTCCGGCCGCCTGGAACCTCTCGAAGAATCCCAGCCGCTGGACGACCTGGACACCAACTTCGAGATGGAAGCGCCCCCCGGACGACTCTCCGACCTCTTCTTGCGGGAGATCCCGCGGCGCGCCCCCGGGCCCGGTGAGATCGAAATCCGGATGGATGGCATCGGCCTGAACTTCAAGGATCCGATGAAGATCCTCGGTGTGCTCGGTGAGGCCGAGCTCGCCGGCACCTGGTTCGGCACGGAACTCGGGATGGAGGGCATGGGGGTCGTCACCCGGATCGGTCCCGGGGTCAGCGGGTTCACGGTTGGCGAGTCCCGATTCGTGAGCGTCCCGGGGATGGCCCGCCGCTACATCACGGTCGGACATGACGCGGGTGCCTTCGAACCCGGCGACGGCCTGTCGTTGGAGACGTGCGGGTCGGTCGTGGTGTTCATGACCGCGCAGTACGCGCTCAAGCACGCGGCCCGGGTGCAGCCCGGCGAGTGGGTGCTGGTGGCCGGCGGCGCCGGCGGCGTGGGCATGGCCGCCGTGCAGGTCGCCGCCAAGGCGGGTGCTCAGGTGATCGCCACCGCGTCCTCCCCGGAGCGCGCCGACCTGCTGCGCACGCTCGGGGCCAAGCACGTCATCGACTCCCGGTCGCTGTCGGCGGTGGAAGAGGTCCAGCAGCTCACCGGGGGGCACGGCGTGGACGTCGTGTTGAACTCGGCTCCCGGCGAGGCGGTGCTGGCGCTGATGGAGGCGGCCGCGGAGTTCGGCCGGGTGGTCGAAGTCGGCAAGACCGAGATCTTCGGCGGCCGGCTGATCGACATGGGGGTCTTCAACAAGAACCTGTCGCTGATCTCCGTCGACATGGATCGCATGATGGCCCACCGAAAAGACCTGGCGCAGCAGGTAAGTCGCGAAGTTCTGGCGTCGCTGCGGGCGGGGGAGTACGAGCTGCTGCCCACCCGGATCATGCCGGTGTCGCAGCTGGCGGATGCCTTCAGCCAGGTGGCCCGCTCGACCCATCTGGGCCGCATCGTGCTGGACTTCAACGAGCCGGAGCCGCCGATCAAGCCGGCCCGGCCGGTCACCGAAATCCGTTCGGACGCGGCGTATCTGGTCACCGGCGGGCTCGGAGACTTCGGCCTGGCCACGGCAAAGTGGTTGGCCGCCAAGGGTGCCGGCTGCATTGTGCTGGCGGGTCGGCGTGGTGCCGCCAGCCCCGAGCAGCAGGCCGCGGTGGAGGCGCTGCGGGCCGGTGGCGCCGAGGTGCGCGTCGAGCAGCTGGACGTGGCCGACCGGGCCAGCGTGGACGCGCTGCTGGCCCGGCTGTCCGACGGGCCGCCGCTGCGCGGCGTGTTCCACGCTGCCGGCGTCCTGGCGGACGAGCCGGTCACCAAGCTCACCCGGCAGGGCCTGAACACAGTGCTCTCGCCAAAGACCAAGGGCGCGTACATCCTTCACGACGCGTTGGCAGGCACCGAGCTCGACCACTTTGTGCTCTACAGCTCGGTGACCAGCCAGGCCGGGACCATCGGGCAGACCAGTTACGCGGCAGCCAATGCGGCGCTCGACGCGCTGGCCCAGTACCGAGCGAGCCGTGGACTGCCGGCGCTGTCGGTGAACTGGGGATCGCTGGAGGGAGGCATGGCCGCGACCAGCGAGCAGCTCGCCGCGTTCCTGGCGCTCAACGGCGTGCATCCGCTGGCCCTGGACGCCGCCTGCGCGTATCTGGACGTGGCGATCGGGCTGCGCCCAGTGCAGGCGGCGATCGCCGACGTCGACTGGGCGGTGTGGGGTGCGCTGTACCCGACGTCGTCAGGCACTGCGCGATTCGCCGAGCAGGTCAAGGCGGCCAAGGTCGCCGACGAGGCCAGCGGGTCGGTGCGCGCCGAACTTTCGGCGATGTCGAGCGAGGAGCGGGCCGAAGCGGTCACCCACCTGCTTTGCGAACAGCTGGCCGCGGTGTTGGGTGTGCCCGCCGAAATGGTCGACCGGGACGCCCCGCTGACCGAACTCGGCTTGGACTCGCTGATGGCGGCCGAGCTGCGCACCAGGGTCAACGTCGCGCTGGACGTGCAGATCTCGGCGATGGAGCTCAGCCGCGGCGGGGGAGTGGCCTCGCTTGGCGCGCGGCTCGCCGACCAGCTGGTGGCCGCCGCGCTGTGAGGTGGATGTCCTTTTGTCCGCCTCTGCGCGACAACGGAATTCGTCGCTGATAGCCGGTGGGCTGGCGTGGCACGCCGGTCTGGGTGTGGCGGGCGGCGAACATCAGCGCAACCGCGTACAAGTTGCTGCTGACCCGGTCGTAGATTTGTCGGCCGCGCTCTCGCTACGCCAGGCCGCGTCGACAGCGCGACGGTATGAGTCAACGTGCGCGCGGTGACGGAAGTGACAGGTGGGATCGCCCGCCTGCTGAACCAAGCCCTACCAGGTGTCGTCGAGCATGTTCGCCGACACGTCAAGACGCTTGAACTCGTTGTTGCGGTAGCGCTCGACGCACGCGGACCGCCGCACCTTGCCGCCACTGGCCACCGGAAGCGCCCCGGGCGGCACCGGAACCAGATCGGTGACGCGCAGCCCGTGCGAGGTCGACAGCGCCGACATGATGTCCCGCTTGATCGCGCGCAACCGGGGGGTCGGTCCGTCGGCGGAACCCGTTTGCTCCGTGGTGAGTTCGACGATCGCGACCAACTCCTCGTCCGGATCGCGCGGCACCGAAATCACAGCGGCCTGCCCTGAGGTGATCTTGCTGATGGTGGCCTCGATGTCGTCCGGGCAGTGGTTGCGCCCGTCGACGACGAGCACGTCGTCGGCGCCGGCAGCGGCCTCGTCGTCGAACTCGTCGTCGGCGTCGACCCTGACAAACCCACCGCTGCGGTACATCTCGACGCACGTGGCGCGCCGGACCTTGCCGCTGGTGGTCAGCGGCAGCGAGCCGGGCGGGACCGGCAGGAATGCCTCCACCCGGACCCCGTGGCCGGTTGACACCGCCGAGATGACCGCGCGCTCAAGCGCTTCCACCTCCTCGGCGACCTCGTCGGCGGAGAAGCCGTCGGGCAGCACCTCGGCGATGACCGCCAGCTGCTCACCCTGGTCGCCGGGGACGGAGATCGCTGCGACGCGGCCGCCGGTGATGTCGCCGACCGTCGCCTCGATGTCGTCGGGGTAGTGGTTGCGGCCGTAGATGATCAGCAGGTCCTTGATGCGGCCCATGATGAACAGCTCGCCCTCGCTGATCACGCCCAGGTCGCCGGTGCGCAGCCACGGGCCTTCGGGCGTACCCGCCGAGGGGTCGACCAGACGAGCCTTGAAGGTCCGCTCGGTCTCGTCGGGCCGCTGCCAGTAGCCCAGCGCGTTGTTGTCGCCGTGCGCCCAGATCTCGCCGACGGTTCCGGCCTGCAGCTCGGTCCTGGCCTCCGGGTCGACGATGCGGACCAACGGCGACTCCGGCACCGCGTAGCCGACCAAGCCCTGGTCGGTCCCGCCCGCACAACGCTCGGCGACACCGACCGCCAGCTTCTCGGTGTCGAAATGCGCGACGTTCGGGTAGGTCTCGGCCGGGCTGGCCGCCACGTACACCGTCGCCTCGGCCAAACCGTAGGACGGGCACAGCGTCTCGGGGCGTAGACCGCAGGGTGCCAGCCGATCCGCGAACCGACGCAGCGTCGCGGCGTGCACCCGCTCGGCTCCGCTGATCACATGCCCGACGTCGCTGAGGTCGAGCCCGACGAGATCCTTATCGGTGACCCGGCGCAGCACCAGGTCCAGCGCGAAGTTCGGGGCCGGGGTGAACACCTTGGGGTAGGCGGCCATCAGCTGCAGCCAGCGGGCCGGGCGCATCAGGAATGACATCGGGCTGAACACCACGGAATGCAAGCCGGCCAGCATCGGCGAGCTGACCCCGATCCACAACCCGAGGTCGTGGTAGAAGGGCAGCCACGACACCATCGTGGTGTCCGTCGGCGCGGCCTTGTCGGAATCGCCCCAGTAGCAACGCATTACCTGCTCGAAGTTGGCGGCCAGATTGCGGTGCGAGACCATCACCCCGGCGGGCGTGCGCGTCGACCCCGACGTGTACTGCAGGTAGGCGACCTGATCGTTCAAGTCGCTCAGGTCATGGCGGGTGAACTTGGTCGGGGCCACCCGGTCGAGCAGGTCGACCTCGATCACCGCCGGCGCCGGCCCGATGCCCCGCAGGTAGGGCTGCATCCCGGCGGATACCGCCGACGTCGTCAGCACGGCCGTCGGCGTCGAATCCGCCAGCACCGAGCTGGTCCGCTCGTCGTGCTCGCCGAGCTGGGGCACCGACAGCGGCACGGCGACCATTCCGGCCTGCAGCGCGCCGACGAACGCCACGATGTAGTCGAGGCTCTGCGGCGCGACGATCAGGGCCCGGTCGCCCTTCGAGCCGCTGCGGCCCAGCGCCTGGGCCACACCGCAGGAGCGACGGTAGAGCTGCGACCAGGTCAGCGTCTCCTTGGCGCCGGCGGGATCGGCGGCATAGTCGACGAACGTGAACGCGGGTCCGTTGGGCACCAGGCTGGCACGTTCGCGCACCACCGAGGGGATGGCGAACTCCCCGCCCGGGGGATCAGGGAACTGGGTCAAGACCGCCCGTCCGGCCCGGAATCTGCAGCTCGCCGGCCAGGTAGTCGGCCAGGGCGTCAATGGTCTCGTGGTCGAACAGCACAGCCGGGGACAGTCGCTTGCCGACCACCTTCTGCAGCGCACCCGAAATCTGCACGGCGTTACGCGAGTCCAGGCCCAGCGCGTCGAACGGCTTGGTGGTGTCGATGTCCTCTGGGGCACAACGCAACCGGCGGGCCAGGTCCTCCACCATCCACGACCGCAACGAGTCGTAGGTGAGCGGTCCCTCGATCTGCGGGTTCTGTTTTCCGAACATGGTCAAACCTCTTCTGTGATATCTCGGGGCAGTTGGGGATTCGCGTTGTTGAGTCTGTTTCGCCGCAACTTGTTGTTGATCGTCTTCTTGGGCGGCATGTGCAGGTCCCACACGACGCCCACCTTGGACAGGCCGTAGATGATCCAGGCGCTCATATCCGGTTCCCACCAACGCATTCCGTGCCGGTAGGCGCCCGGGAAGGCGTGGTGGTTGTTCTGCAGGCCCTCGCCGAAGGTCAGGAAGGCGACCGGCCAGTTGTTGGCGCTGTCGTCGCGGTTGGCGAACGGGCGCGACCCGACCATGTGGCTGATCGACCCGACGCACCACATCGCCTGGTTGGCAGCGCAGGCCCGCGCCAGGCCGCCGAAGATGAAGCCGGAGAACGCGGCCCAGGGCGTGCCGCCGATGGCCCACCCGAGAGCGCCCGGCAGCAGCAGTCCGGTGAGCGCCCAGATCTGATAGGTCCGGTTGTAGAAGTAGAGGCGCTGGTTGCGCAGCACGTCCGGCGCGAAGACGTTGAGCCGTGACTCCTGGTCGCTCAGCATCCACGGAATGTGGGCGTACCAAAGGCCTTTCATCGCTCCCCGGAAACCGTCTCCGCTCAAGTGCGGCGAATGCGGGTCACCCATCTCGTCGGCGTACCGGTGGTGGCGGCGGTGGGTTGCCGTCCAGTGCAGCACCGGGCCCTCCAGCGCCATCGATCCGGTGATCATCAGCACGCCCTCGAAGAACGGAGATGTCTTGAAGGACTTGTGCGCTGCGTAACGGTGGTAGCCGACCGTCACGCCGAAGATGTGGATCGCGTAGAACACCGCGAACAGTGTGTAGTCCAGGGCGGTGGCCTTGCCGATGATCATCAGGTAGATCGCGATGGCGAACCCGATGGTCGGCACCCCGATGGTGGCCCCCGCGACCACCTTTTTGGCGCGGGCACTCCTCGGGTCGAGCTGCACGATCGCGCGCAGCAGCGACTCGTCGGTGGTGCCTGTGGCTTTCATGGTTGTCACTGCCCCACCTCTTTGCGCTCAGAAGAATTGGCATATCGGACGTTTCGCACCAGTCCGGCATGGTCGAGCAACCTGATGAACTCCCCGGCCAGGTCGAGTTGCCACCAGTGTTGACGGGTCTGCGCCAGCACCGGCCGGGCGTGATGGTTGTTGTGCCAGGACCCGCCCATCGTGGGCGGCGCCAGCACCCCGATGTTGCGGCTCCCGTCGCGCACGTCGAACTCGCGGTTTCCGATCGTGTGGCCGAGCGAGTTCACTGCCCACACCGAGTGGTCCAGCGCAAAGATGCGCGCGAAACCGCCCCACAGGACGCCGCCGACGAAGCCGTGCAGCGTCTGCGTCACCGCCAGGCCGATCAGGCCCGGGGCCACGATGCCGAGCAGCACCAGCCAGAAGTACGCGGTATTGATCCATACGACGCGGTAGTCGGCCAGCCAGTCGCGGGTGTGCCGACTCCAGTCGATCTTCTTCACGGTGAACAGCCAGCCGAGATGGCCGTGCCACAACCCTTTTACCCGACCCTTCAAGCCCGGTCCGCGCGGTTTCGGCGAATGCGGATCGCGGTCGGTGTCGGCGAAGGCGTGGTGCAGCCGGTGGTTGGCGACCCAGAAGATGATCGGTCCCTGGGCGGCCATCGAACCGGCCACGCCGAGAAAGACTTTCACCGGTTCGGACGCCTCGAAAGAGCGGTGCGTGAAGTAGCGGTGCAGGCCCGCTTCCACGCCCAGCGAGGTGATCACGAACATGGTCAGGAACAAGGCCACGTCGGTCACCGTCAACCCGTCGTAGATCGCGTACGCGACGGCACCTATCGTGCCCAGCGTCGGCAGGCCGACGGTCAGGTAGGCGAGACGCGAGGCGAGCACGTCGCGTTCGGGTTCGGTGCGATCGGCCCGGGTTCGTGATTCTGCGGCGTCGGTGCTCATCCCGTGTACTCCATCGCTCGTCGGTCGGCGTGCATCACGGTCACCTCGCCCGACTGGAACATCCGCTTGGCCTCCTGGCGGCGGAGTTTTCCACTCGTCGTGGTGGGAATGGTTCGTTTCGCGCACAGGTGGACGTCGGGCCCGACGCCGAACTCTGCCGTCACATTGGTGCGTATCGCTTCGACGATCGCCTCGAATTGGTCGTCTGGGTCGTCCCCTTGGCCGGCTTCGGCGAGGACGACGAGGCGCTCGGAACCTTGAGCGGACATCGAGAACGCCACCGCCCGACGGATACTCGGAGCCGCGCGCCCGACGGCCGCCTCGACGTCCTGGGGGTAGATGTTGCGGGCGTTGACGATGATCAGGTCTTTGATGCGGCCGCTGATGTAGAGCTCGCCGTCGTGGAGGAAGCCCAGATCGCCGGTGCGCAGGTAGCGCCGGTCGTCGCCGGGGAGTTGGGCTCCGAACACCTCGCGGGTCACGTCCTCGCGGTTGTAGTAGCCGACGGCGACGCTGCGCCCGGTTACCCAGATCTCGCCGGTCCCGCCGTCCGGCAGTGGCAGCAGGCTGACGGGGTCGACGATCCGGACCGTGTGGCCGGCGTCCACGTCGCCGCAGCTGACCAGGTCGCGGCCGTCGCCGTCGGGCTGCGGGTCGCGTTCGGTGTGCCAGCGGGTCCCGCGACGCTTGCCCGAGACGAACAGCGTCGCCTCGGCCATGCCGTAGCAGGGGAGCATGGTTTTCGGATTGAACCCGAGCGGCACGGCCGCCTCCTCGAACCGCGTCAGCGTGTCGATGCTGACGGGCTCGGCGCCGCAGTACCACTCGGTGAGGGTGGACAGGTCCAGGCCTTCGGCTTCGCCGGCGTTGATCGCGTCGGTGCACATGTCGACCGAGAAGTTGGGTCCGACGGTGGTGACTGCCCGGTAGTCGGAGATCGCCTTCAACCAGAGCCGCGGCTCCTGAATGAAGTTCAACGGCGACATCAGTATCAGTGGCCAGCCGTGGTAGAAGGCGTACAGGATCGTTCCCATCAACCCCATGTCGTGGTACGGCGGCAGCCAGGACACGATGACGCGGTCCGGGTTCGGGCCCATGTTGCGCATGATCGCTTCGCAGTTGCTCACCAGATTGTCGTGGGTGAGGCAGACGCCCTTGGGAATTCCCGTCGAGCCGGACGTGTACTGGATCAGCGCGAGGTCGTCGGGGCCGGCCTGAACGGTCGGGAGGTCGGCGGCCGGCCAGGACGGCAGCTCGTCGGGGTAGCAGAGCTGGGGATCCAGGCCCGCCGGCCGGAGGCGTTCCTGCAGGGTCTCCATCGTCGCGCTGAACATCGCGTCGATCACGATCGCGTCGGGCGCGCAGTCGACGGTGATCGCGTGGAACCTGTCGAGCTCCCGTGGCCTCAAGGGAGGGAAGCTGGGCACTGGGACGGCGCCGAGCAGCATGATGCCGAACATCGCCGCGATGAACTCCAGGCTGGGATTTACCGCGAGCACCACGCGGGAGCCGGCCCGGACGCCCCGGTCGGCCAGATGTGCGGCGAACGCCGCCGATTGCGCGGCGACGTCGGCGTAGGTCCACCGGATCTCGGTGTTTGAAGTCCCGTCTGGGAGGAATAGGTATGCGAGCCGGTCGGACGAGGATCCGGCCGCCAGTACGTGCAGAAGCGTCGGAAGGTCGTCAGGCAATCTCGGCTCCCCACCCCGCGCTCGACCGAACCGGATCGCCCGGCAAAGGGCACCCGGGCGTGCGAGGTAACCACTCAACAGCCACGATCAACGGGATCCCCTAACCCAATGAGCCCGGCGGAACGTCTGACAACTTTGTATTGACGCCCGCGTAATAGCCGCGACTATAACGCCCGGTCGGTGCGGGCCGCAGGATATTCGGGAGCATTCATATTTACCGGTAACCCGACGGCCATAAATGCGGCGCAGCGGTCACTCGCGTCACACCTGAGTACCCGAAAAGGCCCGCACGCTGGGCGTGTCCGGATTCTGAGCGCGTGCAGGCGACGTTTACCCGGTGTTGGCGGGTGGCTTTCCGGCGGCGACGAACTGCAATGCGCGCTGTGTCTCTTGCTCGATGTCGACCAGGCCGGCCGACGAGAACAGGTCGACGAAGTCGTTCCGGTCGAACATCTTTAGTCCAATCATCCCAGCGCCTGCCTTCAGGGCTTTTTCGATCGGAGCCGCCTGCCCGGCGCAACTGGTGAGGATCGCGATCCGGCCGGCGGGCCGCAGCACCCGAACCATCTCGTGAGCGACCCGGAACGGCTGAGGCACCAGGTACAGCGCGCCGAAACAGCAGACGGCGTCGAATGTTTCGTCGTCGAACGGCAACATGTGGGCGTCGCCGCGGACATAACACGTGCGCGGCCCGCTGTTGTCCAGCACCGCGCGGCTGAGCATCGGCTCGGAGATGTCGAATCCCACCGCCAGGCTCCCCTGCGGCAATTGCTTTGCCAGCGGTCCGGTGAAGTTGCCCGGCCCGCAGGCGACATCGAGCAATCGTTGGGCAGTCGGCAGCTTGAGGGCTGATGCCGCGCGGCGCTGCTCGGCCCCGGCGGTGACGCCACTGGCCAGGTAGAAGGAGGTCGGACGCCACAGCCGTTCGTACACCGTCGCCACGAAGGGGCTGTTCATGGCCCGCTGGGCAAACGTCGGAACCGGAGAGCTCGTCGATTCGCCCAACACGTCGAGGAAACCATGGCGCACCACCGCGGTCCTGTCGAGCAGAGCGCGGGTCAACTCGAGCGGATCAGCACCGGCGTTCATCGTTGCCACGGTAGCGGGCTTCCCCGGCGTCCCGCGTCACGCTGCGTTCGCCCGGGCGGTCTGTTCTGCCGCGCCGGCCAGAGTTCTCGAATCCTTTACAGGTCTCCGTAGACTGGAAGTCTGTTAATTGACTACAATAAGCGGATTGGTATGTAAAGCTGAAGGCGAGAGCATCCCAGGTATTGCCACGCCGAGGTGCCCGGCCGTAGCAGCGACCCGCCATCTGTGTCGGCTTGTCAGGGGGAGCATCGGACCTTAGGAGGACAGCAGACAACTGGTTCGGGGTCGGCCGGCGGTGATTGGTCCACCGCCACAACAAGTTTCGGCGCCGAACCACAAAGGTGAACCAAACGTAGACATCTTTCTTCTTCACGTACAGATTGGCAACCGAAACATGACCAACGTTTCGTCCTCGACCTCAATCGAATCGGGTCACGGCGGGTCGACGCCTGTCCGCATCGAGTCGCCGGTGGCCGGCCGATGAGCACGAGGCGGATCGACGTCAGCGGTTTCCCGGAACTCCCGATCGGCCTGATCGACATCGCCTTGGGCACGCCTCCTGCCGACCTCATCGACGACAGCGTCGCGCTGCTGGTGCGCGGCGAGCAGGGGCCGCCCGCGGCGGTATTGAAGGTGGGCCGCGGCCTGCTCGGGGCCGCCGAATTGCGCACCCAGCGGCGCGTACTCGCCGAACTCGCCATCCACCCGGGCCTCGACGACGAATGGCGCGAACTGCTGCCGCGGATTGTGGCCTTCGACGAGCGCGCCGATACGACCGTGAGCGTCGAGTCGTATCGGCCGGGAGTGGACCTGGCTGACTTGCTGACTGGCCGGCCCAACCACGTCGAGGAGCTGACTGCGGCGGCCCTGAGCGCCATCGCGCCGCTGCACCGGCGGACTGCCACGCCCGTCGTCGTCGACAACGTCTGCTTCTTGCGGCGGTGGGTCGTCGAACCGGTGGCGGTTCTGATGGATGTTTGCCGCCGGCTGGATCCACACCTGCTTCCCCACCTGGAGCGGCTGGGCGGGATGCTGCGCCAGGCCGTGGTCGGTCGGCGCATCCAGGTGAGTTGGACGCATGGCGACTACACGCCCGGCAACGTTCGGATGGGCGGGGCGAGCGGCCCGGTCACCGGCATCGTGGACTGGGGCGGGGCCCGGCCCGGCCAGCCTGCGCTGATCGACGAGTACCTGATGGTCCTGACAGTGAGCTGCCAGATGGAGCGAGCGGATCTGGGCACACTCGTCGCCGAGCGGCTGCGGGTGGGTGGCCTCTCAGACCGTGAGCGTGCTGCGCTGCGCGTCGCCCGTGAGCGAGCCGACGCGGACTTCTGCGACAGCGAACGCGTCGACGAACGCGTTGCCATTCTGTTGACCTGGCTGCACCATGCTGCCGGTTTGTGGCACAAGCGCGCCACCCAGCCCAACCACCAAACCTGGTGGGCCACCCACGTGGCTCCGGTGCTTGACGTCGCCGCCGGGCTGTCCGGATTCGATCGTTCAAGCGCGCGCAATTCACCTTCATAAAGGAGATCGCTGACCAGGCGCACCCTTGGTCGACCGCTTGCCGTAGCACACCAGGCCGAGTCTCAACCTTTGGGATACCTGCAGATTCCATCCTTCCGGTTTTATTTGGTCGGTCGCATTGCTACCCTGCGACGCATGGCGGATGCGCGCTTAAGTGGCGAGGGCTCACCCGGCCACCCCCGCGACGGCGCTGGCATGCACGGGGGTCAGGGGATCGATCGGCGGCGTAATAGGACGTCCGGCGATTCGGCGTCGGACATCCTGGAACGCTTGCCCGCGGTGGTCGTATTGGAACGGATTCCGGTGCCCACGCTCGCCATCGCGCAGGAGGGCACCATCTTGTTTGCGAACACGGCGTTCGCCGACATGGTGGGTTACCAGCAGGACCGCCTGGCGGGGCTGGCTTTCCCTGAGATCTTCCACACAGTGCCGGCCGCGTTGTCCGCGCTGTTCAGTGTCCATTTGCTGGCGAATCTGGTGGTGGAGCTGCAGCACCGTGAGGGTTGGACGGTTCGGGCACGGATGAGTAAGTCGGCGCTGAAGCGGCGCGATGATCCGGTGGTGTTGGTGACGTTTGAGAATTTGACCGAGCGGCTGTGGCTGGACGAGCGTTAGCGTGCTTAGTTAGCTGAGTCGGTGGCTTGGGGGCGGCGTAGGGATTCGCGGGCGAGGAATTGCCGAAAGTAGGGCAGTGAGGTGTCGGCGACGATGGCGGGCAGGAGAAGTTCCAGGGATCGGGTCAGTCGGGTGATGTGATC
>NZ_DATJYB010000345.1:0-2608 GCF_035499775.1 Mycobacterium sp. | reverse complement strand
CAATGGAGTGTTTCCGTTGGACCGCAACCGGCTGACGCGTGAGTGGTTTCATTCGGGTCGGGCGATCTACGACGTGGCCGGGCCGGGTGCCGACAAATTCGAGGGCACGTTGGAGCTGGGGTATCAGATCGGGTTCCCCTGGTCGCTGGGGGTGGGGCTGAACTTCAGTTACACCACGCCGAACTTCAACTTCGACCAGACGCCGGTGTTTAACCCCGCCGGCACGTTGATCACGACTCCGCCGCTGCTGCCGGGTGCCTCGATCAGTGCGGATCTGGGCAACGGCCCCGGAATTCAGGAAGTGGCGACGTTCTCGGTGGATGTGGCCGGTCCACACGGTGGTGTGTCGGTGAGCAATGCGCATGGCACGGTGACCGGTGCCGCCGGTGGTGTGCTGCTGCGTCCGTTCGCTCGGTTGATCTCCAAGCAGGGCGACAGCGTCACCACCTACGGCGAAACCTGGAACATGAACTGACGTTCTAGCCCGAGTTTCCTGGATAAGTTGATCTTGTTGTGTGTTTGTGCAGGTCATCGATGTTTTTCGGGTTGGCTCGGCGTATTACCTAACTGTGGTGGTCCCCAGCGGTCGAGACCGAAGATCTGGTAGAGGCGCTGCTGGGTGGGGTCGCGGTCGGTGAGGATGCGGCGGGCTTTGGGGCGGCCGCGGTCGCCGGGGTAGAGCAGGACCGTTTCCTGGATGCCTGCCAGCGCGTCGAGCAGTGCCGGCACGGACAGGTCGAGGTCGTGCTGGTGGGCGTGGCGGCGCATCAGGTGCGCCACGGTCAGGGCGAGCACGCAGTAGAAGGTGTGCACCCGGATCTTCTGCTCGGTCCAGTGGTGCATGGGGGTGAACGACACGACGTGAGGGTCTTTGAGTTGGCGGAATCCGAACTCGGCGTCGGATTGGGATCGGTAGCCGGCGACGACCTCGGCGGTGCTCCAGTCGTGCCGGTCGGTGATCAGGACGCGTTTGCCGAAGGTGCGGTCTTGCAGTGCGGCGCGGGCGGATTCGTCGACACGCCAGGACAGCCGCATGCCGGTCGGGGTGTCACCGGTGATGGTGGCGCTCAGCACGTCGCGGACCCACCGTTGGTCGGTGATCTTGGCGACGGCGGCCTCGAGTTGGCCGCGGTTGCGCCGGCCGCGGCCACCGGCGAGGGCCTCGGCGATCGTGGTCAGCTTGGCGTCGGCTTTGGCCAGGGTCTGATCCAACCCGCGGGCCTGGCCGGCGTGCAGCTCGGCCGAATGGGTGAGTACCCCGCGGTGATCGAGCCCGAGCGCGGTCACCGCGACCTCGTGGGCGGTCACGCCGTCGAACCCGGCGACCGGCCGGTACGCCGATCGTGGAATGGCCAGCAGGCCGGGGTGATCCGAGGGTGGCAGCGACCCCACGTAGTGCAGCCGCGCGTCGGTGAGGGTGGTGAAGTTCGGTTCGCTGTTCTGTCCGGCGTCGAAGACGACGGTCAGATCGGCGGGGTCGGCGCCCAGCGCGCGGTGCCGTGCGGCGAGTTCGCCGATCATCGCGGCGAACTGGGTCACGTCCGGCTTGTTGCCCGGGTAGGCGCGGCTGAGCAGTGGGATGCCGCCGTCGCGGGTGACGACCAGACCGAGCCCGACCAGCCGTAGGTCCGAGCGTTTCTGTTTCGCCTTGCCCCGCTGCGCGATCGGCGCCTTGTCGTTGGTCGAGTCGATGTAGGTGGCGAAGTTGGTCATGTCCAGCGCCATCGACGAGGTGTCGACCCCGTACTCGGTGATCACCCGCGCGGCGACCCGTGCCTCGATCTCGTCGAGCCGGTCGACGTCGACCGCGTCCATCGCGTCCCAGAACCGGCGATGATCCACCGCGCCGGCCGGCAGCTTGACCAGCCGATCCCCGGCGGTGCGTGTCCACCAGTCGGCGAAGGCCAGCTTCGACCGCGGCGCCACCACCCGGTTCACGGCGGCCAACGCGAGGTAGGTGCCCACCGAGGCGCCCGCATCCGATCGCCGCGCCCCGAGGACCTCGTCGACCACGCCCATCACCCCGAGCCGGTCGATCACCGACCACGCCGCGGCCAGGTCACCGAACCCCAGATGCCTTGTCCGCGAGGGCATCGCGGTGGCGCCGTCGACCGCCCGCTCGATCTCGGCAGCGGTACCCAGGTACCGCTGCTCCACGATCCGCGGGCGCCCGTCCACCCGCGCCGAGGTCGCCAGGTAGTAGTACGTCTTCCCGCCGATCTTCTTGCTGATCACCGACGTCACCCATTTAGGTAATACAACTTTCGGCCCGAAGTCAACCACCCGCGCGGCATGTCGCCGCAGGTCAGCCACTATCCGCGGAACCGCCCAGAATTCAAGATCGAACTAGCCCGGAAACTCGGGCTAGGGCACGGCCGCGTGACGTGGTTGTGATCGCCGCGAGTTCGGGAATCGCCGCCGGCAGCAGATAGGCTAGGGCTAATGGTGCCGCTTTGGTTCACGTTGTCCGCGCTCTGTTTCGTGACCGCGGGTGTGCTGCTGTACGTCGACCTCGACCGACGGCACAACCACGGCCGGCGCCGCCGGTCCTGGGCCCGCTCGCACGGGTTCGACTACGAGCCGGAATCGGCCGAGATCGTCAAGCGTT
>NZ_DATJYB010000344.1:0-6049 GCF_035499775.1 Mycobacterium sp. | reverse complement strand
AGCAGACGCAAAAGCACCGCGACACGCCCCGGTCCAGAGGTACTTTTGCGTCTGCTCGGCAGGCTAAGTCCTGGATGATGGGCAGGTGCTCGGGCCCATGGATGTGCGGCTACGCCCCCCTAGCAAAGCCGATGACGACTTCATCGTCGAAATGGCGCGTTATGCCTGCGTCATCGAGGATAGGCCGTTGCCCGAACCGGATTCCGAAGAGACGCAGAGCATGCTGCCCGGCACGGGCGACGTAGTCGTCGTCGCCACCGACGCGACTGGCCGGAGGCTCGGTGCGGCATGGACCTTTCATCACGATCCGCCGCTTCTGGTGGCTGCTATTCCCGAACTCACTATTGCCGTCGCACCCGAGTTTCGCGGCGAGGGTGTCGGCGGCATGTTGCTGGACGAGTTGGTGATTCGCTGCACCGGCAGGTACGGCGCGATCGGCTTGAACGTCCACGTGAGGAACCCCGCGGCTCGCTTGTACGAACGCAAGGGCTTTCAACTGGTGGGTCAAGGACGTGGCGCCCTTGGTTTGGCGATGCGGAAGCAGTTGGATTGAAGCGAACGAGTTCAGGCTTTCGTTCCCACTTCTTCGTAGCGCGCACCGAACTGCGGTACCGCGCGGAAGCCGCGCTCGTGTGCGGCCGCGATGGCGCGCCGCAGCGGCAGAATCAGTGGCACGAAAAGGATCTGGTCGACCAAGATCGGCGTGACGAGCCGGTTGTGCACGAAGGCGAAGGAGCTTCGGGTAGCCGGATCGGCCCACCCGATCGTGCCGCCCAGACCGGTGTGGCCGAATCCCCGCAGTAGTCCGGGGACCGGTGATCCGTGGTAGCCGAGGTGGAACGACATCGGAACCATCACCTTCAGGTCCGGCCGCCAACTGATCCTGCCGAGCAGCCCGTCCGCCAATTCCGAAGACAGAAACTGAGTTTCGTCGATGCGTCCACTGTTGGCCAGAGCACCGTACATCTTTGCCAGGCCACGCGCGGTCACCACGGCGTTGACCGAGTCCCGGCTCGCGAGGCCACGTCCGACAAACCGCTGGGAACTATCCACCTCACCAGGCCAAGCCAAGTGGAATGAGTCAGGTATACAGTGCGCCAAAGGGGTTCGTGAAAGGAATGGTGAACGTACTATTCAAAAACGGAAAGGCCGTACCCGCGCGGGCGCCGCCGCGGCGGATTGGACTGTTGCGCCGCATCGGCGTAGTCATTCGTCCATTGGGTTCTGTTGAAGTGGCGTATCCGACCGCCGCCGGCCGGGTCGGGATACCAGCCGGCCGGCGGTTGCGGGGATTCTGGGCTCATCGCCCGCTCCGTAGGTGCCGCCGCGGTGCGGGTTGGGGCGAGTCAACACGCCGGGGGGCGCGGGCCTTCGCGACGCCACAACACGTCCACGCGGTCGAAGCCCGCTGCTGCCGAATCGGGTCGCGCACCGATGGCAACTGTCTCTTGAAACTGCGCGTCGTCGGAGGAATTCGCGCGCCGCGCCATGATCGCCGCGACCCGGTCGGTGGCGGTGCTATATGCGCGCCGCCCATGCCGCCGCGGCCCAACAACTCGATCAGTCGGTGACGACCAAAAGGAGTGCCCTCCACCAGTCAGGCCTTTCCCGACTTCGGACCAGCTGCCTGCACAGAACACGCATCATGATCCGCTCCCACCCCAGCTTTCGGAGCCCTTTGCCGAACTTCGGAATGAGAGCGGGACCATGAGCGGTCCCGGCCCGGGGATCGGAGTTTGCTCTGAGGTCGTCGTGAAAAGACGATGAGTCAAACGGATGCCAGGAATCCTGCGGTGACTCCTCGACTCGCAACGGCACGGTATTTCGAGACGGCTGAACCCTTTTCGGCTCGCCTGGCATCTTCGGGGTGCCACCGTGCTAACGATCATGCTCAGCAGCGTTTACGCAGCGTACGAGCATCAACCATGCGGCAGGTTGTCGGGCGAGTTTCGCCGCTTGTGGGCCCAGCCCGATTCTCTACCGTTAGCCACACCAGTCACGCACATCCTTCGGGTACCGATCAAGCGGTCCAAGATCCAGACAGCGCTGCCCGGGTGGATAGTTGACGCGGACGTTGAGCAGATCGCAGGGAATGTAGACCTGCTTGCCCTTGGGGGTGTTGCTCAAGCACTGCGTCGGTGGCTGGGCATGAGCTTGGGACGGGGCGATGGGTGCCACCAGTAAAGCGGTGAGCACCCCAACCACACGGCGACAGATCTTGGCAACTCCTTGAGTGGGGATGTGTCTGCGTGGTTTGACTGATCAACCCCATACGACTCAGTTGAGCGTAGTTGGTCAGCTGGTAGTGACCGCCAAGGGAATGGCGTACTTTTCACCTCCTAAACGCCTCGGCTCGTGCGGCTGACGCATTCGACGTACCCGTTGCCTTCCCATTCCGGGGCGACGTTTCTTGGGGGTTGGCGCACCGCGCTACTTCGACCTGTTTTCCCTTTTCAGATCGGTATTTCGAGAGGGCTGCACCCGCTTCGGCTCGCCCGGCATCTTCGGGTAGTTCGGCGGATATGGCATGTCGCCCAGCCCGCGCTCCTCATCGGCCTCGGATTTCTGTAGTAACGACGAAATCGATTGCGCCACTTCATCCATGGCGGCCCACGGGTCTTCTCGCCGCTTGACCAGATCGGGCACGGTCGCCATGGTGTAGTCGTCCGGATCGGCGCCGGCCAGCTCGTCCCACGTCAGCGGCATCGACACCGTCGCGATCGGGGTGCGCCGCACCGAATACGGCGAGGCCATGGTGCGGTCGCGTGCGTTCTGGTTGAAGTCTATGAAGATGCGCCGGCCACGTTCTTCCTTCCACCACGACGTCGTCACCGCGTCCGGTGCACGACGTTCGACCTCGCGGGCCAGCGCGATGCCCGCCCGGCGCACCGCGATGAAGTCCCAGTCGGTGGCGATCCGCAGAAACACATGGATCCCGCGGCCCCCGGACGTCTTCGGGTATCCGACCAATCCGAGCTCGTCGAGCAGCGGGCGCAGCACGTCGACGGCGACCGCGCGCGCTTCGGCAAACCCGGTGCCCGGCTGCGGATCCAGGTCGATGCGCAGCTCGTCGGGATGTTCGGTGTCGGGGCAGCGGACCTGCCACGGATGCAGCGTGATTGTCCCCATCTGTGCCGCCCACACGATGGCCGCAGGATGGGTGACCTTCAGCGCGTCGGCGGTCCGCCCCGACGGGAACGTCACCCGGCACGTCTCCAGATAGTCGGGATGATGTTGCGGCACCCGCTTCTGGTAGATCTCCTCGCCGTCGATGCCGTCCGGGAACCGCTGCAAATGCGTCGGCCGGTCCCGCAGCGCGGACAGCATCGGCCCACCTGCCACGGCGCGGTAGTACTCGACTAGACGGCCCTTGGTGCCGTTGGACCCGAGCTGGGGAAAGTACACCTTGTCCCGGTTGGTCAACCGCACCGCGATGCCGTCGACGTCGAGTTCTTCTGCTGCAGCAGCCATATCTGGATTCCAGCATGCCGCGGGGCCTGCGGATACTGGTCGGCTCGGATCGCTGCGCCGAACATTTGCCTTAGACCAAAGGAAAGTCTCTAACGATCGCTACTTCAGATTTGCTCATAGACGTCGCCAGCGTTGTGCCTATACCAAAAACTCATCGAACTTTGGCTTTATATGAACTAATTCGTGGCTTTCTATGGGCTAAACCTGAATGTGTATGAGTTTGCCCTGAGTGTGCCTCGCAGCTTGGCTTTCAGGCCGTAATCTGGGGGTTTGGCGACGGCTGCTGAGGGGGACTGGTGATCGAAGGAACTCCGTTCGGTCGATATCGGCTGATCGAGTTGCTGGGCCGCGGCGGAATGGGCGAGGTCTGGCGGGCCTACGACACCGAAACCCAGCGCGTCGTAGCGGTGAAGGTGCTGCCGGCGAACCTCGCCAACGATCCGGCATTCGAGCAGCGATTCCGCCGCGAAGCATTGGCCGCGGCGGGACTCAACGATCCCCATGTCGTACCGATCCACAATTTCGGTGAAATCGATGGCCGCCTCTACGTCGACATGCGGCTCATCAAAGGCCGGGACCTGCAAGCCCTCATCGCCGAAGGGCCGTTGCTACCCGACCGCGCCGTCAAGATCGTGGAGCAGGTCGCCTCGGCCCTCCGAGATGCGCACCGGATCGGGTTGGTGCACCGCGACGTCAAACCGTCCAACATCCTGGTCACCGAAGACGACTTCGCCTACCTGATCGATTTCGGCATCGCGCGCGCCGCGGGGGAAACGCGGATGACAGGTACCGGCAACGTGATCGGGAGCTGGGCCTACATGGCGCCGGAACGACTGAGCACCGAGCAAGTCGACCCGCGCATCGACACGTACGCCCTCGCGTGCGTCTTGCACGAGTGTCTGACCGGCAGCCAGCCCTTCCCCGGGAACAGCCTCGAACGACAAATCGGAGGCCATCTGAGCTCGCCGCCGCCTCGGCCGTCAGCTCTTCGGAACGGTGTACCGGCTCAGCTTGACGCGGTGATCGCGACCGGGATGGCCAAGAATCCCGACCAACGCTATTCGGCGGTGACCGAGATGGCCGCGGCCGCGCGGGCGGCGGTCAGCCAAGCCGCGACGGTGTCCGCCTCGACCCGCGACCCTGAACCCGTCCACACCGAACGAGTGGCGATTCCGTCGGGCGTGCCGCGCAATTACTATCCGGCGGCGCCGAGTGGGGGCACCTCAGCCGTCGATGCGACCCAGTACCGCCCCCACGGCCCAACCGGAGGCTCTGGTGTCCCCCCCGGCGTTGCGGGCGGCGGCCCCCCTCCGCCCGGCACCGGGTCGACAGGCCCCAGGGAGACCGCTCCCCAACCGAATAGCAAACGCAAGCTCATCATCCTGGCCAGCAGCATCGCGGCGGTGATCGCGGTCATCGGCATCGTCGCCGTCATCGCATTGAGCGGCGGCAACACCAGCCACCCGACAGCCGGCGGCACGGATGCGCAGCAACCAAATTCGGGTCCCTTCACCGGCACTTATACCGTTGCCTTCGGGCCGGGCCTCGACTTGACGGGTAAACCGGAGCAAGGGACGGACCCGCCGGGCAACGAGACTTGGAAACTCCGGTCGATGTGCAACACAAAAGGGTGCATGGCTACCGCGACGAGAAGCGCCGGGACGTTTGTGCACCCGACGAATATGGTGTTCGACGACATCAACGGGCGCTGGATCGCGGTCGTCCTGGATACCGAGAAATGCCATAACCAGGACATCGAAGAGTGGCATTGGGTCTACCTGCGGCCACGTCCGGACGGCAGCATGGCCGGCGAATGGATCGAGGATTCCCTCGACTGCTACGCCAAGCGAAGCGTCACGTTCACCCGAACCGGCGACGTCAACCTTGCCGGCCTGACCGACCCCGCCGGCCTGTCGCCTCGGGTGGCGTCACCGGCACTGGGGCTGCATGGCTTCTACCGCTCGAAGGTGAGCGGAGGCGGCCAGGCAAAACCGGGAGACCAAGACTTCAGCGTCGACACGTTCTGCCTGCGCACCGGCGAACGATGCCTCAGCCGCTTCGTGCTGACCGATTTCAGCGACCATCAACTGTTCATGTTCGCCAATGGATCCTGGACGCGAAACACCGACTACGACATCCCGTGTGCGGCCGGGGGAACCAGTCACGTGGTGATGACCGGTCAATTTCCCATGCCAAAACCGGCACCGGATCCGATAACGTCCCTCGTCGGCCACGGCCTGGAGAATGTGACGGGCAGTGCGTGTAAGGGCGGCCCCTACGATCAGGTCTTCACCCGTATCCGAGACTGAACCCGGCTTCCAGATGCCGGAAGCCACAATGAACCAATGGACTTACCCGTCACGCCGCCGGTCTCGCCGATGCTCGCCAAGTCGGTCAAGGCGATCCCACCGGATGCCTCCTACGAGCCGAAATGGGATGGGTTCCGGTCCATCTGCTTCCGCGACGGCGATGACGTCGAGCTGGGCAGCCGCAACGAGCGCCCGATGACCCGCTACTTTCCCGAGCTGGTCGCCGCGGTCAAGACCGAGTTGCCGCAGCGCTGCGTGGTGGACGGCGA
>NZ_DATJYB010000343.1:0-11687 GCF_035499775.1 Mycobacterium sp. | reverse complement strand
ATCCGCTGGTCGTCAGGAGCCACAAGTTCGGAGAGTTCGAAGCACCGGTCGGGGCGGCCACCCGCCTCGACGACGAGTACGACGCCGTGCTGTTGACCGTGAAGGCGACGAAACTGCGCGAGTCCCTGCGGCGGATACCCGCGGCGGCGGTCGGCGGCGCGCTGACCGTGCCATTCCTCAACGGCGTCGAGCATGTCTCGGTGCTTCGCCAGGTATATCCGGCTGAGCAGGTGATCGCCGCGACCATCCGCTGCGAGTCCACGCGCGTGGGCCCAGGCGTCATCGAGCACGTCAGCCCGTTCGCCACCATCGAAGTTGCGCCAGGTAGCGATCCGGACGGGCGCGCCCGGGCGTTGGCGGCCCTTCTCACCCGCGCCGGGCTCGATGTGCGCCTGCGGGACGACGAAACCGACATGCTGTGGGAGAAGCTGGGTTTCCTCGCCCCACTGGCGCTGATGACCACCCACGCCCAGGCTTCCGCCGGCGTCGTGCGCACTCGACGCCGCGCCGAACTCGAAGCCGTGATCGGGGAGGTCGCGACCGTCGCACGCGCGGCAGGCGCCAGCGTCGACGAGGCCGGTGCGCTCGAGTTCTTCGACAACGTCCCCGCGAGCATGGAGTCATCCATGCAGCGCGACGCCGCCGCTGGGCGGCCGACCGAGCTCGAGGCGATCGGCGGCGCCATACTGCGCGCAGCGGAACGAACCGGGACGCGGGCGCCGACGACCGCGGCACTCGTCGACGACCTGAGGCGCCGGACGGCCTAGATGCGCATCAATTCGGTCCGCGTGGGCGTCGCGTCATCGCCGATGGCCCGGCCCATGCGCACCGCGGTGCACTGCGCGACGCACACCCACAATGCGCTCGTCGAGGTCGAAGCGGACGGCCTGGTCGGTCAGGGTGCGGCGCTGACTCTGCATCGCGGCCAGGCGGAAGCAGTGGTCGCGCTGATCGCGGACCTGGCTGGCACGCTGATCGGTCGCGACTCTCGCGCTGTGCGGCAGCACTGGCAGGACATGCGGCGCCGGCTCAGCTTGGTCGGCACCGCGGGCGTCGGCGCACTGGCGTTGTCCGCTATCGACACAGCACTGTGGGACCTGCTGGGCAAGCACGCCGGTATGCCGTTGTTTCGCCTGCTTGGCGCCGAGCGACGGTCCCTTCCGGTCTACGTTCAGGGCGGCTGGCTGTCGATGTCGTCCGATGAGATCGTCGCGGAAGCAAATGCCTTCTACGATGCCGGGTTTCGCTATTACAAGATGCGCGCGGGCTCCACGGACTGGAAAGCCGACGTCGAGCGGGTGACGCGCGTGTGGCACGCCATCGGCGAACGCATGCGGCTTCTGGTCGACGTCAACCAAGGCTGGGCCGCACCGGACGCCGAACGGGCCGCCCGCGCCCTCGACGACCTCGGCCTGTACTGGCTTGAGGAGCCGATACCGGCGACCGACCTGCGCGGGACGGCCGCGATTGCACAGGCCATTGCCACTCCGGTCGCGGCAGGCGAATCGCTGCCGGGCGCGCGAGCCTTTTCCGAGCTCGTCGCTCTTGTGGCCGCCGATGTCGCGATGCCTGATCTCGGACATTGCGGCGGCGTCACGGGTCTCACACAGGCCGCCGCCACGCTTGAGACAACCGGGACGCCCCTCTCGCCGCATTTGTACACCGAGGTCAGTGCCCACATCGTCTGCGGCTGCTCGACTGGGCTGATCCTGGAGTACATGCCAGGTTGGTGGGACGGGCTCTTCGTGGAAAATCTCGAGTTTGACCGCGGCAGCCTCACGCCACCCGACCGGCCCGGGATCGGATTCACCCTTCGGGAGCCCCCAGCCCACGAGATACAACCGTGATGATGAATCGGTTCAGCCTTCCTGGTAACTCCAACTGTGGAGTTGTGCTGCAATCTCGTCGAGCTCGGACATCGCGCCGGTAGCCACCCCGATCACAAGGTCGAAGCGTTCGTCCTCCGGCGCACTTATCCATTGAGCGTTGATGGCCAAGAAAGTCCGGCAGGCTGTCCACGCAAGGCGCTTGTCGCCGTCCACCAGCGCGTGATTCCGTGCAAGCGAATGCAGCAGTGCGGCAGCTTTAAGGTGCATATCCGCGTATGCATCCTGGCCGGACACCGAAGCGCGGGGCCGCGCCAGAGCCGATGCAAGCAAGCCGTAGTCCCTGACCGCGACATCCCTACCCACGGCCTCTCGGGCGATTTCCAGCAGATCTTCCGGGTCCAGGTACTCAGTCACGCGTCCTTGAGGCGCTCCAAAACCCCGGCCTCCTCGCGGACCACGCGCTGCAGCGCCGAGCCGACCTTGGCCTTGTGCGCCCGCCGGGCGATGTACTCGTCGATGGCGGATAGCGCTATGGCCTGCATCGATCGGCCTTCGGCGGCGGCCTGCCGGCGCAGTGCTTCTGCCTGCTGCTCACTGGGGCGCAGAGTCATTCCCATGAGCCCATATGATACCTGTTTGATACCACTGCGTGTTGCGTGGACGTGGCACTTGCGTCGAGTCGATCGACGCGTTGCGCGAAACCGTTTACACAACGACGTCATCCGCGGTGACTTGGCGAGACACTATCGCGATGGCGGAGGGGCGGGCAGTCGCGCCGCCGCTCATGCCAGTATTGCGGCAACAGCGACCGATTCACGTATTTTTTTGTGCTGCAACAGATCTATACGTATTATGCCGCGGTGGACATTAGCGGAGCGAGCGCGGTCGTCACCGGCGGCGCGTCAGGAATCGGTGCGGCCACTGCGCGTCAGTTGGCCGCCAAGGGTGCCCGAGTCGTCGTAGCCGACCTGCAGGCGGAAAAGGGCGAGGCTCTCGCCCACGAGATCGGCGGCGTCTTCGTCACCGTCGACGTGACCAACACCGAGCAGATCATCGACGCGGTCAAGACCGCCGCGGACCTGGGTCCGCTGCGTGCCCTGGTCAACTCGGCCGGCATCGGCTGGGCCCAGCGCACCATCGGCAAGGACGGCGAATTCTCCTCAGCGCACAACCTGGATGCGTACAAGAAGGTGCTCGACATCAACCTGGTTGGCACCTTCGATTGCATCCGAATCGCGGCGACCCAGATGAGCAAGAACGAACTCACCGAGACCGGTGAGCGTGGCGCCATCGTCAACATGACGAGCGTTGCAGCCTTCGACGGCCAGATCGGCCAGGCCGCCTACAGCTCGTCCAAGGGTGGCGTCGTGGGCCTGACCCTGCCCGTCGCGCGCGACCTGTCGGCCGTCGGCGTCCGCGTGAACACCGTTGCGCCGGGCCTGATCGACACCCCGATTTATGGCGAGGGTGAGGCGTCGGAGGCATTCAAGGCCAAACTCGGCGAGTCCGTGCTGTTCCCGCACCGCCTCGGCCTGCCCGACGAACTGGCCTCCATGGTTGTCGAGCTCATCACGAACTCGTACATGAACGCCGAGGTCGTCCGCGTGGACGGCGGCATCCGAATGCCACCGAAGTAGGCCTGCGCGCGCCCGGCCGCGCCGAGGACTGGGCTGGGACAGGCAATGGATCCTGACGAACGCGACTCGATAGCAACACAATTCAAGAATCTCCACCCAACAAGTCGAGCGCGGCCTCAATGGTGGCGTTCACAAAACTCCTCAGATCACTCCGGGCAACAGGGCTTTGCGCTCGGCGGGGTAGTCGGGGAACTTCTCGCGGTACCACTTGTGAGTGGCGAACGCCCTCGGGACCAGATTGCCCGCCGTGATCAAGAAGATGGCAACCCCGGCGAGCGACCAGGTCAGCAGGGCGAACCCGGCCCACGCGACCAGCTCACCTAGGTACGCCGGGCTGGTGACGAACCGGAATCCGCCGCCGTACGGGACCTTGTACTCGGTGGCGCCCGGGTTTTTCTTGTCGCGCAGATTGCGCTGGATCGACTCCGAAGAGACCAGCAGGATGAATCCGCCGAGGTACACGATCACCCCGACGAGAAACCGCGGATCGGTCAGCCAACCAGTGCCGTACTGATGCTTGTAGTCGCGGCTGAAGAACGCGCCGTTGAGGTAGCCGTGCATCGTGGTGACCAACATTCCAAGGACGAGCACCGAGATGTTGAAGCTGCTGCGTTTGCCCGGCACCTGCCTGATCGACAGCGGGAAGAACCAGCCCCGGTTGCCGTAGTGCAGCAGCCAGATCGCGGCGAGCACCAGCGGTGTGGCGTCGAATCGACGCGGCCCGGTGAGGTAGCAGATCGCAAACACCACGGTTGCGGGGATCTCCATCAGCCACCAGCCCAGCTTCGGGTTCAGATTCAGTCCGCGCGCCGTGGCGCCGAATCGGCCATAAGGACTCTGCTGGAACAGACCGCCGATGATCACAAAGGCCGCGAAGGCCAGGGCGATAGTCAACACGGTGTCATAGGTGGTGTTGCCGGTGTACCAGTTCATGCGGCCTACACCCCGCGCTCGATGGGAAGCAGTCCGCGGTCGACAGCGGCTGTGAGAGCGGCGTGGTCGGCCTCGGTCTGATCGGCGTAGCGCCGTGCGAACTTACCCAACGCCTTGTCGACCCGATCGGAGCTCCCCAGGTACCCGGCGATCATCGAGGCGCCACTAGTCCTCGCGTGGCCCTTGGCGAGAAGCTGACCCACCACTCCGGCGTAATCAGACAGCGCCGCCGCGTCGATAGCGTCTAAAGGAATGCTCCCCTTCATGTTTCGGAACTGCCGCACGTAATATTGCCGTCCGTCCATGGTGGTCCAGCCCAACAGTGGGTCGCTCACCGTCTGCAGCGACTGCTGGTATTCCACGACACGCTGCCCTTGGTGCGCGTGCCACGCCGATTCACCGTGCACGTAGCGCCCCAACACCGATCGGCGGGCCTGCTTGAGCTGTAGGAAAACAACGTCCTCCTCCGACGAACCCTCTAGCAGCGCCACGTAGGCGCGCAGGCCAACACTGCCCACCCCGACGACCTTGTGTGCGACGTCGATCAACGTATAGCCACCGAGTACGCGCCGCCAGTAAGGGGGCAGAGTATTCAGATACTCGTCGAGTGCGCCGGCCAGTAACTCCGATTCCCGAGCGGACAGTCGCGTGATAAGGGGCGGTTCCTCGACAATCTTCCGCTCACCGTTCACCTCATGGGTGAAGCGCGGCAGCGCTCGGTCGCCGGTGCGGTTACGCGCCCGCTTCGCCGACCGCATGACCTGTTCGCTAAGCGGGCCTGTCGTCTCAGCTGCCAGCCTGTCGACGTCGAGCCGAACGAAAGACCTTGTGAACAGCGGCAGGTCGGCGAGCCGCCGCAACTCCTGCCGGTAGGAGGCAACACAGGAGCGTACTGCGTTGCCACAGTGATCTTCCGAGGTCCCGTTCTGGCGCCCGGCAACCCAGATGCTGGCGGACAATCGCCGCAAGTCCCACTCCCAGCCGCCCGGATGGGCCTCGTCGAAGTCGTTGAGGTCGATCACGAGATCCCGCTCGGGAGAGGCATAGAACCCGAAATTGCCAACGTGCGCGTCACCGCAAACCACAGGCGTGACTCCAGTCGCGGGCAGCTGCGCCACGTCCTCGGCCATCACCACGGCGGTGCCGCGCAGAAATCCGTACGGCGAGTCCACCATGCGCCCGACCCGGATTGGGATTAGCCGGTCGTCCCGGCCCTGGTGGCTAGCGATGATGAGTTCCACCGGGTCGGGACGATTAGAAGGTGCCGTCCAGTCGGCTAACGACTTGCGCGGCACCCGGTTACGCAGACTCCTGCCGAGGGCATAGCGCTCTGCACGTGTGGCCGGTCGCTGGCGCAACGACCGGTACGCAGTGCCATCGGCCTCGGCGAGAATCGTGTGCGTGCCGGGAGCTCCGCTGCCATCCATATCAGCTGGATACCTCGTTTGACGGGAACAGTCCAGGCGTGCGACTGAAGTTCTGTGCGCACAGAGATCCCGTCTCGAACATCTCGCCGAAAGCTACGACGCAGACGCTGTGTCGGAATGGATGAATAGTGGCCTGAGCAGGGCCTTGTGTGACGTCCTTTGCGGGTGCCGACGGGGGTCCCCCTTCGGGGCTGGTGGCCTTTCTGTTCACGGACGTAGAGGTTTCAACCGTCGGTGTGCGTCGGCTATTCGGCTCGGTGTAGTTGTGAGTTCGGTTGTTCGGGGCCCAGTCGGCGTTGTCGGGTGGCCCACCAAATGTCGAGAATCTGGTCGGGTCTGCGAAGGTCTGCGCCGGTGATAAGGGGTCTGGGGCAAATTCAAGCTGCTATGGCCCGTACAGCGAGCGGTGCCAGAGTTCTTCGAGTGCGCCGGCGAGGGAGTCGGACGGGGGTTGCCCGGCAACGATCGCGCGGACGTCGCGTTCGATGCCGTAGAGCGTGGCGCCCATCAGGACGGTTGCAAGGGCGCGGGGGTCGGAGGTCGCGCGTACTTGACCTTCGTTGCGGTCGTTGATGATTCCGGTAGTGATCCGGTCGATGAAGCCCATCGTCCACGACTCCCAGATCTCGCGGACCTCTGGATCGGTCCCAACTGCGTCGAGCATCGCGACCATCAGGCTCGCATGATCACGTGCAAGCTGGATGCTGGCATCGACGGTCGCCTGGATGCGCTCGAGCGGCGTTCCTGGTTGGCCCTCGTACCAGGGAGCGCCCGCCAGCTGCATGTCCTCGCGGAAGTCACCGAGCAGGGCCGCGGCGGCGGCGGCCTTAGTTGGAAAGTAGAAGTAAAAGGCTGAGCGGGTGACGCCCGCGGCACGGGTGATGTCGGCGATGCCGATGCCGGCCAGTGGTCGCGTCGCGAGCAGCTTTTCGAGCGCGTCGAGCAGTTGGGTGCGGCGCTCATCGCCGCGATTGGGCCGCGGCACGTAGCGCGCGCGCTGGGTCTCTGCTGGCATCGCTGCCCATCATGCCACAACCTGACGCTAGTCAAAATGAATTGACGATCGTCAAATTTCTATTGACGTGCGTCAAATATCCTGGTTATGCTCCTTCGCAAAACAAGCCCTCGAAGGAGTCATCGACCATGCCCACAAGAGCGCAGTTGCCGATCTTTGCTACCAAACTCGCCGTCAACGTTGCCCGCGAGCGCTTTGCGCCAGTGAGTGTTTCCTCGCTCGACGACGTGCCGCCGTCGGCCAAAGCACTGACAACCGACTGGCTGACGGCGGTGTTGTGCCGGGAGGCACCGGACGCCGCGGTCACCGGTTTCGACGTGGTGGGTGGGTCCGACGGGACCAGCTCACGGCGCGCGCTGCGGATCAGCTACAACGCCGCCGGCGAGCAGGCGGGCCTGCCCACCCGGCTTTTCATGAAGAGCGCCTCGAGCTTCCAGTCCCGCCTGATGCTCGTGCTCGGCGGGGTAACCGAGAGTGAGACGATCTTCTACCGCGACATCCGCCCCTCCCTCGATCGGCTGCGCAGTCCCCGCGCATTCCATGCGGCGACCGATCCGCGCACGTTTCGGTCGATCGTGCTCATGGACGACCTCAGCGCCGAGGGCTGGACGTTCCCGGATCCGATGACGGACCGCATCGATCGCCAGGACGCCGAGGACATGGTCGACCAGATCGCCTACTACCACGCGGCGTTCTGGGGTGACCCGCGTTTGACGCACCAGTTCACCCGGCTCCCCACAACCGAGCTGTTCCAGCAGCGGCTCAACGACCTTGGAATCGACAAGCGAGCCCGGATCGGGATCGAGCGCGTGCGGTCGGTCACCCCAGCCAACATTTACCGACGCAAGGACGAAATTCTGCCCGCCACAATGCGATCGCTACAGCTCAACTCAAGCGGCACGCTCACACTGCTTCACCAGGACGTCCATCAGGGCAACTGGCTGCGCGACCCCGACGGACACATGGGACTCTACGACTGGCAGTGTGTCGCCAAGGGCGAGTGGGCGCTCGATGTCTCCTACGTTTTGGCCAATCTCCCGACCGAGGACCGCCGCGCATGGGAGCGGGAGTTGCTCGACCGCTACCTGTGGCGCCTCGGCGAGGAAGGCGTCAGCAAGCCCCCCTCATTTAATGAGGCGTGGTTGCGCTATCGCCAGCAGCCATTCCACGTTGTCGTGTTCGCACTGTTCACGATTGGCGCCGGACGGCTGCAACCAAACATGCAGGCTGAGGACTACATGCTGCGCTGCTGGGAGCGCATCGCCACCTTCATCGATGACCACGACTCACTCGACAGCCTCGCTTGAGCCGGTTCAGAGAATGCCGCGGCAAGCTGTTCGAACAAACTCGCGACGCAGCAACGCGCCGGTTGTCGTCAAAGTAGCCGCGGTTGTCTCACCGTTGTCGTCAAACGCTCGAAAATCGAGCCCCACGGACATCGATTACATCGTGCATCGGTACGACGCCGGCGAAACCACCGAACAGATCGGCGCCCACCACGGCATCTCGAAGACCCGCGTCGCCCGCGTCCTTCGCGAGCAAGGTGTCACTATCCGGCGCCAAGGCCTGGCCGAAGAGCGTCTCACTGAAGCTGCCGAGCTGTATGCTGCTGGCCGATCACTTGCCTGGCTCGGTGGTCGATACGGCGTCTCCCATACGACCGTGGCTGCCGCACTTCGGCGCCAAGGCATGCAACTGCGGCCCCGCCCAGGATGGACATAAGCGTGCTCCGTGGGGACACGCGAAAGGTGATATGTCTCGCTTCTCAGCGGTCGGAGACCGGTTTTTTTGGCAGCGATGCACGTAGCTCGTCGAGTGCGTGTGCCGATGTGCTGTTGGGCGTTGCGTGCCAGGTAATGATATGTGCGCCACCGGTATCGGGCAGGTCAAGCTTCGTGCGGGTCAGGTAGAGATCGCCGACCTCTGGATGCCGCAGGTGGGTGATGCCTTTGGTGTATCCCACATCGGCGTGTTCCCAGAGCTTCTTGAATCGCTCGCTGGCACTGGACAGTTCGCTGATGAGTGCGAGCAGTCGGGGATCGTCGGGATCCTCGGCGAAGAGTGCCCGTAGGCCCCCAACAGCCAGGGCTGTCGCTTCGTCCCAATCGGGAAAGACCTGCTTGGCCGCGGGATCCAGGAAGCGCCAGCGCGAGAGATTTTGTCCCACTTGAAATCCTGGGAACAGCGCGCAAGCGATCGGGTTTCCGGCCAGCACGTCTTGATACCGGCTCACGACGACCGCGGGCATGAGGAACTGGTCGATCAGTTCGGCGATCGCCGCCGAAACTTGCTCATGCGGCGCGCGATGTGGCTGGGAGGCCGAGCGAGCTAGCTGATGCAAGTGGGCGGTCGCTTTGGCGTCCATGCGCAGTGCCCGGGCAATCGAATCGAGGACGTCGGCGGAGGGGTGTCGGTCGCGGCCCTGCTCCAGGCGTTGCAGGTACTCGCTGCTGATGCCGGCCAGCATGGCCAATTCGTCGCGCCGCAACCCCGCAAGCCGCCGTCGCGGCCCCGGCACCAGTCCCACCTCGGCGGGGGTCACCCGCGCGCGCCGTGCTTTCAGGTAATCGCCCAGGTGGTTGGCCTTACCCACATGACCAAGCCTAAACCTCGCCCTGCCGCTACCAGCCTCAATGGGTTTACCCAGCCCTGGCTGCGGCTCGACACCATCGACAACAGCAGAGCAGCCCTACGTTCTGCGGTCCATTTACGCACAGAGGAGAACCATCATCATGACCAGCACAGCAACAGACACACCCACGTCTGACCTGCTCGACACCGTCATTGCCGCGCACGGCGAACTCGACCGCTGGCGCTCGCTCGACCGGCTGACCGCGAAGGTCTCCGCTGGCGGTGCGCTGTGGGGCCTCAAGGGCCAGCCCGGCATCCTCACGGACTACACGCTCACGCTCACCCCGAACCTGCAGTCCGCGACCCTGGCGCCGTTCGCGGCCCCCGACCTGCGCGCCACCTACACGCCCGAGCGCGTCGCCATCGAGACCGTGGATGGCCGGCTGGTCGAGGAGCGCACCAACCCCCGCGCCTCCTTCGCCGGCCACACCCTGCAGACCCCGTGGGACCGGCTGCACGCGGCGTACTTCGCCGGCTACGCGATGTGGACCTACCTCACCGAGCCGTTCTCTTGGGCCGAGCCGGGCTTTTCGACCGTCGAGCTGGAGCCGTGGCAGGAGGATGGCGAGACCTGGCGCCGCCTGCAGGTGAGCTTCCCCGAGCGCATCGCCACCCACAACCGCGTGCAGACCTACTACATCGACGCGCAGGGCCTGATCCGACGCCACGACTACCGCCCGGACGTGCTCGGCCCGGCCGACACCGACTCGGCGCACTACGGCTGGGGCCACCAGACCTTCGACGGCTTCGTCTTCCCGACACATCGCGCGGTGTACCCGACCGATGAGAACGGCCGCAAGGTGGCCGAGCCGGTGATCATCTCCATCGACCTCGCCGACATCGCCCTGTCCTAGGGCGCACACCCCCGAAAACCAAAGGGAGACTTGGCATGTCGACGTACCGCGCTTTTCAGGTCACCGGGCAGCGGCAGTTTGAATTGGTGGAGCGCGAGCTACTCGGGCCGCAGCCTGGTCATGTGCGGTTTCGCGTGCAAAGTTGCGGCGTGTGCCACAGCGATGTGCTCGCCGTTGAGGGCTTGCGCTCCGACTCGCGCCAGCCGGTGGTACCCGGGCATGAGGTCGTCGGCGTCATCGACGCGCTCGGAGAACAAGTACGTGGATGGAGCGTCGGTGACCGCGTTGGCCTTGGTTTTTTGGGTGGCCACTGCGGCGTATGTGTCTGGTGCCGTCGGGGGGACTTCGTCAACTGCGAAAACCAACCTCGGCCGGGCACAACGGCCGACGGCGGATACGCCGAGGTGGTCTATGCCCGCGCGACCGGGCTGGTCCGTATTCCCGACGCCCTGGCGTCGGTGGATGCCTCTCCGCTGCTGTGCGCCGGCATCACTACCTACAACGCAGTGCAGAAATTGAACGCGGAACCCGACGCGCTGGTGGCGATCCAGGGCATCGGTGGCCTGGGTCATCTGGGCGTGCAATACGCCAACAAGTTGGGTTATCGCGTCGCGGCCATCGCTCGCGGCACCGACAAGGCCGTGCTGGCAGAGAAACTCGGCGCGCACCACTACATCGACAGTGCCGCAGTCGATCCCGCCCAGGCGTTACAGGAACTCGGCGGAGCGGTCGCGATCGTAGCCACCGCGGCCAGCGGCGCATCCATGTCGCCGCTGCTGGCCGGGCTCACACCACGCGGTCAGCTGGTGGTCCTCGGCGTGGGCGACGACCCGATCGAGGTCAACGCCTCCGATCTCGTGTTTGGTAGCCGCTCGATCGTCGGCAGCCTGACTGGCTCGGCGAGTGAAAACGAGGCGAGCCTGCAGTTCAGCGCCACACACGGGGTCACACCCATGACCGAGGTGCTGCCATTCGAAGATGCACCTGCGGCCTATGAGCGAATGATGTCCGGCCAGGCCAGATTTCGTGTGGTCCTCGATATGCAGACCAGTAGCCAAATGGGCACCGAGCGGGCTGGCCGACGCTGAGCTTCTGCAACCGCCACACCAGAAACACGCTTCCTGCCAACGAATTACAGAACCGCGGCATCGAAGAAACACCACCGAACAACTACCAAAGATCCGTCAGAAGAAGGAGAACCAAAAATGATCACCAATCCGTTCCAGAGGAAGGCCTACGACGCGATCGCGGCCGCACTTCCGTTTGCGATTGATCCTGCGAAGATCACCGTGGAGCCCGGGGTGTCTTACCTACCGAGCCCGATCAAGCTGCACGACTATGCCGCCGGTGTCATGGCCGCG
>NZ_DATJYB010000342.1:0-3141 GCF_035499775.1 Mycobacterium sp. | reverse complement strand
ACCCGATGAACTACCTGACCAACCCCGGTCACCGAGCCCGCGGTGAGCCGCTGCCCTGGCAGGACCTGCGGGCGGCGTTCACCGAACGCGGCTGGCTCGACATGACCCACACCCGTCGCGAATTCGAGGTGGCCGGGCTGCGCATCGCGGCCGCCGGCGTGGACGACCCACATATCGACCGGGATCGCTACGACACGATCGCGGGTCCGGCCAGCCCGGCCGCGAACCTGCGGCTGGGGCTGACGCATTCGCCGGAACCCCGGGTGCTGGACCGCTTCGCCGCCGACGGCTACCAGCTGGTCATGGCCGGCCACACCCACGGCGGTCAGCTGTGCTTGCCCTTCTACGGGGCCCTGGTGACCAACTGCGGCCTCGACCGGTCGCGGGCCAAGGGACCGTCCCGCTGGGGCGAGAACATGGCGTTGCACGTCTCTGCGGGCATCGGCACCTCGCCGTTCGCGCCCGTGCGATTCTGCTGCCGTCCGGAAGCAACCTTGCTGACACTGATCGCCACCCCGATGGGTGATCACGCATCGGACAGCAACCTGAGCCGTTCGCAGCCAACCGCATCGGTGCGTTGACCGACCGGGCCCAGATCGCGGTCCACAGCCTGCCGCGAAGCTGGGCCGACAACGCGATCCGGCTGATCGAAGCCGATGCCCGTCGCAGCGCCGACACTCACCTGCTCCGGTACCCGCTGCCGTCGGCCTGGTCGACCGACGCTGACGTGGCGCTGTACCTCAAGGACGAGACGACGCACATCACCGGCAGCCTCAAACACCGGCTGGCGCGCTCGCTGTTCCTCTACGCACTGTGCAACGGGTGGATCGGCGAGGACACGACCGTGGTCGAGGCGTCGTCCGGTTCGACGGCGGTCTCGGAGGCTTACTTCGCCGCCCTGCTGGGTCTGCCATTCGTCGCGGTGATGCCCGCTTCGACCAGCGTCGCCAAGGTCGCGCTGATCGAAGCACAAGGCGGCCGTTGCCATTTCGTGCAGAACTCGAGTGAGGTCTACGCCGAGGCGGCCCGGGTTGCCCAGGACACCGGCGGGCACTACCTGGATCAGTTCACCAACGCCGAGCGGGCCACCGACTGGCGCGGCAACAACAACATCGCCGAGTCGATTTACGCCCAGATGCGCGACGAGGCGCACCACATCCCGGACTGGATCGTGGTCGGCGCGGGCACCGGCGGAACCAGCGCGACGATCGGCCGCTACATCCGCTACCGGCGCCACGCCACCCGCTTGTGCGTCGTCGACCCGGAGAACTCCGCATTCTTCCCCGCCTACGCCGAAGAGCGGTACGACGTCGTGATGCCCACCGGGTCGCGGATCGAAGGCATCGGCCGGCCGCGGGTTGAGCCGTCGTTTCTGCCTGGTGTCGTGGATCGGATGGTCGCGGTACCCGACGCGGCGTCGATCGCGGCCGCCCGCCACGTCAGCGCCGTCCTGGGCCGCCGCGTGGGGCCATCGACGGGCACCAACCTGTGGGGCGCCTTCGGGCTGCTCGCCGAGATGGTCGCCGCGGGCCGCAGTGGCTCGGTGGTCACCTTGCTCGCCGACAGCGGCGATCGCTACACCGACACCTACTTTTCCGACGAGTGGGTCAGCGCCCAGGGACTCGACCCGACGGGACACGCCGAGGCGCTGGTCGAATTCGAGCGTTCTTGCCTTTGGAAGTGACGGCGCGACTAGCGCGTTTGGCGACGCGGCGGCCCGGTGCGATAGGCTGTCGTGGCTTCAAGCGGGGTGTGGCGCAGCTTGGTAGCGCGCTTCGTTCGGGACGAAGAGGCCGTGGGTTCAAATCCCGCCACCCCGACTCTTACAAAAGAGTCTGACCAGCAGCAACACGGTCAGCGCTTAGCATCGTCAGGAACTCGCCTGCGTATCCGTCCGCAGTGCGTCCGCAGCAGATTTACGCAGGGCCAGCACTGCCGCGTCCAGTGCGTCCGCTACGGCCTCAAGGTCGTCCGGGAACAAGTCGGCATACGTGTCCAAAGTCAGCGCGGCAGACTTGTGTCCCAACATGGTTTGGACGGCCTTGACGTTCGCGCCAGCACTTACGCCAACGACGCCGCAGTGTGACGAAGATCGTGCATGGTAGGCCGGGGCCAGTCGGTCGTCGGCTTGCCGTCGCTATCCATGCCGCGCAACTTGGCCACGGTCGGGTTGAACACACGGGTACGGAACGTGGCGATCCTCAGCACGCCGCCGCCGGGTGCGGCGAACACCAACTCGTCACGCCGGTTACCGGCCATTCGCCGTGCGAGGTCCTCAGTGAGGAACCGTGGGAACGGGACCGACAATCGGCCGGAGCCGGTAGCCCCTGGGCGGGTAAGCCGTAGGGGCATCGGCCCGACCGGGCTGTCTCGTTTCTAACGTTCTCAGTTTCTCAGATGTTGCTGCCGAACCGGTGCCATCCGAACCCGTGTATGGGCCGATATTGAGCGCGGCCTTAATACAGTTCGTCGATGACCTGGGGCGCCAGGCGGCAATATGGACTTCATGAATTCCCCCCGCCGCATCAGTGCCATGACCATCGCAGTGTTTGCGGTCGGGATCTCCGGGTGCACGTCCCACACACCGGCCCCCGTGACTTCGGCTCCATCGACTGTCACGGTGACTGCGACCCCATCCCCGGCGAACGGCGCCCCCACGCCTACGCCGTCGATCGGTGGCTACAACGCCACCTCCCGCGCTGCGTCAGGCACCGACGGTGCAGTCACCTACGACGTCACCATGCCCGCCGTCACCGGCCCCAACCAGGCCGTCGTCGACGCGTTCAACAATAGCGTCGGAACCTCCCTTCGAAAGCAGATCACCGCGTTGCAGCACAACCCCTTCCCAACCGAATGGAGCCTCACCACCTACCAGAACCAACAGGCAGTGTGGTTGGGCAACAACACCATTAGCGGGTTGTGGGTCACATCGGCGGACACTCCGCATGAAGCGCACGGCAGCTACCACATCGCCACCTTCGTCATCAATAAGGCCACGGCTCAGCCGGTGATGCTGGCCGATGTGTTCGGTGACTTCGGTTCGGCGTTGCAACGGCTTTCGCAAAACGCCACCACCCAACTGTCCGCCAAGTTGGGCAAAGCATTCGACCCATCCGGGGTCACCCCCACGGTCTCGGCAAA
>NZ_DATJYB010000341.1:0-2301 GCF_035499775.1 Mycobacterium sp. | reverse complement strand
CATTCCTCCGAACAAGCGTGGCGCCGGGGCGAGGGTGGTCGGAAGGCCCTCGTAGGCGCCACCGAAGATCCAATCGAAGCTTCGCGGAAACCAACGGGGCCGCCGGGTTTCGTAATCCGGAACGCTCGTTGCGCCGACGGCGACCACCGACGGATCGTCGTAGGGGGCTAGAAGATACTTAAGGCACTCGGGCTCGGGCCAAGCGTCGTCGTCGAAGGTGACGATGACATCACCGATCGCTGTCTTCGCGCCTGAGTTGCGGGCGCTCCCACCGCCATAGCCGCGAGCGACGCCGTCCGAACTCGACTCTGTTACCACACGGGGTGCCCACTGATTGTCGTTCGCCATGACCTTGACGGGCACCGGCAAATCTGCATAATCCCAACGATCCTGGCAGGCACGAAGAAGCTCTGGGTTTCGGTCGATACTCAAGATCAGCTCAACCGGCAGGCGGGTCTGTGATTGGACGGCATCGACAACCTTGACGATCAGGTCCCATCGATCGAGGGTGAAGGCAGGTATCACGACTGACGCCGTCACGTGGGAGTTCCGTGGAGTCGGCTGAGGGCAACGAGTATCGGTCACGTGTCCTGACGCTGCGAATGGATTTGCTTGCACGTCCCTTAGTGCTGGCTTCATACTCCGTCATCCCGCTAGCGAATGTCGAGCGTCGTCCGCGAAGTCCCTCAGCGCGATCCCACACTCGGCCCAGTGGTCGACGTTTGGCACGTCCGGCGCAGGGTGCATCAACCCGAGGAGCGAATCGGCGCGAAACCCTGCCCTGACGCCGATCCCCTCCGCTGCGCGCAATGCACGATAGACCAGGGCAGACGGTACCGGGACGGTACGGTGCGGCTTGGCGGTGCGCGCCGCGCGCAGCGTCCGGATGATCTCGCTGAACGAAACCCGGCGCGGGTTGGCCACGCCGACTACGTGGTGTGGCGGAGGTTGTCGGGTGGCGGCCACCACACAGCGCGCCATGTCATCAGCATGCACCACGTACTGGTGCGAGTCCGGACTCGGCAGCGGGACTATCGGGAGCGCGGCGACCCTTGACAACGCACCAATCATGCCGCCGTCGGCGCCGCCGTAGACGAGCCCCAGCCGCAGCGACGTCCCACCGCGAGCGGTGACGAGGTCCTCACAGGCGAGCTTGACGCGGCCGTAGATCTGTTGCGTACCGGCGTAAGCCGATTGCGAGGAGATGAGCACAAACGGGACGTTCCCGACCGCCTGTAGGAGCTTCGCGGTGCCGCCGATGTTGATCCGTTCGATCTCGGCGTGGTCGCGAGCGCGTAGGTCGTAAGCACAGTGGACGACGGCCGCCACGTCGGAAGGCAGCGGGGCCGCCGGTCCGTCCTCAAGGGAATAGGGCACGTAATCCGTTGCGCCACTGGGTGCGGAGCGCTGCAGCGCGATGACGCGGTAGCCGGCCGCGCCGAACGCCGCGTACAGTGACATGCCCACATAGCCGTTCGCGCCCGTGATCGCGATGATGCCCCGATCAGACACGTCGGCTCGCCGTCGCGATGCGGTGGGCGTTGGCCATCACTGTCAGCGTGAATGTGGTCGAAGGCACCGACGGCAACACCGCGCCGTCGATGAGGTGGACGTCGCGAAAGGTGCCTATACGGCCGAGCAAATCTGAGCCGTCGCCGTGCGGGAACGTCGACCCGAAGTGGTAGCTCTTGCCGGGCCCGGACAGCCGCACCATCGGCAGCACCGGGTACAGGTCGAGCTTGGGTCCCAGCGTTGTGAGCCGGCGCAGCACCGAGCGCAGCATTGCCGGCCGCTCATCGGACACGACCCGTACGGCGATATCCGGCAATGCGTTCTCATAGCGTGCCCGGATATCTACCCGCAGCTGCGGTGAGCGCCATGACGGCAAGTATCCGAGCCCCGCGGTGACCCGACCGAGCGCAGCGCCGTCCCACGACCGGGGCAGCCAGTGCGGCAGCGCCGCGGCGATAGCCGGGTTGTACGGGTAACAATGCACCTGTGAGGTGGTGTAGGCCTCGTCGTCGTACTTCATCAGGAGGTTGAACTGGTTAAGGGTGAAGTCGGGCTGTTCGCGTGGGTCGCCTGTAGTGCGCCGCGAGATGAACGGGATCAAAAACTGCACCGATTCCTGCAGGGCGACCCGCTGTGGCGGCGCGCTGAGCGAGTTGATCGCGATGCGCGTACTGCCGAGCCCACCGGCACCCACGAACACCCGGTCGGCATCCAGGCGCATCCCGCGCCCGGTCGTGAGGTCGATGCCGTGAACCGACGGCGTGGCGCCGATCGGTTGGTCGACGCGGG
>NZ_DATJYB010000340.1:0-5064 GCF_035499775.1 Mycobacterium sp. | reverse complement strand
CAGACCCTCGCCGACCGGATCTGGCGCAGCGGCGCAAGCGAGATCGACATCCGCATGGCCTACTACGGCACACCCTTTATCGACCCGGGCGCCCAAGGCGCCGCAGATATCAATCTCGATACGGAGCAACTGCCCCAGGCGGCCGAAGAAATGACCGAGCTGCTGGCCATGGCGTGGCTGGAGGCCGCCGCGAAATCGGCGAGGGATCCCAGTGATCAACGCCAAGCCGAGCGGGAACTTGCGGTCATCAGAGGCCAGGTCGGCGAAGCCCAGGGTCCGCGCTCGGTCGTCGGGCGCCCCGCCCTCAATGCGCTGGCAAACCTGCGCTGGTTCGCACCCTTCGGTATGGCGGTTGCCAGCAGGTTCGTCTGGGCAGCACTGACCCAGGTGACCCGCTACCTCACCGACGATGAGATCCGCAGCTACGCACAAGACCAGGTCCTGGCTTGGATTGGCCCCGACACGCGCTTGGTCATCGGCCATTCCCTGGGCTCCGTCGTCGCATACGAAGCCGTCCACCGAGCCCACGAAACGGCCCGCCTGCCCGCCGATCAGTCCCTCACGCTGATCACCCTGGGATCACCACTTGGCCTGCATGGAGTCGTTTACGACAAGCTGCGCCCGCAGCCGCCGCAGGTACCGTCCGCAGCCAATCGGTGGGAGAACTTTGCCGCCAAGGATGACCTCGTGGCGGCGCAACTCGACCTGACCCCGTTTTTCCCGCCCGCACCAGGATCGGCCATTCACCCCCAAAACCACATTGTCGACACCGGATCCAAACCGCACCAGATCGAGCACTACCTCACCAAGCCCTCCGTCGGGCGCGTCATCGCCGAAACACTTACCGGAGTGTGACGTCGTGACGTCATCGACGCCATGGCCGACTCGTCAAATCCATTGCCGTTCAATGAATCCGAAGATGGTTGGTAGCCCACTCAACGTGTCGACGCAACATCGGGTCTGCGTCGCCGCCAGAGCAGGCGATGACCGACCGCCACGCATCGCGGCAGTGTTTGCCCGGACCAGCCCGGTCTCGGATCTGCACCGGCTGGGCACCTTCCTGGCGGCCAGCCCTGCGCGAGGCCGCCATCGGTTGCTTGCGGCGCCGATCCCGGTGACCAACGGAATGTCGGCACAGCGGGCAACCGGGGTCCGGGCGGCGCGGCGCACATCGTCGAAATCGCTATCTGCGACCTGTGCCCGTGGCACAGCTACAGCCGCCGAGCTGACCCCGGTGGCCGACGCGCGGTGTCCCGCGTCGGCGTGTCGCCGACGGAGGGGCCACAAGGAGCTTTTGTGGCTTCACCGGCCGGGGCGCCTAATGAGCCACCGTGCCGATCGAGGAGAGCACCGATGCTGAGTGCCGTAAAGGCCTTTCGCGTGATAGGCGGTCTCGCCTGGCAGGTTTCAGAACCGCGCTGCGGCCGCCGGTCTGACCACGAGCCGCTGACGTCCCGGATGCCCGACCCGGCATGCGTTCGCCAAAACATTCGAGAATTCGAGTAGTCGAGTACGCACGCGAAGCCCGGTCCACCGCGCGACAATTCAATACCGACGATCGCTCGGGGCACAGGACAAGGGGTGAGCGCGATGACGCATTGGGGCTCCGGAGCACGGGCGACTCGGCTCCGGTCGTGCGCGCAGAATCATCTAAGGCGGGCCAGCGGCGCTGTTTCGCAACATGAACACCAGATCGGAGGCTCCGCCATCAGAATCCGTATGCCCGCGACGGCTGGAGCCCGGCTGCCGAGGGCGCGAGACGGGTCCGGGTGGCGGCCAGCGACCGCGGTGAAAGCGGGGCTGCCGACATGACGGCGAATGTCCGCTACCGGATTCATCCGGCGATCGGCATCGCGCGGGTGGGTAACGCCCCGGCGTCGGAGTACTTCCTGGGCCCCGAATTGCCGAATCAGCGCACCGAACGGGCACCCGACACCGGCACCGCGGTGCCGCCGTTTAAATCCGATGGCCGGGTCAAGCGGCAAGCCGTGCGGTTCCGCGTGTTCGAGTTCGTCCGGGACGGCGGTCAGTGGACCGTGTCGCGCGAGGTTTCGCTCGCCGAAGGCGACGTGGCCGAGCTGACGTGGACCGTGCATCTGGCCAACCGCAAGGCGTCGTTCTTCGAGTTCCACGGTCTCGACGGCTCTCCCGAAGGTAATCCGAACATCAAGCGCCGTAACAGTGGTGACGATGCAAGCCTGGAGATCGATCCGCTGCCCCGCTCAATCGGGGGCCGCTCAGCCGGTCCAGTCGAGATGAGCAAGGGAACCTCGGATGCGCCGGCGCAGGAAAGATGGCCGCACCCGGCGCCGGACCCGGAGATCACCACGCTGGGCGAGTTGCGCACCGACCAAGCCGGACGGCTGATCGTCGTTCCCGGCGCGGGCATCGTGGGCAAACAGCAGGGCGCCAAGATCGGCAACTACGCCAACAATCCCGGCTGGTTCGACGACGTAGGGGACGGTCCGGTGACAGCCAGGCTCAAGCTGCAGACACCGGAGGGCACCGTCACGGAACATGACGTCGAGGGTGCCTGGCTGCTGGCCGGCCCACCGGACTTCGCCCCGCCGCTGCCGCAGGTGGTCAGCCTCTATGACGTTCTGCTCGACGTCGCCGCCCAGCACCTGCCAATCCCGGCTGACGAAGCAGATACGTCTGGCGAGCTGGCGAGGTTGTCCGGGCTGGCCGGCCTGGTGCGCGATCTTCACGACGGCACAGCGTTGTCAAGCTACACCGTGTCTTTCGATAGGGATGTGGCCCCGATCCTGCGCGCGGCGTTCGGCGTGAGCTCAGTCTTCGAACCGGCTCACCAGGGCACGAGGAACATGGGCGGCCGCGGCATCAGCGCGGTGTTGTGGAAGCAGCTCGCCGATCCGGCAAGTCCGGGCGTGCGCGGACGCATTGTCGCCCGGTTGCGCGCGCCTGCCGGTTTCGGTGACGCCGCGACTGCGAACGCCACCCAGGATATGCCGCATCTTCTGGGCGACGACCCGTACAACAAGCAGCGGATGGAACATCACGCGCTCACCCTCACCCCGACGCAGTACGCGATCATGCGGAAGTGGGCCCGCGGCGAGTTCGTTGGCTCCGCTTTGGGGCCGGAATCGCTGCTCGACCCGCCGCCAGCTCGGGACATCACCCCGGGTGGGCTGGATCGCGCGGCCATCGAATGCGCCTCGGGTGGTGCGTTTTTCCCGGGGATCGAGGTCGGATGGCTGGCCCGGCAACCCTGGGTGTTCGCCGCACCGTTCCGCATCAAACACGGGGCGCCCAGCAGGTACAACGGTGACGGGAAGGAATCGCAGGAGACGGTGTCGGCGGGCTTCTTCTCCCGGCAAATGGCGCTGCCGTGGCTGGCGGATTTTTTGCAGTGCATGCACGAGGACGGGTGGGGGTGGTGGCCCAGCCAGCGCCCGGATTCGGTGCAGGCGCCGACGGGGGAGCGGGTGGCCTGGCACCGTTCCAGCGGCCCAGACGGCGTCCCCAAGCCGTGGCCTGAGGCGGGCACTGGGCTGCCCGAGCGTGACCAGGACACACCGAGCTACGGCGAGATGCTGGACAACTGGCACAAGTTCGGATTCGTAATGCCGACCGGTGACGGCAGATTCGGGGAAACCGAGCGCGCCGAGCACATTCCGTGAGCGCGCCGGCGCCGAGGCCGCGGTCGTTGCGCTTCGAGGTGTGTGTGGTAGGCGGCGGGCCCGCCGGCGTCTCGGCCGCACTGGCCGCGCGCGCAACATGTGCCTCGGTCGGGCTGATCGCGCCCGAACCGAGGCCTGGCCCGGGTGCGCTGGAGCTGCTCGCGGGCCGCTCGCGAAACGCCCTGGGCGAGCTCGGCCTGCTTGACGTCGTTGCGGGCGTCGGTCAGCCAGCCGTCGGTACGGTGAGCCGTTGGGCCGGGACGGGATTCGACGAGCGCTCCTGCCTACTGGATCCGGACGGCCCGGGGTGGATCGTCGATCGCGCCCGCCTGGATGGGGCGCTGCGGCAGGCCGCCGCGGCCCGCGGTGTATGCGTCTTCGCCGGGCGCGCCGCAACGGTCGACCCCGGGTCGGGCCGCGCCCAGCTGCAGGGCCGCGACGTCATCGCCGACCGGGTCGTCATCGCGGTGGGCGGTCGGGTCGGGCCGGTGCGCGACCAGGTGCGCCGCGAGCTGCGCCGTCGGGTGCTGGCCCTCGAAGTGCGCCTGAAGGCCCGTGCGGTGGGCGGTCTCGGCGCGAGGCTGCTCGTCGATCGGGCCGCAAACGGGTGGTGGTATGCGCTCAGTGACAGCGCGGCAACGCATCTCGTGTATTGCACCGACGCCGCCGAACTTCGCCGCGGTACCGCCGACGTGGCGGCCCTGTGGCGCACGGCATGCCGGTCTGCGGCCGATTGGCTTCCCGCATCGATTGGCACCGTGCGGCCGCGGGTGCGGCTCGGGGCCATCGGTGCCGCCACGCCGGTGACACGGGGCCGGCTCAGCTTGGCCGGCGACAGCGCGCTGGCGGTCGATCCGCTCTCTGGACACGGTGTCGCACTAGCGGTTCAGACGGCCCTGCGGTGCCATGACAGCGCATACCCGCAGTGGATCGCCGATACGGCCCGGGTGCATATCGCGGCGGAACGGGAAATGTACCGATCGGCATGCGGCCCGGTCGACGGCCCGTTCTGGGAGCGCCAGCGGCGGTGAGATTGTCGGTGCCTCAGCGTGCGGGCACGCTCATTCCTGCAGGAATGTGTCGTCGAAAAACACCTCTTTGGCCGCGGTGATAGTGAGGCGCGTACCCTCACCGGCGTGACCGTCGCCCTGGAGAAGCTCGGCTTTGGCGATCTCACCATCCCGCAGGCGCCCGTCGGGAGTGTCCTCGCCGGGTACGCGTAGCGGCCGGGCGACGGGCAGTGACAGTTTGTCGCCATTGCCGAGCCCGATCTCGATGATCTGGTCGAAGTTGGGGGCGCCGGTGATTTCATGGAGCGCGAAGAACTCCCCGGGCTGGCCGAAACAGAGGTACCGGCGCCCGGCATCCGGATCTTTGGGTGTCGCGGGGTCGAGTTCGGCGCTGTGGACCACGTTTTCGACGG
>NZ_DATJYB010000339.1:0-14126 GCF_035499775.1 Mycobacterium sp. | reverse complement strand
AATTGCAGGAGCTCGACGACGAGTCGGCCGCCGAGTTGCTGGAGTCGATCGGCCAGACTGAACGTGGGCTGGATGCGTTGGCGCGGGCGGGGTTTCACACTCTACGGCTGCAGACCTTTCTGACGGCGGGTCCGAAAGAGTCGCGCGCCTGGACGATCCATCAGGGCGACACCGCCCCCAAGGCGGCCGGCGTCATCCACACCGACTTCGAGAAGGGCTTCATCAAGGCCGAGATCGTGTCCTACGACGACTTGATCGCCGCCGGATCCATGACGGCGGCCAAGGCGGCCGGCAAGGTGCGGATGGAGGGCAAGGACTACGTGATGGCCGACGGCGACGTTGTGGAATTCCGGCATGGAGCAACAACAAAAGCAAGCAAATAGAACCAAGGTACGACCCGGCGGTCGTCTTGGGCGGTCGTCGAGCCCTGGTCAAAACGCTAAAATCGTAGCCGCGATCACGGCAGCAAAAAGACGTCACAGCCGTTTCTGCAGTTTCGAGGGTTTCGTCTTCAGCCGCCGCGGCCCCGTGCAGCGCGCGGATCTGCACATCAACATCGCGGAGTTGCTTGACTTGCGCGGCGAACGCCGCCGCCGGCACGTCGTCGCCACCATCGATCCGCGGCGCCTGCTTGCGGCGCAATAGCTCCAAAACCTCACGCTCTGACGCCGACCGCCTCGACACCGACAGCCATTGTCAGCAACTCAAACGGCCGCCCGCGGCGCCGCGATTCCCGTGACAGTCCTCAGGCGCGACGGCTGCTGCTTGCGCCCCAACGGCCAAACCCGCAGTCTTGTTGTAGCACAATCAATTCTGATGAATTCGACCTTGCTGAGATTCAAGCGTTTCAGCGAAGATTCTTTGGAGAAAAATCTGGTAGATAAACCACCGCGCCCACTGCCGGCGTGGGCACGTCCTTAAAAAGCAACACTGCGCCGCCGTCGGTCGTCGGGGGATGCGGCACAACCGATTTCGGCCGACTCTCGAATATTGTTCTCCTGCAACAGTTTTGGTCGATCAGGTTGGCGATGGAAGGTTGGCGAGCATGGCACTCGTCGGCGGCCCCGTTGGGCTATCCGGGTGCGGTCGTTGGCCCAGCGCATCATTGGGTCTGTACGCAGCTGGGCGAGGAGGCTCGTGCTCGCGGCTGGGCGGCGCGCTGCCGCTCGCTAGTTCGTAGTGCTGAGGGCAAGTCGGACTATTGTCGTTTTGGCTGCCGCATCAAGCAACTGTTGGCGATCCGGCTGGCGGTCTCCCGGCAACCCAAGCATCAGCCCTTTGGCGGCTCGGGGTCCGTTCCGCTTGGCGAAGTCACCGAGAACGTCTGCTTTCTGCTCGAGTTGTCTGATCACCGTCGGTCGGCCCTCAAACCAGCGTCGCTTGATGAGCACGCGCACGTTCTTGGCGCTGCCGATCGTCTTAGGCCAGTTCGCGGAACTGGAAACTATGACGTCGCCGTCATCCCAGGGGAAATAGCCGACGGTGAAGCTGTACTTGTTAGCGGTCTTACCGCCGGTATAGCTCAATAGCATCAAGCGGCCGCTCACTAGCCAGTGCAACGGCGATTGAAGTAGAGGACGCACGACCGCATTGGCGCGTGCAAAGAATGTCGCTAGGCGTGCGGGATCATCGAACATCGGATGCCTCTCGTTGGCTTCTCGGCTGCGCTGCTTCAGCCTAGAGATTTCAGCATTTGTGCAAAACGCCAGTTGATCCTCTAGTCAGCACGCGCATCGTCATGGGTGTCCGGTGACGTGGTCGAATTCCGCCACGGATAAACGTGTATAAACGCTGGACGACGGCTATCTGCGGGTAATTCTGCGTGACCGTCGCTCGACCGAAATCCTGACGCTTACTGACGTCTACCTCGGAGACGTGTCGCTGACACAACCCAGCGCATCGACTGCGCTCGGATGAACACACAGGTAAGGCGGCGGGCACTAAAGTCCAGGTCCAGCGGCGTCGCTGTCTGTAGCCTCAGTGACACAGTTTGTGGACCGAAAGGAAGAGATGGTCAGCAGATCCTCGCTCGACAAGTACCGCAGCAACTGGCCGAGGGTTGGCGCCGTACTCGCGATGGCTCTCGGCGGAGCGTCAACTCTGGCTGCGGGTAAGAAGCTGACCAACCTGCGCGCACTGGCAGTGATGAACTTCATCGCTCTTCTCGTCCATCAATACGAGGAGTACGAAGATCCCGGCTACTTTCCGGGACAGTTCAACCGCGGCATCTTCAAGAGCGATCAGCCTCGGAACTATCCCCTCAACACCAACACCGCGATGTGCATCAACACCGCCGTCGCCTATCCCTTCTACATCGCGCCGATCGTGTTCCCGAACGTGAGGTGGCTCGGCCTGCCGCCTGTCTTGTTCGGAATCAGTCAGTCGGTCGGTCACGGAGTAATTTTTCCTCGCATCGCGAACGCGAAGTACAGTCCTGGATTTCTCGCGTCGATTCTGCTGCACGTTCCCATCGGCCTCACCTATATACGGGCTCTTCGCGGCCAAGGAGAGATCGACCGCGCAACATGGCTGACGAGCATCGCCGTCACGGCGTTTGTCGCTGTAACAGGCGTGGCCGGGCCAAACATTCTTGGGCGCGATAGGCACAGCCCCCATGCCTTCACGGCAAAGCAGATGGGCGAGTACGACACTTCGCCCGCACCGGTTGCCAATCAAGCCTGGGAACCATGACCTGGTGGCGTTCCCCCCAACGTCTAGGCAAAGAAATGAGCACTGGTCCGTCTGTGCGATTGCACCGGGCGGATTCTGGTCGGATGAGCTCCAAGCGCGAGCGATGAAGCGGGTCCGCCGCAACGCAGCGCTGCCGTTTGATGCGTTCCCTCTCGCCGCTTCCGATGAAGCCTTCGGTTCTGCGGCGCTACGCGTTGCGCGACACGGTGTTTCACGGAGATCGACTCGGCGCCCACCGAGCGGCAGGGATCGTCGAAGAGGCCTTTGAGTGCAGCATCGTTGACGACATCTTCGCGCAGAGGAATGCGTCGCTCAGATGGATCCCCTGCCGTGCCCAATCACCATCGCGTGGGCGGAGAAAGACACCCTGCTTCCCAGCAGTCTCTACGATCCCGTCGCCCGAAAGCGCTCACCTCGTGCCACGTTCACCGTCCTGCCCGACGTAGCGCATATTCCGATGCTCGAGGATCCCGAGTTCCTCGCGCGCACCATCCTTGCCACGACCGGTGCCGCGAACGCCTAGTGGTGACCGACGACGACTTGTCGGAGTGCGTACCTAGCATGTGGTTGCCGAACACATCCGCCAATCCTTCGGCCGCATCACAAGGGGAAGTTCCGATGAAATTCGTTTCGACGCGCATCATCACCGCTGACGTAAATCGGCTGGTCACGTTCTACGAGATGGTCACCGGGGTCTCCGCGGTATGGGGGAACGAGCTGTTCGCCGAAATTCCAACGCCGACTGCCGCGCTGGCCATCGGTAGCGACAAGACCGTCCCGCTGTTTGGAGAGGGATCCGCTCAGCCGGCGGCCAACCGAAGCTGCATCATCGAGTTCATCGTGGACGACGTCGACGCCGAGTACGCACGGATTGGCGAGCGACTTTCCGACGTGGTGACCGAGCCGACGACAATGCCGTGGGGAAATCGCGCTCTGCTGTTCCGCGACCCCGACGGGAACCTCGTCAACCTGTTCACCCCGGTGACTGACGAGGCACGCGCCAAATTCGGAGTGTGACACCGACCGTGCGGCCCCGGATGCGCAGATCAGCCTTTCGCGTCAGCCGCTGGTTGAACTGATGGCGTGGGGGAGGGCGATGGACCCCTGCTGGGGCCGTTAGGGGCCCTACTGGGGACCGGAGGGGCGGTGATGGAGCCGTACTGCGGGCAGTAGGCCTGGATCGCAGCTCCAGTGAAGTAGGCCGCATTCATCGCTGGCCAGTTGGTGGCCTGGGTGACCTTGGCGATCAGATCCGCGTTGCTGGTTTTGGGGTTGCCGCTGAGGGTGCCGCAGACGACGGTTTTCGCGACCTGGATTGCTTTGTCGGGTGCGCCGTAATCCATGCCGGAGGTTTTGAGGTTGGTGATGAATGCGTCGTCGGTCGGGTCCGCGTGGGCAGGCACGGCCAAACAGACGGAAAGGACTATCAACGCGATGGCTCTCACCACCATGACGTCCCTCCTAGTTGAATTCCGCGGCGTCCGGTGACCAGCCCAGGAAATTCGCGACGAGATCTCATGGCATTTTAACTAGCACCCGCCTCCGTCGCAGGTCCTGCGGCGCCGACGCCGGGTCCCGCGCCACTCGGGAGGTGACTTGGAATCGCTACTTGCTTGGATGCCGTTCCAGGGGAAATCCTTAGGGGATGGCGGCTACTAAGCAAACGCGACCGTGGGTTCGGCGGTGTATGAGCGTGCTGGTCGGTGGCGGGCTGGCCCTGGCCGCTGTCGGACTGGCGGGTGGCCCGTCGGCGCAGGCGGCCCCGGCCCCCGCGCCGACCAGCCACTGGTGCCCGGGTGATCTATGGGACCCGGCCTGGGGCAGGGACTACAACTGGGACTGGAGTAAGTGCCACGACTGGCAAGCTCCGGCACCCGCGCCGGTGGGTTGGGGACCCTGGGGACCCCCGCCGGGGTGGGCGCCGCCGGCGCCACCTCCACCGGCATGGGCGCCGCAGGCCCACCTGATGTGGAACCCCACTCTCAATACTTGGGGATTCTTCAACAACGGCATATGGAATTCGATTTGACCAAACGCCAGCTGGTCATTTTCGTAATGCTCGTTTCGCTGGCGGTGTTGGGGTGTTCGGCAAAAGAGAACCGCTCGCAGACCGCGACGCCGACGACCGCCGCTACGCAATCACCGACCATCGAGGCTTCGGGGGCCGATAACGGCAAAGACATCACGATGTCGGTCGGCGACACGCTGAAACTGACCTTGTCGGCGAATCACAGCACCCCATTCTGGTGGGCGGCGGACACGCAGATCGGCGATGCCACCATCCTGCAGCAAACTGGTCACGAATACACTGCCAGCGCCACCACGACCGGCGGATCGGGCAGCGAGTTCTGGATCTTCAGAGCTTCGAAGGCCGGCACGACGACGATCACCAATCGCGAAAGTTCCGTTGCCACCCCGGGCGGAGCACCACTGCACACGTTCACGGCGAAAGTCACTGTCAAGTAAGGGAATTCGTCTCATCTGGGGCGCTGGGGTCGCGACCTGCGAGGCGCAGGAGGCGGGCCTGCGATGACGCTTGCCGAGAAAGTTGGCCCCTCGGCTGGCAGTCGCCGTCATTCCCCGATCCTAAGGCTGTCCGTCGCGATACCAGGATCAACAAGGCTTCCCCGCCGACGTCCAAACAGGAATTCGCAGTGGCGGCGATGCGCTTTCCCGTGGACGAAAGATCAACTCCATTAAGGAGGACACAATGTCCACGCTTCACTTCCACCAGTCGACAGCTTCCACCCCTGAGCAGTTCATCGCCGGGCTCACTGACTTCGGACCGGGCCGTTCGGAGCTGTTTCCGAATAGCGCGGACGGCGACCTCAGGGTGCACCACAAGGGCGCCCGCGACGCCGATGTCACGGAAGGCTCAGGCGGCATCTGGGAACGCCTGCACTACGACTGGTCCGATCCCAACCGCGTCACGCTGACGACCACCGACTCGAACACCTGGGGAGGCGCGTCGGGTTACGTCTATACCCTCAGCCCGCATCCCGACGGCACCACGAATGTCGACGTTGTCATTGTCCGCGAGGGCAAGAACTTCAAGGGACGCGTCCTGGCGGCCGTAGTCGCATCGATCGGCAAGGGCGTATTAAGGAAGGCATTCGTCCACAGCGTCAAGGCCATCGAGACGCGCAGCGACGCCGAAATTCGGCGATAGCTGCTGTCGAAATTAACCAGCCTAGCGAGAGGAATTGATATGCGCGCCATACAGATTGAACGGTTCGGAGACCCCGCACAGGTGCTCCGTGTCGTCGACATCGAAGAGCCGCCGCCACCGGGCCCGCATGAGGTGCTGGTGAGCGTTGAGTTCTCGCCGTTGAACAAACATGACCTACTGGTTGTGGGCGGCATGCTGGCCCGACCACCCCTGCCCCACATACCCGGCGCAGAGGGGGTCGCCCGTGTGCTTGCCACTGGCGCCGAGGTCGATGGACTTCAGGTCGGCGATCTGGTCGTGCTACCCCTGTATGCCGGTGCGTGGCGTGAGCGGCTCGTGGTGCCCGCCGACGGCCTGTTCGCACTCCCCGCCGGCGGCAACATCGAGCAGTACTCGATGCTGGGCAGCAACCCCCCGACGGCAGGATTGATGCTCAGTGAATGCACCACCCTGCAGCCCGGTGACTGGGTGGTTCAGAACGCCGCGAACTCCGGTGTGGGACGGTCATTGATCGCGCTAGCCAAACTTCGGGGACTGAAGACGATCAACCTGGCCCGCGACGACACAACGTTCGCCGAGCTCACAGCAGCCGGGGCCGACGTGGTCCACGTCGACGACCCCGATGCGGTCGGCGATGTTCGGGCGGTGATCGGCGACGCGCGAGTGGCGCTGGCAGTGGAAGCCGTCGGTGGCCCAGGGGTGGGGCGGCTGCTCGAATTGCTCTCCGACGGTGGATCGTTGGTCAGCTATTCCTGGGCCAGGGACGAACCCATGTGGGTCGACAGCTCGACACTGGTCGGCAAGCACATCACCGTCCGCGGATTCTTTGTCGGCGACTTCGACTACCACCACAAGGTGGTGCCTGTCATTCGTGAGGCGGCACCGCTGGTGGCCGACGGCACCCTCGTGGTCCCCGTAGCGGGTGTGTACCCCCTCACGCATATCCAGGACGCAGTGCAGCATCTCCTCCGGGGCGGCAAGATCCTGCTGAACGTGGCGGGGCGATGAACGCGCGCACAGCGGGAGGCTGAAGATTCGCCACTTCGGCCAGCCCCGGCGCCGCCCAACGCTGCAACGGCTGGTTCGTTCATCTCGTTGCCCCAATGGGGCTTGTCATTGCATCGGTTCGACCCACTGAGCGCGCGACGGCCCGGGCTCGAAAGCTTCGCCGAAATACTGGGTCTCGTGCACGACCTCGCCGTCCTCGAATTCCATGATGCTCACTACGTAGAACGGTTGTTCGTCGTAGCTCAGCACCAGTTCGCTGATCCACAGGTCGCCGCCGCCGAGGATCCGCCTTACGGTGAAGCGTTTGGCGTTCGGCTGAGCGGTGCGCGAAGCCTGAATGTTGTCACGGCCGCGGATCCGCTCACCTGATTGCGGATAGTCAAGAACCGCGTCGGCTCGGTAAATCCGATGTTCCGTGTCGAAGTCGTTTGCGTCGGAGGCAGCCCAGTGAACCTGAAGCGCGTCCCGGACGTCGTTATCGCCCATGACAACCTTCCTCCCTGTAGCCGCCGGTGGGAAAGGCGGTTTTGGGCAGTATGACAGGAAGATCGGGGGGAAACCTTTGGGGATCCGGGTGAGCGGGGGCTACATTTTTATGGGGCTCCTCTCACCTGGAGGTCGGCACATGAAGATGTCGTCATTGACTTCGAAATTGGGCGCCGAGCTATTCGGCACGTTCTGGCTGGTGTTCGCTGGTTGCGGCAGCGCGATCTTCGCGGCTAAACAGATCGCCAAAGCCGAAGATGGCAGCGGCGCTTACCAATTGGGCATCGGCTTCCTCGGAGTGGCATTGGCATTCGGGCTGACTGTCGTCACGATGGCTTACGCCGTCGGCCACATCTCGGGTGGGCATTTCAACCCCGCGGTCAGTCTGGGCGCGGCGGTGAGCGGCCGGCTGCCGTGGAAGGATCTTCCCGGCTACTGGATCTCCCAGGTCATCGGTGGCCTGCTGGCCGGCGCGGTGTTGCTGGTCATCGCGCAGGGAAAGCCCGGGTTTTCCCGCGTCGGGAACATGGCGGCAAACGGCTACGGTGAGCATTCGCCCGCCAAGTACTCGCTGGCAGCGGTGATCATTGCCGAGGTTTTGCTGACGGCGTTCTTCCTCATCGTGATACTTGGCGCGACCGATGACCGGGCCGCAAAGGGGTTCGGGCCGTTGGCCATTGGTCTGTCGCTGACGCTCATCCATCTCGTCTCGATCCCGATCAGCAACACTTCGGTCAATCCGGCGCGGTCCACCGGCGTCGCCTTTTTCAACGCGAACGGCGCGCCGGGTCAACTGTGGGTGTTCTGGGTGGCGCCGCTGATCGGGGGCGCCATCGGCGGTCTGATCTACCCGCTGCTGTTCGAGGGCGGAAAGTTGTCGGTCGGTAGGAAGGCGCCGCAGGCCACCCCACGTGGCGGCTTGCGACGTAGCCCAGCAAATAAGCCCGGGAAGTAGCAGACGTCTCGTAGAGAAATCGCCAAGGATCTTTCCAGAAATCGTTGAGGACTTCGGCTGAACCTGATGTCACGGGGAAAACCCCTAAAACCCTCTGACAGAAGGAGTCTCAATGATCAGTACCCGTTTCGCCAAGTTTGCCGCCGGTGCCGTCGCCACCGCCGCTGTTGCGCTGGGCGGGCTTGCCGCCGCTGGCACCGCTTCGGCCGAGCCCAACTTCCAGGGTGGCGTCGTGGGCGGCCCCAACGGTAACCACGCCGGGGTCCACTGGAACGGCCCGCACGCCGGTCACGCCTCCGTTAACTGGCACTGATATCACCGAACGGCGCCGGCGGTAGTTCGCAAGTGCGAACGGCCGCTGGCGCTTTCGCATGTCTGGGTGCGGACGCAGCGCGTGGGGCTTCGGCTCGGGCACGTAGTTGACGGCATCGGCCAGGTAGGCAAGCGAGCCGGCTCAGGCCGACGACGACAGTTTGGAATATGGCCAGGACTTTGCTCGACCGGGACCTAAAAGCCGGCTTTCATGGAACACTCGCTTGGCGTGAGCACAGAACCCCGTTGGTCGGAGACTCAACGAACCGCCACCCTTGCCGCGATCGACATCGTGAAGACGTTCTTCAAAGCGGACAGAGTCGCTGCCGGCACCAAGATCAACGAGCACCTGAAACAGATCGGCCCGGACGGCGTCATCTCCGGCTACAACGCCTTCTGCGGGATGCTCGTCAAACACATCGCCGAACTGACGGGCGAGGACCCCATGGTGATCATCTACAAAGCTGAGGAGACCGCACGCAACGTGAAGTCCGACGAGGACGTTTAGCGGCGATCGCGAGGGCGGCGGAGCCGGGTGAAGCGGGTCGCCGCCTGAGATTACTCAGCATCTTTGCGCTGGAGACCCCCGTCGGGCGGATCAACGCCCAATCCCCGCCGCCCCGTCAGGCGCGTTGCGCAATTGTGCTGTTTGCGGATCTGAATCGAATCTGTACGGCCAACCAGGGCGTCTTCGCAGGTAGACGGCCCGAGAAAACAATTCTGCAATAGCTGAAATATTTTGCTATATCTCAATAATAACTTCTGTTTCAACATTTAAGTTGTTTCGTGATAAGTTTGCTGTATAGGCTGGGATCATTAGCTGGAACAAAGTGATTAGCGCCACAAACTTTGATACGCTATGCATATTATTGGTAGCGTCCTTGCCCATGATTCTCGCAACGCTGCTGGCGCTTATCAATCAAGTGTCCGGCACTCCTTATGTCTCGGGCGGCGATTCTCCCGCCGGGACCGACTGTTCAGGGCTGGCATCGTGGGTATCTAACGCCGCGACTGACAGGCCGGTCTTCGGGAGCCGATTCAACACCGGGAACGAAGAGTCCGCTTTGTTGTCCCGCGGCTTCCAGTACGGAACCGCTCCCAACGCCCTGGTGATCGGCTGGAGCCGTGGCCACACCGCGGTGACCCTGCCCGACGGCACCCCGGTGTCCAGCGGCGAAGGCGGTGGCGTGCGCATCGGCGGCGCTGGTGCCTACCAGCGCGGATTCACCCATCACATGTTCCTGCCGATGGACCCGGTTGACGGTCTGCCGCCGCCTCCTCCGCCGTTCGACGCGCCGCCGCCGCCTCCGGCTCCGGTGCTGGTGGACGCGCCGATGCCGGCTCCCGCTCTCGACGCGCCGCCTCCTGCTCCGGATGCCCCGCCTCCGCCGCCGCCCCCTCCGGCGCCGATGGATGCCCCGATGCCGCCTCCGCCGGGCGATCCCGCGGCGGTATAGCCAATCGCGGCATCCGTGCGATATGGATCACATTCTTACGACATAGTTATCTACTAGGCCGGTGCCGCCGTTTGTGGGGTATATCACTAAATCCCCATAGCGGCGGCTAAACCGGTTTTTGGGCCGTTTCCGCTCGGTAAGCCAATTGTCTTTAGCCGGGTTCAGCCTGGGCCTGGTCGATTTGCTCGCGCGCATAAGAGCGATTCGTGAGCTCAGCCAATCGAGGATTCGGTTCACGTCGAGTGGGAGGGTCGATCTAATCGCGAGGCGCTCCTATCATCGCCACGACAGAAGGAGCACAGTCGTGACAACCTCGACCACCCATCTGGGCAATGTCATCGCCGCCACCGGCGCCGTCGTTGCTGCCGACAAGTCCAAGGCCCAGGCCGTCTTCCAGGCGTCCGCGACCGCCCACGACGCCGTCGCCAGCACGGTCACCCTCGGCGAATATCGGGTCGAGGTCGACGAGCCGCCGGTCCTCGGCGGAGAGGGCAAGGCCCCCAACCCCGTCGAGTACTACCTGGCCTCGCTGCTCTCCTGCCAGGTCGTGACCTATCGGTTCTGGGCCGAGAAACTCGGGATCGCGGTCGAGGACATCACCGCGCACGCCAAGGGTGACCTCGACGTGCAGGGCTTCTTCGGTTTCGACACCGACGTTCGCGCCAGATTCCAGGAGGTGCGGGTGGTGGTCACGGTGACCGGACCGGAGACTGCGGAGCGCTACCGCGAACTGCAGGATGCGGTGGACGCGCACTGCCCGGTACTGGATCTGACCCGAAATCCCACCCCGGTGACCACCCGCGTCGAGATCGCCTCTTAGCCACCCCGTGCTCTAACGCTTCAAATCGTGTCGCCGCAGCGTCCGCCGGTTGTAGGGTCGCGATTCAGAGGCCCGATCGCGCCGATGCGAGTTTTGGGGCTATAGCAAAAGGGCAGTCGGTTGGATGTGACGGGTGCTGAGCGCGGAGATCAGGCCCCAATCTTCGGAGCCGAGTACTCGATCTTTGGTGCCGACAGTGAAATCGGTCCCGACCTGAAGGCGGTGGACTGGGCGGCGACGCCGCTCGGCCCGCCGGTGGGGTGGCCGCAGAGCTTGCAGACGGCGGTGCGCATCCTGCTGTCGTCGCGCTTTTCCATGTGGCTGGCGTGGGGGCCCGAGCTGACGTTCTTCTGCAACGCCGCTTACCGTCGCGACACCCTGGGCCGCAAATACCCCTGGGCGCTGGGTAGACCCGCCCGCGAGGTGTGGGCGGAAATCTGGGAGGACATCGGCCCACGGATCGATCGGGTGCTCTCCTCCGGGCAGGCGACGTGGGATGAGGCGCTGTTGCTGTTTGTTGAGCGGTCGGGCTATCCGGAGGAGTCGTATCACACGTTCTCCTACAGCCCACTGCACGACGACGCCGGAGCGGTGGTCGGGATGCTGTGCGTGGTCCGCGAGGATACCGACCGGGTGATCGCCGAGCGGCGGATGGCGACACTGCGCGATTTGGGTTCCGACCCCAATGTGGTGCGCACCGAGCAGCAGATGCTGGCCTTCACCGCCGGCCAGCTCAGCCGCAACTTGCGCGACCTTCCGTTTACGTTGACCTACCTGTTCGACGACGACGGTGCGGCACGGTTGGCAAGTATCAGCGGCATCGCTGCAGGGCATCCGGCTGCACCGGCGGTACTCGCCGCAGACGACAGCTCAGTGTGGCCGGTGGTCGATCTGGCGCGCGGCGAACAGGTGCTGGTCGAGCTCGTCAAGGTCGCAGGCGAGCTGCCCACCGGCGACTGGCGCAATCCGCCCGTCCAAGCGCTGGTGGTGCCGCTGGTGCAGGCGGGCGGCACCCCCTACGGATTCCTGGTGGCCGCGCTGAACCGCTACCGGCCGCTGGATAGCGCCTACCGCGGGTTCGTGGAACTGGCGGCCGGCCACATCTCGGGGGGAATCGGCAGCGCACGTAGTTACCAAGCTCACCAACGACGGGCGGAGGAGCTGGCCGAGCTCGACAAAGCCAAGACCGCGTTTTTCTCCAACATCAGCCACGAATTCCGCACCCCCCTGTCCCTGATCTTGGGTCCAGTCGCTGAACTGCGGGCCGAAGCACCAGGCCCAGCTGATCGCACGCGCCAAGAACTCGATGTCGTTCACCGAAACGCGTTGCGACTCAACAAGTTGGTCAACACGCTGCTGGATTTCTCCCGCATCGAGGCCGGCCGCATGCAACCGCACTTCGAGCCGGTCGATCTCGCCACCAGCACCGCCGAGCTGGCCAGCGTGTTCCGGTCGGCCATCGAGCGAGCCGGTCTGACGTTCACGGTGGACTGCCCGTCGCTGGGCGAACCGGTGTACCTGGACCGCGACATGTGGGAGAAGGTGATCCTCAACCTGCTGTCCAACGCGCTGAAGTTCACCTTCGCGGGCTCCATCACCGTCCGGCTGCGACGCGACGGCGACCACGCGGTCATCACCATCGCCGACACGGGGGTGGGAGTGCCGGTCACCGAGATGCCCCGGCTCTTCGAGCGGTTCCATCGCGTGGAGTCCACACTCGCGCGGTCCAACGAGGGCAGCGGGATCGGGCTGGCGCTGGTCAAGGAACTCGTCGGGGTGCACGGCGGCGCGATCACCGCCGACAGCGTGGAAGGCGCAGGCACCACCTTCACCATCCGGCTGCCGTTCGGCGCTGCGCACCTGCACACCGGCAACGGCGACTCCGCCGAGCGCGCTCGGACGTTTCCCAGCGCGGCCGACCCTTACGTCGAGGAGGCCTTGCGCTGGCTGCCCACCGACGACGGCGCCGCCACGATCGAGGACACCTCGCCGCTGGCATCGCAAAGCGTCAGCGCTCCGATTCTGGGCGCCGGAAAACAGGCGCGCGTGCTGGTCGCCGACGACAACGCCGACATGCGCGAATACCTGGCCCGCCTGCTACATACTGCCGGCTACGGCGTCGACGCCGTGTGCGACGGCGAGCAGGCCCTGCAGGCCATCCGCGCGGATCCACCCTCGTTGGTTGTCAGCGACGTGATGATGCAGCGGATGGATGGTCTTCAGCTGGTCGCGGCACTCCGCGAGGATCCGCGCACCGCCTCGATACCCGTGCTGCTGCTGTCCGCACGCGCAGGCCAGGAAGCCTCCATCGAAGGCCTGCAGGCAGGCGCCGACGATTACCTCGTCAAACCGTTCGCCGCCGCGGAACTGCTGGCCCGCGCCCGCGCCAACATCGAATTGGCGCGGCTGCGTAACCACCACGCCCTATGGCGCACCGCGCTCGTCGAGTCCCTGCAAGAAGCGTTCTTCGTCTGCGACCAAGACGGCGCGGTCATCCAGTTCAATACCGCTTTCAGCGACATCCTCGGCTACGGAACGGAAGGCCTGCCCTATCCAGCCGTCGCCCCGTGGTTTCCGGACGCCGACACCGACCCCGACGCCCATCGACAAGTCATGGAGGCGTTCGCCACCTTCGTGGACGGGAGCCGGCGCAGCTTCACCATCCCGCTCACACACCGTGACGGGCACCGGTTGTGGGTCACCACCAACTTCAGCCACGTGGACGACCCGGACACCGGCGAGCGCGTCATTGTCGGCGCATTCCGCGACGTCACCGCCGAGCATTACACGGTGCAAGGCCAAATGGCGTTGGCCGCACTCAACCAGCAGCTTGTCCAGGCCGACACCGTCGATGACGCGGTCCATGCCGCGGCAGAAGAACTGCGTCGACTGTGGCAAGCACGTCGCGTCCTGGCCGTTGCCTTCCAAACTCAAGGCGCTGCCAACGACGTCGACCCGACCTCGGCGTCCGGGGCTGCGGAGCTGGTTTGCATCGGTGAGCCCGCGCAGTGGGCCGACCTGCCGCCGGCAACGTGGAACACGATCAACACGCTGGCCGCCGGTGACCTGCTCATCCCCGACACCGGCGAGGCCGGCAGAGCCGGCATCGCCCTCGAGCATCCGCATGGAGTGCTTGTCATCTGGATCGAACTGGCTGAACACCGACCGTTTAATCCCGAAGACCAGACGTTGCTGACCTTGCTGGCGAGTCGCCTCAGCCACGGCCTG
>NZ_DATJYB010000338.1:0-14016 GCF_035499775.1 Mycobacterium sp. | reverse complement strand
GCCCAGCTAAATCCAGACGCCCTTGCCCACCGCGACCACGCCGCCGGCGCTGATCGCGAAGCGGTCCCGGTCCTTCTCCAAATCCACCCCGACCATTTCGCCGGGTCCCACCACGACGTTCTTGTCCAGGATCGCGTGGCGTACCACCGCGCCGCGGCCGACCCGGGCGCCGGGCATGATGACGCTGCCCTCCACGATTGCCCCGTCGTCGACGATGACGTTCCCGGACAGCACCGAGTTGCGCACCGAAGACGCCGAGATGATGCTGCCGGCCCCCACCACCGACTCCTGAGCCGAACCGCCGTTGACGAACTTCGCCGGCGCCAGGTTTTCCGACGCGCCGAGGATCGGCCAGCGCTTGTTGTACAGGTTGAACACCGGATGCACCGACACCAGGTCCATATGCGCGTCGTAGAACGCGTCCAGCGTCCCGACGTCGCGCCAGTAGGCCCGGTCGCGGTCGGTGGCACCGGGCACGTCGTTGTCGTTGAAGTCGTACACCGCGGCCATCCCGTTCTCCACCAGCCGCGGGATGATGTCGCCGCCCATGTCGTGATCGGAGTGGTCGTCGTCGGCGTCGGCGCGGATCGCATCGATGAGCACCTTGGTGGTGAAGATGTAGTTGCCCATCGACACGAACGTGGTGCTGGGGTCATCGGGTATGCCGGGAGGTTCCAGCGGCTTCTCGAGAAAGCTGCGGATGCGCCCGGACTCGTCGGCTTCGATGCACCCGAACGCGCTGGCATCCGAACGCGGAACCCGGATGCCGGCCACCGTCGCGCCGGCGCCGCTGTCGATGTGGTAGCGGACCATCTGCTCGGGGTCCATCCGGTACACGTGGTCGGCGCCGAAAACCACTATGTAGTCCGGGTCTTCGTCGTAGATCAGGTTGAGCGACTGATAGATCGCGTCGGCCGAGCCGGTGTACCAGCGCGGGCCGAGGCGCTGCTGCGCCGGCACCGGGGTGATGTACTCCCCCGCCAGGCCGGACAGCCGCCAGTACTGCGAAATGTGCCGGTCCAGCGAATGCGACTTGTATTGGGTGAGAACGCAGATTCTGAGGTAGCGGGCGTTGACGAGATTGGAGAGCACGAAATCGATCAGCCGGTAGGCGCCGCCGAAGGGAACAGCGGGTTTGGCCCTGTCCGCGGTCAGCGGATACAGCCGCTTACCCTCACCGCCGGCCAGGACGATGCCCAGCACGTGTGGCGCTTCCCTCATGGCCTCAAACCTAACGGCAGCTGCGACCCCCTGCCAGGGGGAACCGCGATTGGTGCCGGTTCTGACGTGCTGTCCGTCAAGGTATTTGGCCCAGCGCTCCCCCAATTCGCGGACCCCCCGCCCAGCCAACTACGGTGCCCGTATGCGGGTGGCGATGATGACTCGGGAATACCCTCCGGAGGTCTACGGCGGAGCCGGGGTACACGTCACCGAACTGGTCGCGCATCTGCGCCGCCTGTGCGCGGTCGACGTGCATTGCATGGGTGCACCGCGCCCGGGCGCCTTCGCCCACCAGCCCGACCCGCGGTTGGCCGGCGCCAACGCTGCACTGTCCACGCTGTCCGCCGACCTGGTAATGACCAACGCCGCGTCGGCGGCCACCGTCGTGCATTCACACACCTGGTATGCGAACCTGGCCGGGCATCTGGCCGCCCTGCTCTACGACGTCCCGCACGTCATGACCGCGCATTCGCTCGAGCCGATGCGGCCGTGGAAAGCCGAGCAACTCGGCGGCGGCTATCGGGTTTCGTCGTGGGTCGAACACACGGCGGTGCTGGCCGCCGACGCCATCATCGCGGTCAGCTGCGGCATGCGCGAGGACATGTTGCGCGTCTACCCCACCCTGGATCCCAGCCTGGTGCACGTCATCCGGAACGGCGTCGACACCGACGTGTGGTACCCGGCCGAGCTGCCCGACGAAGGATCCGTGCTGGCCGAGATCGGGGTCGATCCGAGCCGGCCGATCGTGGCCTTCATCGGGCGCATCACCCGCCAGAAGGGCGTCGCGCACCTGGTCGCCGCCGCGCACCGATTCAGCCCGCAGGTGCAGTTGGTGCTGTGCGCAGGCGCTCCCGACACCCCGGAAATCGCCGACGAGGTACGGTCCGCGGTGGCCAAGCTGGCCCACAGTCGCTCCGGCGTGTTCTGGATCCGCGAAATCCTCCCCATCCGCAAACTGCGCGAAATACTCTCGGCAGCAACAGTTTTCGTGTGCCCTTCGGTGTACGAGCCGTTGGGCATCGTGAACCTAGAGGCGATGGCGTGCGCGACGCCGGTGGTGGCCTCCGACGTCGGCGGGATACCGGAGGTGGTGGCCGACGGGAGGACCGGGTCGCTGGTGCATTACGACGCCTCGGACGCCGAGGGTTATGAGGCCAGATTAGCCGAAGCGGTCAATGAACTGGTTGCCGACCCGGAACGGGCCGAGCGCTACGGAAATGCAGGACGTCAGCGGTGCATCGAGGAATTCTCCTGGGCTCGCGTCGCCGAGCAGACGCTGGACATCTACCGCAAGGTGTGCGAGTAAGGCCGAGAAGTTGGCCGGCCTGCGGCTTAGCTGGTAACGCCCTTGAGTTCATCGCCCAGGGCGGCGGCTTCGTCGGGCGTCAGCTCAACGACGAGACGGCCGCCACCCTCAAGTGGTACCCGCATCACGATGCCGCGCCCCTCTTTGGTTGCTTCCAGAGGACCGTCTCCGGTCCGGGGCTTCATCGCCGCCATCCAGTGCTCCCTCCAGATTCGAGCTGGCCCGCTGGTGTCGCGGACCTGGCCGGCGCCGAGCATGCCCCGCCAGTGAATTTCCAGCCATACCCGACATTGAACTGCCAAATCACCCCCCCATTGTTCCTTATCCGCGCGACCAAGTGCACAAGACCCGGCTCTCGGGGCGTCACCGGGCCGGCGGCGGCACCCAGCAATCGCGGATGTGGTCGTCGACCATGCCCGTCGCCTGCATCAGCGCATAGGCGGTGGTGGGCCCGACGAACCGGAACCCGCGCCGCTTCAACTCACGCGCCATTGCCTTCGATTCCGCACTGGCCGAGGGGATTTCAGACAGGTCGACGGGCCGGGGCCGGGGCGGCGGCGCGAATGACCACAGCAGCTCGGACAGGTCTTCGGGAGACCCCAGGTCAGCGGCCGCCCGCGCGTTGGCGATCGTCGCGTCGATCTTGGCCCGGTTACGCACGATCCCCGCATCGGCCAGGAGCCGCTGGATGTCGGCATCGGTAAAACGCGCCACCTTCGCCATGTCGAACCCGGCGAACGCGCGCCGGAAATTCTCCCGTTTGCGCAGGATGATCAGCCACGACAGGCCGCTCTGGAAGGCCTCCAGGCTCATCCTCTCGAACAACGCCGTCCCGCCGCGCAGCGGGCGGCCCCACTCCTGGTCGTGATAGTCGCGATACAGCTCGAAGTCGGGCCCGGGCCGGGTATTCGCCCAGCCGCAGCGAACCGGTGGGTCCTCACTCACGGCGGGTCAGGGTGTTCTTTGACGACGGTCTCGACGTCCGGACGGTGCGACTCTTGGGTCTCGCCCTCCGGATCGGCGGGCTTGCGGTTTTGCGGTTTTTCTGCGGCGCGCACCGCGGCAAGCTCGCCGCGCAGCGCCTCCAGCTCACGGCCGAGCCGGTCCAGCACCCAGTCGACCTCGCTGGTCTTGTATCCGCGCACCACCTGGCTGAACTTCACGGCGTCGACGTCAGCGCCGGTGACGCCGAATGCGGGCAGCACCGTGACCGTCGTCCCCCGCGGCAGCGGCGGCAGCTGCTCGCCGCGGCCGAACAGCAGGCTGCCCACGCCGAACAGCACGACCGCCACCAGGACGAGCACCACCAGGTACAGCAACACCAAAGCCACGTCGTCGATCTTGCCCTACGGCCCCGACACGTCAGCGAGGCCGCAACACGTTCATCGCCGGGCGGTCGACCAGCGACACCGGCGACGCGTGCCGCGCGTACCCGTCCTCGGCGAAGAACTGCGTCAACCCGACCCCCGAGTCGGGGATCCCGCAGCGTGAGAACAGGGTCGCGATGACCTGACGGCTCATCGAGCCCAGTTCGGTCAGCGGCCGGTTGCGGTGTGCCCGCACACCGAGGTTGACCTGGGCGATCGCATCCAGACCCAACCGGTCGAAGGTGTCGACGAGCAGGCCGATCTCCACGCCGTAGCCCGGCGCGAACGGCAACGACGTCAGCAGCTCGCGGCTGGCTGAGTACTCGCCGCCCAGCGGCTGCAGCACGCAGCCCAGCTCCGGCCGCAGCGCGGCCAACAGCGGCCGGGCAACCAGCTCGGTGACCCGCCCGCCACCCGTCCCCGCTTCACCGTCGCCGGTCTTGAGCGGCCGCCGGTAGAAGCCCTTGACCAGGTGAATGCCGTCGCCGGTGAGCAGCGGGCCGACCAGCCAGGGCACGAACATCGGGTGCGGGTTGATCAGGTCGGAGTCGACGAACACCACGATGTCGCCGCTGGTGGCGGCAAGGGAGCGCCACAACGCCTCACCCTTGCCGGGCCGCGCCGGGACCTCGGGTAACGCCTGCTCCCGGCTGACGACGCGGGCACCGGCGGCGATGGCGCGTATCTCGGTGTCGTCCGTCGAGCCGGAGTCCAGCACGATCAGCTCGTCGACCAACCCATCCACCAGCGGCGAGATGCTGTCGATCACCGATTCGATCGTCTGTTCTTCGTTGAGGGCCGGCAGCACGACCGAGATCGTCCGCCCGGCCTTGGCCGCTTCCAATTCGGCGATCGTCCAGCTCGGACGGTTCCAGCTGCGCTCGGCCAGCCAGGTGTCCGTCGGGCCGTCGCTGGTGAGCGCGCCGACCAGGTCGGATGCAGTCATGCGAGCCCCCTTACCGTGCTGGCCGGCGGGCGCGTCCCCTGGATCGAGGCCACCATCTCCAGCACACGCCGGGTAGCCGCGACCTGATGTACCCGGAACATCCGCGCTCCGGCGGCCGCCGCCAGCGCGGTGGCTGCCAGCGTTCCCTCGAGCCGTTCGGTCAATTCCACGCCCAGAGTCTCCCCGACGAAGTCCTTATTACTCAAAGCCATGAGGACGGGCCATCCGGTCATAACAAGATCGGCCACGTGGCGCAACAGGAGCAAGCTGTGGAAAGTGTTCTTGCCGAAGTCGTGCGTCGGGTCGATCAGCACCCTGTCGCGGGCTACGCCGACCGCAACCGCCCGCTCGGCGGCTTCGGTGACCTGGCGAATCACGTCGTCCACCACTCCGCGGGTAGTCGTACCGTAACTCACCCGGAACGGCCGCGTACGTGGCTGCGCGCCGCCGGTGTGCGAACACACCAGGCCCGCGCCGAACTCGGCGGCCACCTCGGGCAGGCCCGGGTCGATACCGCCCCAGGTGTCGTTGATGATGTCCGCGCCCGCCGCGCAGGCCACCTTGGCCACCTCTGAGCGCCAGGTGTCGACGCTGATCAGCTGGTCCGGGTAAGCGTCGCGGAGCCATTCGATGTACGGCACCAGCCGGTTGATCTCGGTGTCGGCGTCGACGTCCTGGCCCGGGCCGGCCTTGACGCCACCGACATCGATGACGTCGGCGCCGTCGGCGACTGCCTGGTGTGCGGCGGCCCGGGCGGCCTCGTCGCTGAAGGTCGCACCCCGGTCGTAGAACGAGTCCGGGGTGCGGTTGACGATCGCCATGATCAGCGCACGATCGCCGGCGACCGGACGGCCGCATAGTGTGGAACGCACGCCTCCATAGTGCCTGGTGCGACCCCTGACGGAGGAATCGACGCTTCTCGCCATTCGCGTACGCAGTCCGTTCTGCGCTGATATACAACGATCACCATTGGCGCGGTGTGGCCGTAGGGGAGTCCGTCGATGCGCGAAGCTGTCCCAGCCGCCCAGTCAGCAGATGGTGACGTCAGGTCTGGCCGACAGCTCCGGTTCCGGTGGTCCACGCTGGTGATCCTGCTCGTCGCGGCGGCCGTGTCCCTACTGCTGCTGACCACCCTCGTGACGCTGTGGACTCCGCGCATCGGCCTGCTGGCAGGTGGGACGGATTTCTACGTGTACCGCGACGGCGGTAATCGTGTCCTGGAAGGCCTGCCGCTGTACGCGGAGCCCGTCGGCTGCTGCAAGCTGCTGTACACCTACACGCCGTTCTCCGCGGTGACCTTTGTGCCGTTCGCCTGGTTGCCGGACGAGGCGGACAAGTACATATGGTTCGCGATCAACGTCGTGCTGCTGATCGGGAGCGTGCTGCTGTGCTTTCGGCTACTCGGCTACCGCATCACCCCCTACATCGCCGGCATCTCGGCGCTGCTCGCGATCGCGTCCTCCTTTCTGGAACCGGTTCGGACCACGCTGTTCTACGGGCAGATCAACCTGCTACTGATGCTGATGGTGCTCTGGGACGCCTCGCGCGGGGAGCGCAGCCGTCTGAAAGGGATCGGCATCGGCGTCGCGGCGGGCATCAAGCTCACGCCCGTCTACTTCGTCCTGTACTACCTGCTCTTACGCCAGTGGCGAGCCGCTGGAACCGCCGTCGTGACGATCGCCGCGACGATCGGCTTGGGGTGGCTCGTCCTTCCCGACGACTCGTGGAACTACTGGAATGGAAAGTTCCTGGACACTCGCCGGATCGACAATTCCCTCTCCGACCCCGGCAACCAGTCCGTCCGGGGTGCGATTGCCCGCCTCACCGGCGAGGTGCCGGCCACCTGGGTGTGGGTACTGGCCGATGGGTGCGTCGTGGCACTCAGCATGTGGATCGCCGTGCGCCTGTACCGCCGCGGACAATTCCTGCTCGCCATCACCGTTGCGGGCTTGAGTAGCTCCGCGGTGTCACCGTTCACGTGGAGCCATCACTGGGTGTGGCTGGTACCGATGGTCGTCTACCTGGCACATCGGGCGCTGACCAACTCGTGGTGGTGGATCGGGGTGGCCACAGTGTCGGCGCTGATGGGTTCCTGGGCGTCTTCGGTTCCCCAGGACCGCACGCCACGCATCGGTCTGTTGTTCGCGCCGGCCTGGGTCCAATGGCGGCCCCTGGAGAATCTGAACCTGATCGTCTACGCCGGCCTGCTGATCGTCGCGGGTCTGGTCGCCACGCGGCGGCTCGGCACCGCGGAAGCTGCATCCGGTCCGTCGGGCCACGGGTCCTGACGGCCTTTCGCCGAGCGTGCTCTCAGTGCGATTTCGGGCGCGATTTTTCGCAATAGTTGCACGCTCGGCGAAGCACGTGAGGCACTCCTACGGCCGCTTACCCGCGGCCACCTCGTCGGGGTATTCGGCGTAGAACGGCACGTACCCCTCGTCGCGGCCGGCCAGCACGTACAGGGGGTCTTTAAGGCCCGCGCCGTCGGAGCCGTACGCCTGCTTACGCAGCTCCACCTTGCGGCTCTTGAACGTCGAGGTGTGCTCCAGCGACTCCACCACCCGCACGAACAGCGGCAGCGCATAGGCGGGCAACTGGCTATAGACCGCGCTGGCAAGGGCCTTGCCGTCGAACTCGGCGCCTTCGCGCAGCTTGACGGCGGCCATCCCGGCGCGGCCGCCGGTGCGCGGGACCTCGACCCCGTAGACCGTGCACTCCTCCACCGAGGGGTCGGTCGCCACCGCCGCTTCGACCTGCGTGGTGGCCACGTTCTCACCCTTCCAGCGGAAGGTGTCGCCCAGCCGGTCGACGAACGCGGCGTGCCCGAACCCCTGCGGACTCAGCACGTCGCCGGTGTTGAACCAGCAGTCACCCTCCTTGAAAGCGTTGCGCACCAGCTTCTTTTCGCTCGACGCCTTGTCGGTGTAGCCGTCGAACGGCTGCAGTCTGTTGACCGCGCTGAGCGCCAGACCGGGCTCCCCGGCCGGCACCTTGCGCACCCGCCCGCTCTCGTCGCGCACCGGGGCGCCGGTGTCCGGGTCGTACTCCACGTAGGCCAACGGGGTCGGCGACAGGCCCGTACTCCTGGGCACGTTGAAGATGTTGATGAACGCGGTGGTGCCTTCGCTGGCGGCGTAGAACTCGCACACCCGCTCGATGCCGAACCGCTGGGTGAACTCGTCCCAGATCTCGGGCCGCAGCCCGTTGCCGGCCATGACGCGGACCTTGTGCTTGCGGTCGGTCGGCTTGTGCGGCTGGTTGAGCAGATACCGGCACAGCTCGCCGATGTAGATGAACGCCGTGGCCTGGCTGGCGATCACCTCGTCCCAGAACCGCGACGCCGAAAACGACTTGCCCAGCGCCAGCGTCGCGCCGGAATTGATCACCGACGACACCGCGACCGTCAGCGCGTTGTTGTGGTACAGCGGCAGGCAGCTGTACAGCGTGTCGGAGCTTTTGAGCCGCAACCCCATCCCGCCGAACGCGGCCAGCGCGGACAGCCACCGCCGATGCGTCATCACGCTGGCCTTCGGGAAGCCGGTGGTGCCCGAGGTGAAGATGTAGAACGCGGTGTCCTTGGCCCGCACCGCCGCCGCCGACGCCGGGTTGGTGGCCGGAGCGCTGACCGCGAACCGTTCCAGGTCCTCGACGGTCAGTGCCTCGGCGGCGCCCGCGCCACCGGATTCGGTGACGGCGCTGACCAGGTCGGTCTCGGCGAGCAGCACCTTGGCGTCCAACAGGCCCAGGCTGTGCGCCAGCACCTCGCCGCGCTGGTGGTAGTTGAGCATGCCGGCGACCGCGCCACACTTCACCGTGGCCAGCATCGCCAGCACCGCGTTGGGCGAGTTGCGCAGCATGATGGCCACCACGTCGCCGTGGCCGACACCGCGCGCCGCCAGCACCGCGGCATACCGGTTAGCGGTCGCGTTGGCCTCGCGGTAGGTCACTTGCTGGTCGCCGAACCGCAGAAAGACCCGGTCGGCGTAGCGCGCGGCCCGGTGCTGGAACACCGTGCCGATCGACTTCTTGGAGTTCGGCTGCGCCAGCCCGGTCGTCACCCCGCGCAGGATCACCGGCAGGTCTGCCAGTACGCCCGGCAACCGGGTGACGATATCGGTCAGCTTGACCGCGCGGTTCTGGGCGCCGCCATCATGATCGGACACGTGATCCCTCGATTCCGTTAAGGCCCGTCGGGTTGGCACTCCTTGATTGCGGCACCAACCTTATCGACCAGCACCAGCCGATCCATCGCTAGCTGCGAGATGTATCCGTTGTCGAGCAAGCTGTTCAGCCAGACCCACAGGTCTCCGTAGTGCCCCCAGGGGTCCAGCATCACCACCGGCTTGTCGTGCATGCCCAAAACGCCCGACGTCCATGCGTCGAACAGTTCGTCGACGGTCCCGATGCCGCCGGGCAGCGTGATGAACGCGTCGGCACGGTCTTCCATGATCTGCTTACGCTCGCTCATCGTGTCGGTGACGATCAGCTCGTCGGCCTTGGTGTCGGCGATTTCGCGGCGCATCAACGTTTTGGGGATCACGCCGACGGTCCGGCCGCCTCGTGCCCGAGCCGCGCTGGCCACGGCGCCCATCGCCGAAACGCGCCCGCCGCCCCACACCAGCGTCCAGCCCCGCTCGGCGATCGCCTCGCCCAGGTCGGCGGCGAGCCCGAGCAATTCGGGGTGCGTCGGCGTGGCCGCACAGAACACACAGACCGCCCAATCGGTGGACGAATCGCGTCGGGGGCGCATATCCGCCAAAGGTAAACCACGTTGTGGCGCGCGGCACTCCACGCCATAAAATTCGGCAGGTGCCGATTCGGTGGAACGTCCCGGAACACGCAGCCGCCCTGGAGCAGCTGAAGGGCAGCCTGGAAGACAGCGCAGGACCAGGGGGTGCCGTCGTACTCGGACCCGACGGCGTCGGCAAATCCACGTTGGCCCGGTTGGCCGCCGAACACGTCGCCAGTGAGCACCCGAGCACACTCACCCGCTGGGTCACCGGCACTCCGACCGAGCGGGTGGTCCCGTTCGGGGCCTTCAGCCATCTGGTGGAGATCGCCGACATCGGGAAGCCGGCCGCGCTGCTGCGGGCGGCCCGGGCATCGCTGGCCCGGGACGGTCGGGAAGGCGACCTGCTGCTGGTCGTCGACGACGCGCAGCATCTCGACATCCTGTCGGCCACCCTGGTGTACCAGTTGGCGCTGGCCGGCGCGGCCCGGATGATCGTCACTGCGCAGATCGACGCCGCGCCCGAGGCCATCGCGGCGCTCTGGACCGACGGCCTGCTGGCTCGGATCGACGTCGAGGCGCCCGCCGAGGCGAACGAGGCCTCGGGGCCCACCGGGCCGTCCGGGCCGGCAGAGGTCGACGAATACATCGCCGCGCTGCCCGCGGCGGCGCGCTCGGTGCTGGACTACCTCGCGGTCTGCGAGCCGCTGTCGGTCGCCGACCTCACCGTCCTCGCCGGGGACGGCGCGGTGGCGCAGGCCGAGGAGTGGGGTGCGGCGGAGACCCGGGTGCCCGGCGGACGCGCGGTCGATCCGATGGTCTACACCGCGCATCCGCTCTTCGCCGAACGCGCACTTGCGGCGCTCGGCGCGGACGGCGAGCGCCTACGCCGCACCGAGTTGGTCACGCTGTTGTCGCAGCACCCGCCGGAACACCTCAGCGACCGGCTGCGGTTGGCGTCACTGGCCCTCGACAGCGACGCCCCGCAACCGGTGGACGAGGTCGCCAGCGCCGCGGAGCAGGCGCTGCGGCTGGGCGACATGATGCTTGCCGAGCGGTTGGGGCGTTCGGCCCTGGATCGGTCCGGTGGACTGGAGTCGCGGCTGACCCTGGCGTACGCATTGAGCTGGCAGGGCCGCGGCCGTGAGGCCGGCGCAGTGCTTGGCGCCGTCGATCCCGCCGCACTCTCGGAGACCGAGCTGATGGCCTGGGCGATACCGTGCGCGGCCAACCAGTTCTGGATGCTCAGTGAGCCCGAGCGCGCCACGGCCTTCCTGCAGACCACCCGCAATCGGGTCACCGAGCCGGCGGCGCGCGCCACCCTGGACGCGCTGACCGCCACGTTCGCGATGAATGCCGGAAACCTGAAGCGAGCCATCACCTTAGCCACCGAGGTGCTGTCCGGACCGCCGGCCGGGGACATGGCCGTCGCGTGGGCGGCGAGCGCGGGCGTGCTGTGCTCCGCGCGGATGGGCCGGTTCGGCGATGTAGACCGGCTTGCCGAGCAGGCATCGACGGCCGAGCATCCGGGGTTGCTGCGGTTCACGGTCGGCCTGGGCCAGGTCACGTCGTTGCTGATGGCCGGTGAGGTCGCGCAGGCTCAGGCACTGGCCCAGCGGTTCACCGACTTCGCCGAACTGCAACAGCCCGGCCGCGCGATCGGCGAGGTGCTGTCGGCATACGTGCTGATCGTCAGCGGCGAATTTAGCGCCGCGGCAACGCTTTTGGAGCCAGCTGCGGCCACACTGGAGCGCACCGGATATTCCTGGGGCCCGCTGTCACTGATGCTGTTGGCGACCGCCCTGGCGCAACAGGGCGACATACCCGCGTCTGCAAAAGCGTTGCGGCGCGCCGAAACCCGCCACGGGACGAAGTCGGCGTTGTTCGCGCCCGAACTCGGGCTGGCCCGCGCGTGGACCCGCGCGACGGCCCGCGACACCACAGGTGCGATCAGCGCGGCGCGGGAGGCGGCCCGCGCGGCGGAGCGGGCCGGGCAGTCGGCGGTGGCGCTGAGCGCCTGGCACGACGCCGTTCGGCTGGGCGACCGTCGCGCCGTCGACCCGCTGGCCGGGCTGGCCGCCGAGATCGACTGCGCCGTAGGCCGGCTGGCGCTGGCGCACGCGCAGGCGTTGTGGGCCGGTGACGAGGCCGCGCTGCGGGCGGTGTCCGACGACCTTGCGGCGGTCGGGATGCACGCGGCGGCCGCCGATGCCGCCGCGCAGGCACAGCGGGTGGGCAGCCGGTAACCGGATACCGCGCCGTGTGTGAACCGTAACGCCGCCGTGTCGGCAAAGTGACCATCACGCCTCACTGTTTCCAAAAGTGATGCCCCGCTGCTCGAGCCGCCCGTCCCGCGCGGCCGGCCTCATCGCGGCCGGCCTGCTGATCGCGGCGCTGAACACCGGCGCGTCGTCGCTCGCAGCCCCGCAGGTTCAGCCGGCGCTGGCTTCCGGGCCGACGCTGCCGATCGGCCACGCCGGGACCTGGGTGACCGACGCCGACGGGCGCGTGGTCGTGCTGCACGGACTCAACCAGGTGTACAAAGTGCCGCCCTATGAGCCCTCCGCCGACGGATTCGGCGACGACGACGCGGCATTCCTCGCCACCAACGGGTTTAACGCGATGCGGGTGGGCGTCATCTGGGCGGCAGTGGAGCCGCAGCCGGGCAGCTACGACGACACCTACCTCGCCTCGATCGCGCAGACCGTGCAAACGCTGGCGGCACACGGCGTCCTCAGCCTGCTCGACTTCCATCAAGACCTGTTCAACGAGGTGTTCCAGGGCGAGGGCGCACCGGCGTGGGCGGTGCAGACCGGCGGGCTGCCCAATCCCCAATTGGGCTTCCCGGCCAACTATTTCGCCAACCCCGCCGAGGACTACGCCTGGAATGCGTTGTGGCGCAACGCCCCGGCCCCGGACGGAATCGGACTGCAGGACCACTACGCGCACACCTGGGCGCATGTCGCGGCGTACTTCCAGGGCAACCCGGGAGTGTTCGGCTACGAGATACTGAACGAGCCCTGGCCGGGCCTGCTGTGGGAACCGTGCGCGAACCCGGTGGTGGGCTGCATCGTCAACGACGCGAAACTGCGCGGCCTGTACAACCGGGTGGTGCCGGCGATCCGTGCCGCCGACCCGACCACGTTGGTGTTCTTCGAGCCGAACGTGCTGTTCAGCGAGGTGATCCACACCGACGTCGGCACCGTCGCCGACCGAAACACCGGATTCTCGTTCCACGACTACTGCGCCCTCGAGACGGTGCTGCACAAAGACATCAGCTGTAGCCAGCAGGACTGGGCGGTCTTCAACAACGCGCGCCACTACACCGCGGTCCACCAGATCCCGGCGCTGCTGACGGAGTTCGGTGCCACCGACGACCTGGCCAACCTCGCGGGGGTGTTGCGCCGGGCCGACGACGACCGAATCGGCTGGCTGGAGTGGGCGTATACCGGCAACGACAAGACGAGTTCGTCGCCGACCGACCAGGCGCTGGTTTTCGATCCCAGCCAGCCGCCCACCGGCAGCAACGTCAACACGGCCAAGCTCGCGGTGCTGGCCGCGCCCTACCCGCAGCTGGTTGCCGGCACGCCGAAGTCCTGGTCGTTCAAGTCGGGCACATTCCGGCTGTGCTACACGACCGAACGGGCCGACCACCAGGGCCGGTTCTCCCCCGGCACGCCGACCGTCATCTCGGTGCCCGCGATCGAGTATCCGAGCGGCTATCAGGTGACGGTCAAAGGCGGACAAGTCGTCTCGGCGCCCGGCGCCCCGCTGCTGACCGTCGTGGCCGACGCCGGCGCGGACACCGTCGACGTCACGGTGACGCCGTAGTTCGCCGTAGTTCGCCGAGCGTGCCGTTCCGGTGTTCAACCGCTCAGGTAGCCCCGCAGCATCCCCGCGGCAGCGGTGATGTTGGCGACCGGCACCCGCTCGTCTCGCTTGTGCGCCAGGTTGGGGTCGCCGGGCCCGTAGTTGACCGCCGGTATGCCCAACGCCGCGAATCGCGACACGTCGGTCCACCCGTATTTCGCCCGGACCTGTCCGCCGGCGGCGTCCACCAAAGCCTTGGCCGCGGGCTCGTTCAGACCGGGCAGCGCGCCGGCGGCGGAGTCGGTCAACTCGATCTGCACGTCGAGCCCGTCGAAGACATCATGCACGTGCTGCAGCGCGGCTTCGGCCGAAAGATCAGGGGCGAAGCGGTAATTGACGGTCACCGAGGCCGCGTCGGGAATCACGTTGCCGGCCACCCCGCCGTCGACGCGCACGGCCGACAGGCCCTCGCGGTAGGTGCAGCCGTCGATGTCGACGCTGCGCGGCCGGTATGCCGCCAGTCGGTCCAGCACGGCACCCAGCTTGTGGATTGCGTTGTCGCCCAACCAGGAACGCGCCGAATGCGCACGGGTTCCGGCGGCGCTGACCACGACCCGCAGCGTGCCCTGGCAGCCGG
>NZ_DATJYB010000337.1:0-2940 GCF_035499775.1 Mycobacterium sp. | reverse complement strand
GCTCGACGTCGGCAAGCGCTATCTTGGCCGTCAGATCGCCAGCATCGGTGGCGGCACCTCCGAAATGGCGCGCAACGTCATCGCCGAGCGGGTGTTGAACCTGCCCCGCGAGTACGCCGCCGACCGCGGCGTGCCGTTCAACCAAGTTCGGCGAAACAGGTTGTCCTGAGTAGTGTGCGAGCATGACTGCCGGCGAGCGGTATTTCGACCTCGGCTCCTTTCACCGGCCGGTCGAAACCTCTTCCGCGCAAGCACAGGTCTGGTTCGACCGCGGCCTGGTGTGGGCGTATGCGTTCAACCACGAAGAGGCGATCCGCTGCTTTGAGCGGGCTCTGCGACTCGATCATGCTCTGGCCGTTGCGCATTGGGGAATCGCATATTCGGTCGGCCCCAACTACAACAAGGCCTGGGAGGCGTTCGACCCGATCGATTTGAGGTCGTCGCTGGCCCGTGCGCGCACGGAATTGGAACTGGCCGCGCGGTGCCGGGCCAGTCCCGTCGAGCAAGGTCTGATCGCCGCGCTTGGGTGGCGCTTCCCGACCGACGACCCGGCGGACACCGCTGCCCTGCACTCGGGACTCGCCGGCTACGCCGATGCGATGACGGCGCTGGCCGCTGCCTACCCGGAAGACATTGACGTGCAAGCGCTGGCCGCTGACGCGCAGCTCAACGTGACGGCGTGGGCGCTGTGGGACGCGCGCACCGGTGAGCCAGCGGCGGGCTCACGGGTGCTCGAGGCCAAGCGGATTCTCGAGGATGCGCTCGGTGGGCCTGCGGGTCGCGGACATCCGGGGATCCTGCATCTGTATCTGCACACCATGGAGATGTCGGCGAGTCCAGAAGATGCCCTGCCGGCCGCGGACCTGCTGCGCGGCTTGGTGCCCGACGCCGGGCATCTGCAGCACATGCCGAGCCACATCGACGTGCTATGCGGCGACTATCGTAGCTCGGTGGTAGCGAATCAACTTGCGGTGCAGGCGGATCGATGTTTCGTCAGCCGCGAGGGGCCGTTGAACTTCTATTCGCTCTACCGCGCCCACGATCTGCACTTCATCGTGTATTCGGCGATGTTCGAGGGACAGTCGCAAATCGCATTGCAGGCCGCCGACGAGCTGGCGGGCCAGCTGTCCGCCGACCTGCTGTCGATCACGTCTCCACCAATGGCCGACTGGCTCGAGGCGTTCGTGCCGCTGAGGACCCATGTGCTGGTGCGGTTCGGGCGTTGGGATGAGCTGATCGCCCAGCCGCTGCCGGAGGACCGCGACCTGTATTGCACCACCGCGGCGACCATGCACTACGGTCGCGGCATCGCGCTGGCGGCTACCGGTCGACTCGGCGAGGCGCACACCGAGCGCGCGGCGTTCACGCAGGCATATGAGCGGATTCCGGATTCGCGGTTCCTGTTCAACAACACCAGCCGAGACATCCTGGCTGTGGCCGCTGCCATGTTCGACGGTGAAATCGCCTACCGCGAAGGATATTTCGACGAGGCATTCGGGCATTTGCGGCGCGCGATCGACCTGGACGACGGGCTGCCCTACGACGAACCCTGGGGCTGGATGCAGCCCACGCGGCATGCGTATGGAGCACTGTTGCTCGAGCAGGGCCACGTGGCGGAGGCGGCCGCCGTGTATGCCGCCGACCTCGGCCTGGACCCCGCCTTGGCCAGGCCCTGCCAGCACCCCGGGAACGTGTGGAGCCTGCACGGATATCGCGAGTGTTTGCAGCGGCTCGGCCGGACCGCTGAAGCCACGATCATCGGCCAGGAGCTGGCGCTCGCCGCGGCGCGTGCCGACGTCCCGATTCGGGCGTCATGTGCGTGCCGGGGCCCAACGACGAGCCAAGACGACTAATCCAGCTGATGCGGACCGGCACCATCCAGGCGGCTACCTGGCATCAGATTTTGCACTGGGGTTTCGGGGGCCAGCTAGGCCCGTAACTGCAGTCCATAGGTCCTTGTGCCACCTCGCCGATCGGCAAACTCGGGTCGTCTATCCGGGGATTGTGCCAGTCGTGGCACGCATTCATATCCCAATTTCCGACGACGCGTCCGGGTAGGGGTTGCCCCGGACACCAACAGCTGGGTTGTGTGCAGCCGGGGGGATAGGCCCCAGCGGTGCCCGCGGCCAGACCGATACCGGTCGCCGCGACGCCGCCCGCCAGCAGCGTCCCGGCAATGATCCGGTTCAGGGTGCGGAGGGTGTTCATGGTGGTGCCTTTCAGTCCTCACATCTGGTAGCGCCCCGTTAGTTTCGCGCAGATCACTTGCGAAATCCTTGCGTCACTTAGATCGCCGATGCCTCAGGTCGTCAGTGTGGAGCACGACTTTGCCCGTTCCGGGTGCGCGGTCGGCGAAGGTTCGGTAGGCGGCGGCAGCCTCACGCAGCGAGAAATGATGGGTCACAAGGTCTTCCGGCGCCAGACGCCGGTTCTCGACGAGCGGGAGCAGCGCAGGCATCCCGACGACGCCGCGATCTGCACCCGGTCACCGACACGCAGGGTGTGGACGTTCGCACCTGCCTCGATGATCCGACCGACAGCCTCGTGGCCCAGGCTGAAACCCACTTCGGGGACGAAGGTCTGGCCGCTGTAGGTGTGCAGATCACTGCCGCAGATTCCCGAGGCGGTGATCTGGACCAGGACCGCGTCCTCGTCGGGCAGCCGTGGCGTCGGCAACTCGGACACCTCAACCGTCTGTGGACCCTGGTAAGTGAGTGCGAGCATGGCGCTACCTCCGGGACTTGCGGCGATGCATCACATCATGATTACACTGTGATCACCTTGTAAGGAAGTGCTGATTTTCGTGTTGTGAGGTGAGGGATGGCCTGGGACTTTGAAGCCGAACCGGAATTCGCCGAGAAGCTTTCGTGGATGCGCGATTTCATCGATTCGGAAGTGATCCCGCTGGAACCCATTCTCGACGAAATCCCGCCGGCGGAA
>NZ_DATJYB010000336.1:0-3381 GCF_035499775.1 Mycobacterium sp. | reverse complement strand
TCCACCGAGACGGTCATCCGCGTCGACCCGAGTCGGCGGGATGTCGCGGCGCTCGATGCGCCCGTCCGGATCGATGCGGAAGACGGTCTCTTTGAGGCAGCTCGGCCCCGAGCAAGCGGGGGCCAGAGCCCAGGCGTAGCCGTCCGACCCGGACAATTGACCACGCTCATTTGAAACTCCCCAGACCTGCTCACTGAAATTCCCCACCCGGGGCGGCTGCCGGCGTGTCTGCCGGCGCGAAGCAAGGAGTCCCTTCGAGGCTCGCGCTGCCAAGCAGCAAGCCATCGAAGGGACTCAGGTTCGGATGCTGTCACGGGAGGACGATGTGGAAGCGCACGCGCTGCGCGCGCAGGGCTGGTCGATCTCGGCGATCGCCCGCCATCTGGACGTGGACCGCAAGACGGTCCGCGCCTACTTGTCGGGTGAGCGGGTCGCCGGGCAACGCAAGCCGGCCGGGCCGGACCGGTTCGAGCGGTTCGCCGAGTATTGCCGGGCAAGGCTGCGTGAGGACCCGCACCTTTGGGCGACGGCGTTGTTCGACGAGGTCACCGCGCTGGGTTACGACGGGTCGTATCCGTCGTTCACCCGGGCGTTGCGGGCCCGGTCGGTGCGGCCGGCGTGTGAGCCGTGCCATCCCACGGCCGGCCGGCCGGTCGCGATCATCGACCACCCGGCCGGGGAGGAGACCCAGTGGGACTGGCTAGAGCTGCCGGACCCGCCCGGGCACTGGGACGGCTACCGCGGCAAAGCGTTCCTGCTCGTCGGCGCGCTCGCACACTCGGGCAAGTGGCGCGGCGTCCTCGCGGAGTCGATGGACGCCTCTCATCTGGTCGACGGCCTGCACCTGGTCGCGGGCCGCCTCGGTGGGCTGACCCGCCAATGGCGCTTCGACCGGATGGCGACGGTCGCGAACCCGCACTCAGGCAAGCTGAACGCGACGTTCGCCCAGGTCGCGAAGCACTACGGGGTCACGGTCGCGCTCTGCCCGCCACGGCGCGGGAACCGCAAAGGGGTGGTGGAGAAGGCGAACCACTCCGCGGCGCAACGCTGGTGGCGGACCCTGCCCGATGACATCGAGATCGCCGCGGCGCAGCAGCGCCTCGACGGCTTCTGCGAGAAGATCACCGACGCGCGGCGCCGGGTCGTCGATGATGCCGGCACGAAGCTGACCGTGGCTCAGATCGCCGGACTGGAACGGCTGCGGCCGTTGCCGGCCCTATCGTTCCCGGCTGTCCTCGACGTGACCCGCACGGTCCGGCCGCAGGCGCTGGTGGCGTTCCGCGGGAACCGGTACTCGGTGCCACCGGAACTCGCCGGGTCGGTCGTGCATGTCACGCACCGGTTGGGAACGCTCACGATCGACGTCGTCACCGCGGGCGGGGTAGTGGTCGCCCGGCATCGCCGAGCCCCGGACGGTGCCGGTGTCACGATCCGCACCGAAGGTCATGTCGCCGCGCTCGAGACGGCCGCGCTGGCCGCGTTCACCACCGCGGCGCCGCACCGCGGGAAGGTCCGGATCCCACCCGGACCCGCCGCCCGCGCGGCCGCCGCCGCCCTGCTCGGTGAGCCCACCACCGCACCTGTCATTGACCTCGCCGCCTATGCCGCGGCAGCCGAACGCCGAAGGGACCTGCCATGACCGACACCACCCCGATGACCGCGAAAGAGGCCGCCGGCTACCAGAAGCTGCGCGGCCATCTCGCCGCGCTGAAGCTCGCCGCGGCCGCCGAAGCGCTGCCCGCCGTCCTGGACGCGGCCCGCGCCGAAGGGCTGTCACTGACCGCAACGCTCGAACGCCTCCTCGCGATCGAGTGCGAGGCCACCGACGCCCGCAAGCTCACCGGACGGCTGCGGTTCGCCTGCCTGCCCACCCCGGCCACGCTCGCCGACTTCGACTACGACGCCCAACCCGGCGTCGACCCGCAGTTGATCAACGACCTCGCCAGCTGCCGCTATCTCGACACCGCCACCAACGTGCTGCTCATCGGCCCACCCGGCGTCGGCAAGACCATGCTCGCCGTCGGGCTCGCCCGCGCCGCGGTCGAAGCCGGTTACCGCACCTACTTCACCACCGCCGCCGACCTCACCGCCCGCTGCCACCGCGCCGCGATCGAAGGCCGCTGGTCCACCACCATGCGGTTCTTCGCCGGCCCCACCCTGCTCGTCATCGACGAGCTCGGTTACCTGCCGCTACCCGCCGAAGCCGCGTCCGCGTTGTTCCAAGTCGTCAACCAGCGCTACCTGAAAACATCGATCATCCTGACCACCAACCGGCCGATCACCAGCTGGGGCGAGATCCTCGGCGACACCACCGTCGCCGCCGCCCTGCTCGACCGGCTGCTGCACCGATCCGTCGTCCTCGACATCACCGGCGAGTCCTACCGGCTGCGCGACCACCACGCCCGCACCGACAGACTCAAACGAGCCAACCGAGCGACACGACCCGCCGACCCCTAAACTCACCACCGCCCAGGGTGGGGAAATTCGATGAGCAACCCTGGGGAATTTCGGTGAGCGTGATCAGTGGCGATCGCAGCGCTCCCGTAGTTGGGTGTACGGGACCACGACGTTTGGTACGGGCAATGTCGCGCTCCCTAAAGGAACGAGATGATGTAGCGCAGCCGTGTCTCTCTCGATCTAATTCTCTGTGTGCTGGAGGTGCATGCGGCCACAAAGGCAACGTCCGCTTCAGGCCGCTCTGAGGCCGGGCGCGGGTCGTTGAACCGCGCGTCGATGTCGGCAAGGGCCTCTTCGAGGACACCCTTAGGTGGGATACGACGAAGGCTGTCCAGAGCGAGGATCAGTGAGTAGAACACGGGCGACCTACTGAAGATCGAGTCTTTGATGGTCTCGGGCCGCAGTGCCGTGGTGACCTTGAAAACTCGTTCTAGGCGCTTCTCGACGGACGCTCGTTGCGGAAAGTCGTCATCCCAGTCTCGGTAGGCCGCGTCCACCCGCGCGGCGCTGAAATCCGACATGCCGAGCGTGAGCGCCATGCAAAGCTCAGCAGTGAACTGAACTTCAGCCATCCGAGAAATCTCCGCAGCGCCGAAGATGTTCAGGCCACGCCAGATCGGAAGGCGTTCGGCGGCCTGTGAAAGGCAGAACTGGTGAAATTCTCCGCTGTACTGCGCTGACCGCTTCTCCTGTGCATTGAGCGTCTTGGACACGGCGTTGAGGCGGCCGAAGATCTCGATAACGTCGGCGTCATCCGCACCGACGAGGTACGCCACTGGAAGCTTCGCCATGAGGAAGTCACGCTTCTCAGATTCATTGAGATCTCGGAAGTAGACGCGACGCCCGTGTCGGGGGTGTCGGGCGGTGAAGGCATTGGCCTTGTAGTCGATGATCGAACGGAGGCGCTGCTGGCCGTCCACGACC
>NZ_DATJYB010000335.1:0-16134 GCF_035499775.1 Mycobacterium sp. | reverse complement strand
GATCGCGAAAGGTCGTCATGGTGGTCCTCCATATTCGTTCGCGACAACTCTGCTCCAGATAAGGCATGTTCGTCTCCCAAACGGCGAAACCACATACATTTGCGTCCGAGGCACGAAGGCACCCGGACAGATCTCTGACACCGAACGCCAACGCGTTCGCGCACGGGGATCGACCTGTCAACCAAGCTCATGCTCGCGGCCACCGCGGCGAGCTGGTTGGCGTGCCCGAAGCTGAACTCGCGCAGCAAGATCCCCACTGTCGAGCGCGCATACACCTCGGCGAACACCCAGGGCGTGGCGCCGGCGCGCAACACGTTCACATCGTCGATGCTGTCTGCGCCGCACATCATGCCCGCGATGGTCGTGGTCAGCTTCCCGGCGGGTTCACCGCGCCCGAGACCACCCGTGTGCTGGGCAGCTCGACGTGCTCGCTGATCAACCACGAAAGACCGTTCTGCTTAGCCAATTCCAGCCCCGGAACCAAACCCGCGGCCCAGAAGGTATTTTCGCTGTTCACACGTCGATCACCCGTAGACCAACCGTCCACGGATGCAGGCTCAGAACCGCACCAACGCCGGCACGTCGGCCAGCGTGCAGTTCGGGATACGCTCGGCCGCGCGCAGCAGAAAGTTGAGCTTCTCGATGCGTTCGCCCGACCGGGGCGCGCCGTTCTTCTGGAACGGCGCCCCCAGGCCCACCGCCAGGTCCATCACGACATCGTCGATGACACCGCCCGACCGGCCCGACGGGATCGCCAGAAGTCGGTTCGCCGTGGCGTATTCGAAGCAGTCCAGTGCCTCGGCGATGGTCCCGACCTGATTGGGCTTCAGGATGAAGCCGTGAACGGCCGGGGTCTGTACGGCCCGCTGCAGTCGGTCGCGGTCGGTAACGATCAGGTCGTCGCCGAGGATGAGCGAACGGTCAATGGTCTGAACGGCTTTGGTGAACCCGTCCCAGTCGTCTCCGTCGAGCAGGTCTTCGATGAACACCATCGGGAAGTCCTCCGACAGCGCCCGCGCATAGTCGATCAGCGCCTCCGCGGTCACCTGCTCGCCGTTGAGTGCGTACGTCTGCGTGTTGGCGTCGTACACTTCGCTGGAGGCACAGTCCAGGGCAAACGCCATGACGTCGGCACAGCCGGCACGCTCGACGGCCTCGGACAGCACCTCCAGGACGACGCGCGGGTCACCCGACGGGGCGACGTACCCGTACGACGAGGCCACCAGCGGTGCGCGACCGAGCCGCTCGGCCAGCACCTCGCCCAGCACGCCGAACGACCTCACACCCTTCTCGACCGCCGACTCGATGGACTCGGCGCGATAAGGCACCACGAGGAACTCGTTGAAGGTCTGGACGACGTCCCCGTAGCGGCCGCCGTTGATCATGTTGAAGCTGGGCGCGGGCACCGCGGTGGGCGGTTCGAGTCCCAGCAGTGCGCCGACGAAGGAGTAGGTCGGCATGCGCGCCGCGGCGGCCGCCGCGCGCAGCTGCGCGATCGAGGTGGAGTAGATCGCGTTTCCACCGAGCCGGTGCTTGTCCGGCGTGCCATCGAGTTCGATCAACAGCCGGTCCAGGGACCGCGGGTCGTCGAGTTCGGCGCCCAGGAGAACGGGAGCGATTTCGTCGGTAACCGCGGCGACGGCGCGATGCACGCTGAGCCCGCGGTACTCGGCCGGGTCTCCGTCACGCAGCACGAAAGCCTCGTGCACACCGACGGAAGTGCCGGTCGGCGACGCACCACGGCCGACATGTCCGGTGTCCGTGGTGATTTCAACTTCTACCAGCGGCCGGGCCTTGCAGTCCAGCAGCTGGCGGGCCACGACGGAGGCGACCTTCATCGACGACCTCTCCTGCTGGCGTGAAAGTCGATGAACATGGCAGCGCCAGCGTATGAGCGGGTCGCTGAGAGGGCGCTGAGAAAGTCTCTGAGCCTGATTTGTGCCGCGCATGAAGCCTGCTATCTCAGTTGGCAGTGGGCAGGCGGAAGAAGTCGGCGACGGCGTCGGCGGCGCACAGATCGCGCGTCGACGGTCCCCAAAGCCATTGCACCGAGGCGCGTTTGGGATTGGGGAGAACATGGCCGCCGCCATGCACGGCATAGAACCGCACGGGCGACGCGCCGGGACTGGTGTAGTCGTAGCTGGTGACCGACGTTGCATCGCCGGGTGCGCCCCGGTGCGCCAACTGCGTGACGCATGGCTCTCCGGTGATGCCGTTGCGGGTGGCGAAGTACTCAGCGGTCTGCGGCGCCGAAAGGTGCATGCCCTTGGGAAAGCGGCCGCGGTAGCCGACGATGCCGCCCTCGAAAGGCGCCAGGGGATCGGCGGTGCCGTGGATGGTCAAGACCGGGCCGGGTCGGGGTGTTCGACCGCGGGCGGTGATAAACGTGCGGTCACGCCCCGCGACGGTTAATGACTCGCGCCTAACCGCCACGTCCGGACGTGAAACCGTCGATCTGACCATGCCCCAAGGTTGACGCGAAATGCTCTCGATCTTGCCGGAATATCGGAAAGTGACCTTCTGCGTGCAGTAGATCACGCTTTTAGTCAGTCAGCTATGTCGGCCCACCAACGCTCAGTTATCGGCTGCGTCGGTCGGCGACGCTGAAATGCCTAGTGCCACGGTCAGTTCCAGGATGGTGTTCGGGTCGTCGAGGCGGTCGCCGTAGAGTTCGCGCAACTGAGTCATCCGGTAGCGCACCGTCTGCGGGTGCACGAACAGTGATTCGGCCACGGCATCGCGGCGGCCGAGGTGTAACACCCAGGCCCGCAGTGTTTCCGCGAGCCGTTCGGCAGCGCTGGGACGCAGCCCCGCCAGCGGTGCCAGCACGCGGCGACGCAGGTCCGCGGCGGCGTCGTGGTCGGCGCTGAGGACCAGCTCGACGAGGTGGTCCTCGGTGTCCACCAGGCCGGCCTCGCCTGCGGCCAAGGTGAGAGTGCGTATCGCGCGTCGATACGACGATCGCGCCGACCACCACGGACGCGGCGGCCCGACGACGGCACGCCCACCCGCTAACGCTTCGAGCACCCGGCGCCGCTGTTGGCCTTCGGCGTCGGGGATCAGCACCACGGCCAGGGATCCGGCGGCGTCCGACTCAGGCGGGTCGACGGTGGCCTGCAGCGTCTCTTGCGTGAAAAGGGCTGCCAGCTTGCGGGTTTCGGCCTCGGGCAGCAGCACTGCGCTCAGCGTCTTGGGCGGTTTCCAGTTGGCCTGCTCGGCGCTGGCGAGCAGCTGGTTCAGCGGCCGGCCCGCCAGCAGTTCGGTGGCGAGCCGGTCGAGGTGGCGTTGCCGGACCCGGCCCGCGGCGGCGAGTTGATCGGCGTGGCCCGACACGCTTGCCGCCGACAGTTCATCGATGAAGGCGAACACCATCTCGGCGAACCGCGCTGTCGTCGCCGCCGCAAGCCCCGCCGCCACCGCGGTGGTCGACAACTCCCGCCACGCCACCCGCGCACCGACCCGGTAGGCCGCCAGCAGGGCATCGATCGACCGGCCGTTGCGGGCCTCGCCGCGGCCCAGGTCGTACGCGCCGTCGAGAGCAGGAGACAACCGCGGCCCGGGATCGGCGCCGTGTGAACGTGTGGCCAGGCGCAGGAAGGCGCCCAGCGCCAGCTGCACCGCTCTCTCGATGTTCTGTCCCATCCGGTCGTCGAACGCGTCGGCGTAACTGGGCACTTCCGCCGTGACCGCCGCGACCGTGTGCTCGGCCATCCGGGGCAGCACCCCCTCCAGGGCTTCGACGATCTCGTCGTCGAGGTCCAGGCCGATGAATCGGGTGTCCGGGTCAGACAAGTTGTTCCTTTCGAACAAAAGATGGCGGATTAATCACCCTCAGCAGATAGGACTTTGTACCACATGCTCATGGAGGCTGGTGGCATGACGACAACAACAGTTCGCCCCTCCGCTACCGGACTGCGCCGGCGCGTGCTTGAGCTGGCCGAGCGGATGACCACCCCTTTGGTGCCCGGTGACTACCTCGACCTCGTCGACCCGCTGCGTTCCGGGGCCCCGCTGCGGGGACGGATCACCGCCGTGCACCCCGAGACGCGCGATTCGGTCACCGTGATGATCAAGCCCGGCCGCGGATGGCAGGCGCATGTCCCCGGCCAGTACGTCCGCGTCGGCGTCGACGTCGACGGGGTGCGTCAGTGGCGCACCTACTCGCTGACCTCGCACACCGACCGTCCCGACGGGCACATCTCGATCACCGTGAAGGCCATGCCGGACGGAAAGGTCAGTAACTACCTGACGTACCGCGCCACCGTCGGCACCCTGCTTCACCTCGACCAGGCCGCCGGTGACTTCGTCCTTCCCACCGCAGTACCGGACAAGCTGCTGTTCGTCACGGCCGGCAGCGGCATCACCCCGGTCATGGGCATCCTGCGCAATCTCCTCGACAGGACGGATGCCGTCACCGACGCGGTGGTCGTGCACTGCGCGCCAACCCCTGACGACGTGATCTTCGGCGGCGAGCTGCGCGGGCTGGCGGCGCGCGGCCGAATCCGGCTGATCGAAATCCACACCGCCGGCGACGGCCGACTCGACGCCGCGCGCCTGCACGAGCTCGTCGACGACCTCGACCAGCGGCGCACCTGGGCCTGCGGACCCGGGGGCCTACTCGACGCGCTGCAACGGCACTGGGCCGAACAGGGCGTGGCCGACGAGTTGCACACCGAGAGGTTTCGCGCCGATGTTGTGACGACCGGCGACGGTGGCACGGTGACATTCAGCAAGAGTGGTGCGACCGCGCAAGCCGCCGGCGATCAGACGCTGCTCGATGCCGGCGAGGCCGCCGGCGTGCTGATGCCGTCGGGCTGCCGGATGGGCGTGTGCTTCGGCTGCGTGGTCCCCCTGCGCCGCGGCGCCGTGCGCGACGTGCGCACCGGCGACCTCACCACCGCCGCCGAGGGTGACGGCGTGGTGATCCAAACGTGCATCAGCGCCGCCGCCGGCGCGTGCGACATCGACATCTGAACAAAACTGCGACATCTGACGAAAACTGCGATATCTGACCAAAACTGCTTTGAGACAAGGAGTTACGACATGACCGCCATGCAACGCAAGCATGACAGCCCGATTGCCCACCTCAGCGACGATGACATCGAGAACCTCGGCGCCGAACTCGACGCCATCCGCGCCCACGTCATCGCCAGCCGCGGCGAACGCGACGCCGCCTACATCCGCAAGGTCATCGACGGCCAGCGCACACTCGAACTGGCCAGCCGCGCAGTCTTGCTGTTCTCACTGTTCCCGCCGGGTTGGATCGCCGGCACGGCAGGGTTGGCGGTGTCGAAGATCATCGACAACATGGAAATCGGCCACAACGTGATGCACGGCCAGTGGGACTGGATGCGCGACCCGAAAATCCACTCCACGGCTTGGGAATGGGACAGCGCATCGCCGGCCTCGATGTGGAAGCACTCACACAACGAGTTGCACCACACCTACACCAACGTGCTCGGCCTGGATCAGGACCTCGGCTACGGCATCATGCGTGTCGACGAGGATCAGCGATGGAAGGTGTTCTACCTGGTCCAGCCGCTGACCAACTTCGTCAACGCCTGCTTCTTCCAATACGGCATCGCCGCCTACGATCTGCAGATCGGCCGCTACCTCAAGGGCAAGACCGAGAAGGACGTGTTCCGCCGCCAGGGCCAGGAGGTCCTCGCCAAGGTCGGTCGACAATCGCTCAAAGACTATGTCCTGCACCCACTCCTATCGGGACCCTCGGCGCTGACTACATTCACCGCGAACCTGACCGCCAACCTGATCCGCAACCTGTGGACGCACTCGGTCATCATGTGCGGGCACTTCCCCGACGGCGTCCAGACGTATGAAAAGACCTCGATCGACGGCGAAACCCGCGGACAGTGGTACCTAAGGCAAATGCTGGGCTCCGCCAACATCTCCGGCGGCCCGTGGCTGCACTTTATGACCGGCAACCTGTCCTTCCAGATCGAGCACCACCTCTTCCCCGACCTGCCGAGCAACCGCTACCAGGAGATCGCCCCGAAGGTCGCCGAACTCTTCGGGCGCTACGGCCTGACCTACACCAGCGGCCCTCTGCCGCGACAGGTCGCGTCGGCCTGGAAGAAGGTGGTGCGGCTGTCCCTGCCGAACAACCTCGCCACCCGGCGGTTGCCGCGATTCGGACTGGGTTGGGCTACTGGTTGCGAGCCATCTGGGACGACACAGCCGGCGCATGCCGCATAACCGTTACGGCGACGCGATGGCTAAGCGGCGCGCGGGCCACGCCATTCGTGTCGACCGGCCGGCTCCGGGCGAAGGTGGGTGACGGGAGCCAGTTGCGCGTCGCTGGTCTCCCAGCGCTGCTGAACTTCGCGGTAGAGCCACCGGACTGTGGCCACGATCGCGACGACGATGGCCAGCACGGTCACAGCGTCCCCGAGTGCGACCACCGCGACGATGCCGGCGACGATCCACAACGCCGTCGTTGTGTAGTGAGCCTGGCGGTGTCCGCTGATGGTGGTGTGCTGCATGTCTGCCTCGCCGAGAGTTGAGTCACCGTCTGATCCGAAGACTTGCCTGATGCAACGTAGGGGCCGGGTGAACGCTGCCCCTTCTGTGCTGATGTGACCGACTTCACATAGTGCACACCACCTGCTCGGCGATCCGAGCGGACATTTGCCCCGAACATATTTTACTTGATACATCATGTAACTCTGCTAGTGTGGCGTCCATGTCCAAAGCAGTGCAGTTCGATTCCTACGGAGACGTCGACGTCCTCGAGGTGCGGGACGTACCGCGCCCTGTTCCGGAAGCCGGTGAGGTTCTGGTCGAGGTCAGAGCGGCCGGCATCAATCCGAGCGAGGCGGTGATCCGCAGCGGCGCCCTGGCCGACCAGTTCCCGGCCACATTTCCCTCCGGTCAAGGCAGCGACCTGGCCGGAGTGGTGGCCGAACTCGGCTCCGGTGTCAGCGATTTCGCCGTCGGCGACGAGGTCATAGGGTTCTCCATGAACCGGTCCAGCCACGCCGAGTACGCGGCGGTGCCGGCAAACCAGTTGACCCTCAAGCCGACTGAGGTTTCCTGGGAGGTGGCCGGCTCGCTGTTTGTCGCGGGCGCCACCGCCTATGCCGCGGTGCGGGCGGTGCGCCTGGTACCCGGGGAGACGGTCGCGATCGCGGGTGCCGCCGGCGGCGTCGGCTCGATCGCGGTTCAACTCGCCCGACGCGCCGGGGCGACGGTCCTGGGCATCGCCGGGCCGTCCAACGATGCTTGGCTCGCCGGCCACGGCGCTGTCCCGGTCAACTACGGTGACGACCTGCCGGCCCGGCTGATCGCCGCAGCACCGTCCGGACACATCGACGCCCTGCTGGATTTCTTCGGTGGAGGATACGTCGCCATGGCCGTCGAGGACCTCCAAGTGCCGCGCGAAAGGGTGAACACCATCGCAGATTTCGCTGCCGTGCAGCGGTTCGGGGTCTTGTCGGCAGGCGGCGCGGATGCCGCGACTGCGGCGGTGGTCGCCGAGTTGGCCGACCTGGTCGCACGGGGTGAACTGGAGGTGCCCATCGCCGGAGTGTTCGCCCTCGACGATGTGCGGGACGCGTTCCGCGAGGTCGAACTGCGACACACCCGCGGCAAGCTGGTGCTGCGACCATCAGCGACGGCGGCATCCAGATGAGCAATGGCAACGACTTCAACGAACGCAATATCGCCGAGTTCCGCGCCAACCACGGTCGTGTCGGCGGCCCGTTCGAGGGGGCGCCGCTGGTCGTCCTGCACACCGTCGGTGCACGCAGCGGGAAGCCCAGGACCAACATCATGATGTATCTGGCCGACGGCGCCCGGCATTTGGTGTTCGCATCGAAAAACGGCGCCGACGATAACCCGGACTGGTACTGGAACCTGAAGGCAAACCCCAACGCCCGCATCGAAGTTGGCGACGACATCATCGACGTGCAGGCCACCGATTTGCAGGGCGCCGAGCGGGACGAGAAGTACGCGCTGCAGGCCCAGCGGTATCCGGGATTCGCCGAGTACGCGCGAATGACGTCGCGGATCATTCCAGTGGTTGCACTCACACCTACCGGCACAGGGAGGCCGCGCGATTGAAGGTCCCGGCGCCCGCGTCCGGCGGAGCCGTCGGCAGACCACAATTGATTGATAGATCATGTAAATCTACTACTATGGAGCCCATGACCATGACAGCCTCGAGATCCTCCGAAGAAGCCTCCGGATCGCAGCAGATCGATTTCGATGCCCTTTACCGTGGCGAAAGCCCGGGCGAAGGCATCGCGCCGGTGACCGCACCACCCTGGGACAACAAGTTGCCCAGCGAGAGTGTCATCGCATGGCACAGCGGCGGCTGGGTCCACGGCGACGTTCTCGACGTCGGCTGCGGGTACGGCGATAACGCCGTCTACCTGGCCAAGAACGGTCACGCGGTGACCGGGTTGGACATCTCACCCACCGCCCTGTCCACTGCCGAGCAGCGCGCCAGGGACGCCGGGGTCGACGTGAAGTTCGCGGTGGCCGATTCCACCAGGCTCGACGGCTTCACCGACGCGTTCGACACCGTGATCGACAGCGGCATGTTCCACGGCCTCGATGACGACGGCAGACGTAGTTACGCCGCCGCGGTGCACCGGGCAGCCCGGCCAGGTGCGACCCTGTTGCTCAGCTGCTTCTCCGAAGACAACCCGGTAGGCAAGGACTGGCGACCGGCGGTGTCCGAACAAACGCTGCGCGACGTCCTCGGCGACGCCGGCTGGGACATCACGTCGCTGGAGGCTGCCACTGTGCACGGCGAACTGGACGGCGCGCAAGTCGAAATGGCGTTCTGGTACCTGCGCGCACAACGGCGGTAACAGGACTAAAAACTTACCGTGATCGAAACCGGCATGTCCACCCGGTAAACCTATCGAGCGAGATGTTCCGCATCGCCGGGTGGGGAGCCGGCGACGGGAATCCACCGACGAAATCGCCACGGCCATCCAGCGGGTCAACGCCACCGCGCAGCTGGCCAGAACGCGATGATCAGCCTTTCGCTGCGCCGGGTTCGCATCGAAATGGCCCCGCAAAGACGATCACCCCCTCCCCCGACGAGCGGTATGTAGGATTTGGTCGGATAATTAGCGGACCGAAGCCGCCGAAGCATGACGTACGTCATGTTTCTGGGGGATTCACCGTCTGTCGCAACGGATGTCCCGAGCTAACCGAGGAACAGATGTCTGACGAGTCCAACGGGCCGGTCCGTCGACTGATCGGGTTCATCACTCGTGATGACGCGCCGCCGATTACCCAGGCGCCGATAAGCCGGACGTGGATGACAGAGATGTCAGGAACGAGTAGCGGTTGGCCTAATCGGTGTTTGCCGATGCTGATCGCCAATCAAAGCGGCTGGGAGCTGCGCAACCGGTGCGCGTTCACCGCTACGTGGTTCGGTCAAGACGGCGTGGACGTGATGATCGCACCCGACAAGCGCGACACCGGTCAGTTCCTGCCCTCCAGCCATTTCGGCAACGGCATCCTGACCTGGCATCTGCCGATGCTGTTTCGCACTCCGCCGGGCTACAACCTCTTGGTCCGCGGGCCGGCGAACTATCCGAAGGACGCCGTGTGTCCGTTAGAGGGCATCGTCGAAACCGACTGGGCAAGCGCGAGTTTCAGCATGAGCTGGAAAATCACCCGCAAAATGATGCCTTTGCGATTCGAGGTCGACGAGCCGATCTGCATGATCGTTCCCCAGCGCCGAGCCGAGCTGGAAGAGTTCGCCCCCGAACTCCAGCGCATCGAGTCTGATGAAGATCTGCAGCGCAAGCATGAGTTATTTCTTCGCTCACGTGACACGACAAGCCAATTCGAGCAGGCGGCGAGGGTCGCCGCGGGACAGCAACCGGAGTGGCAAGCCGACTACACGCGAGGCAGACACATAGACGGCGAGGCCGGGACACCGGATCACCAGACTCGCCGTCATCTTCGTGCGTTTGTTCAGCCACAACTTGAGAAGCCGCAAGTATGAGCGCAAAAGCACCGTGATCGACAGCGGCTCACAGCACCAAACTCAACGCGCCAACGACGATCATCCCTGCGCCCGCGAACTTCCCACTCACGTCACCGAATGGGATCGTCTTCTCCAGCAGGATGAAGATGGCGATCGCCGCGATCCACAGCAGGTTCATCACGCCGCCGACGAACAGCAATCCCATCAGGATCCAGCAGCAGCCCACGCAAAAGGCGCCGAGCCTCAGTCCCATGCGGAAGGCGCCGAAGTTGCCAGCGTGCCAATAGCGGGACAGGAAGTGTGCCGGGGTCCGGCAATTCCTCAGACAGGCATTCTTGAGCGGGGTGAACTGGTAGATGCCGGCCGCGATCAGCAGCGCGGCTCCGAACACGGCGCTGGTGGACACCATCATCGGGGAGAGCAGCGCGGCCTGATCGAGAGCGTGCTGAGCGGTGGTGGCCACCAGACTGAAGATCGTCCACATCGCAATGTAGCCGGTGCACGAAGACGAACGTCGGGGCCAGCGGGTTGTGCTGAGCGGGCGGCCTTACGGGCGACTGCGGCGTCGTCGCTCACCGAGTCCGGAACGGGGACAGCGACTTCCGCAGCGACGTTGATGCGTTGCGCCCAGGACCCGGGGTTGGGGAACACAGTGACGCGGGTGCCGACCGGAGGGTTGTCGACGCCGGGTCCGCTCGCAACCACGACGCCGGTGGCCTCAAGGCCGGCCACCGTTTGGCGTCCGGGATCTGTGGAGCCGACACTGACGCCGACGAGGTCTCCGGGATGGATCGGGAAGGCGCGGACTTCGACCTGGATTTGCCCGGACCCTGGCGTCGGCGGTTCGGGGATTTCGGTGGCTTCCAAGACGTCGGCAGGCTCGCCGGCGCTGGCGAAGGTGATGGCGCGTATCACCGCTGATCACATCCTCAATATCGGTGGTGGCGCCGGAATCGTCTGTGGGGCAGCACTTTTCGCTGCTGAAGCGGAGGCTCCGACCCCGCTGCCGGAGTCGCTCGGCACAACAACTGATTGATACTTCACGTGCATTCACTCTACCCAAGCTTTACATGATAAGTCACGCACAATGAAGAGGTTGGTCGATCATTTCACCGCGCCGAGGCCGAGTGGCGTTCGGGCGAGACCTCAGCGGAGGGACTCCTCCCAATGCGTCGCCGAGTGTCGAGGCTTAGTCGCAGCACAAATCGGCGATAATCGGGTGGCCTCAGACCGAAGGATTGCAAGAAGTGTCATCAAAAACCCCGTCACGCAACAACGATGGTAGGTGGCTGACGCCCCCGCAGGATCGGGCGTGGACTGCCTTCATGCGCGCGCAGTTGCGGATGAACTACGAGATGAACCGGCAGCTGCAGTCGGACGCCGGGCTGTCGCTGTCCGACTATGACGTGCTGGCGGCACTGAGCCGGGCCCCCGACGGGCGTATGCAGGTCACCGATCTTGCCGCAGAACTCGCGTGGGAACGGAGCCGTGTGTCGCACCAGCTACGACGTATGGGCGAACGCGGACTGACGGAGCGCCGGCCGTCGACGGTCGACGGCCGCGCCACCGATGCGCAACTGACGAAGAAGGGTCACGACGCGATCGCACAAGCGGCCCCTGCGCATGTCGATTTGGTACGCCGGCTGTTCTTCGATCCACTCCCGGTTGAGCTGTTGGCTCCCCTGACCGCGGCGTTGGAGCACGTCAACGTCAACCTGGATCTGCACAGCTCGCTTCCGAACTGACTCGATTCGGCGCCGTCGCTCAGTCAGGCCGCGGTCAAATTCCGAGTTCCTGCTCGATCTGCGGGAGGTAGCGCGGCCCGTCGGGAGAGAGCAGAACCCAGTCGTGAATTTCGCCGGTGGCCAGGACGAAGCTGAACGGCGCCCCTGTGGTTGCGGCATTTTGCTCGAGGGCGACGACGTCGGGTGCGAGTGAATCCAGCGAGCCCGAGTAGACATAGGTCGGCGGGAGGCCGTCGAGCGACCCATACAGCGGACTCACCTCATAGTCGTTCTCAGGAAGGTCGCCAGCCCACGCCTTACCGATCACTTGCCCGGGCCCGACGGGCAGCAGCGGATCGTGGACGAGCCCGATGTTTGGATTGGTCAGCCCTACGTCCAGCCATGGCGACAACAGCACCATTGACCCGGGTTCGTATTGGGTTTCGTTGTGGGCTACCAGGTATTCGGTAGACGCCAGCGCGAGGTTGCCACCCGCGGAGTCACCGATCACGCTGACGTGTGACGACCCGTATTGACCGACTTCCTGGGCGATGTAGTTCGCCATTACCGGTACCACCGTCTCGGCGGTGCCACTTTGCTGCAGCAACGGGTAGATCGGCACCTCGATCGTCGCGCCGGTCTGGCTGGCCATCAGTGTGTAATCGAGCCAGTGGAAGATCGACGGCGCAAAGATGAATGCGCCACCGTGAATGGCCACCACGTAGTCGCCGGATGGATGAGCGGGCGTGATCTCCACGACGCGCATCCCCTCAAATGTGGTCTGCTGGACCGTTTCTCCGAATAGGAACGGCAGGACCTTTGGCGGGGTGTTGCTGAGGAAAAACGATAGTCCCGGGATGTTGCTGTCGCCGGTAACGAGCGACAAGAATGGGGAACCTGGTTTTACGAGCGCAGCTTCGATTCCGGTCGGGCTGAGGGCACCCTTAATCCCCCACAGCCCGGCGACTTCAAACCTGTTCAACAGCGACGGTGTACCGGTGAAGGTTGGATTCTGCGAGGCGGGGATGGCCGGCAGAGCCGGCGACCCGACGATATCGGCGAGCAGCGTGTAGGCCAACTGAGTCGGTCCCGCGGCCGGTGTCGCGGAGGTCTGCTGGATAGCTTTGGCGAATTCACCTGGCAGGCCAGGCAGATTCTCCAGCGCCTGCCCCCACTGCCCCAACTGCGCGACCGTCGCCGACGCACTGGTGTGATACCCGCTCATCACGGCGACATCATGAGCCCACATCTGCTCATAGGCAGCCTCGGTGGCCGCGATCGCCGGGGCGTTTTCACCGAACAGGTTCGAGATCACCAGCGACACCAGCTGGCCGCGGTTGGCCGTCACTAAGCCCGGATCCACCACTGCCCCTCGCGCGGCCTCAAAGGCCGCGGCCGCCGCGCGAGCCTGGCTCGCCGACTCTTCTGCTTGAGCGGCAGCCCTGCCCAGCCAACCGGCATAGGGGCCGGCAGCGGCCTTCATCAGCAGCGACGCAGGACCTTGCCATGCCTCGGCCGTCAGGTCGGAAGTTACCGAGCTGAATGTGCTGGCCGCGGAATTCAGCTCGGCGCCTATCCCATCCCAGGCCTCCGCCGCAGCCAACAACGGAGCCGCTCCCGGTCCGGCGAACATCAGCGCGGAATTCAGTTCAGGAGGCAACACCGAAAAGCTCATCACCACTCCTTTAATCGGGATGCCGGATACGCCACGTCGGCAAGGCTGGAAACCACGCGCTGTGCGTCACCACCAGGCAGCCGACGAATGCGAGCTCGTCGCGGTATCGGTGGTTCGCCCCCATGCGCCACGGATCCGACGATAACCCAGATTGGCTGATCAACAAATGCTTTGCCGACGAACGAGCGCGGCGCTGTACACGTGCGCTGATTAGGACCACAACCCGGCGTATTGGCTGTCATCCTTGGTTTCATGCCCGAAAAAAACATGTCGTCCTCATCCACGGCACGTGGGGCCGTGGCGACATTTGGGCCCCGCTCGGGCGGAATTCGAAGAGCGCGGTTACACCGTGCACACTCCGACGCTGCGCCATCACGAATTGCCCTTGCACGAGGGCGCGACTCGCCACCGCGCAGGCGTTTGAACAATTTGTCGGCGCGTTCGGGGTGCACGCTACGGCCACGACGGACGGCTATATGGCCTAATGCATTGGCCAGGAACGTATTTCCCACTCCGACCGGGCTTGGAGTGTCCGAGCGGTGGAGTTCGGCGTTTAGGCCGTTACGTGCGCCTTTTCCGCTGACGAAACGGGTAGTCAAGAACCCTCTGGCTTTGGGTGCCTTCGAAGGCGGCCACCGAGGCGATCAGCCAGTGGATCAGCTTGCGCCGTTCTCCCGACGTTTGACGTTCTTGCGGGAGGCAGCGAGCCCGGCGGCAACGGCATTCGCCGCCGCCCGCCCAGCGGTGTGCATCGGCACTGACGATCGCGTGGTGCGCGACAGCAGAACGGCTCCTTCGATCAGGCAGAAGACCTCTACCGCGACGTCGCGGGCGCACTCGGCGGTCATCCCGGCCGTCGTGAAGCGCTGCTCGAGAACCGCCAGCCACGATTCGAACGCGTCGGCGGCGGCGGTCCGCATCAGCAAAGACTTTCGCCTTGGCAGGGGCTGCCTCAGAACTCTTGATTTCCTGGGCCGAAGAACTTCTCGACGTCACTGCGGCCCAACTCGCCGACTACCTTGTGGGACTGCACTGGCGAATCAACCTGCCCTGAAAGCCAGCAGCATTACGTGCCGGCTCCCGGTGGCACCGGGCACCAGCCCGGACCGCAGTTCATCCGGGGGATGCTTCCCTCCAGAGTGTCCGAGAGGCTCGCGCCGTTACCTTGATCGATCCATCGGCGGTGCCAGTCGTGGCAGGCGTTCATATCCCAGACGAGGTCGGGCGGCAGGGTGTCCACCAGTCTTACCGAGCCGTCAGGGAACTTCTGGTACTTGTAGGGCACGGGCAACGGCTGGCCGGGGCACCACGTTCCGTAGCCCTTGTCGGCCTGGGCAGTTCCTGTGGCCGGCCCAAATCCGGCCAGCACCAGCCCGCCACCGAGCAGCGCTCCGGCGATCACCTTCTGCATGATGCGGTCGTGTGACACGGTCGTCCTTTCTGCTTGTTTCGGCGTGCGTGTCTGCCGACAGTTCATCGGACGTGCTTTGCTACCGATCCCAAATAGCACTATCGCCGCACCCGCTTGCGGTTTTCTTGCGCGGTGATTCCCGCAGTCAGTGGGAGATGGCGCGGCGTCGCTGCGCGCCGACGCGATTCAACCCGTTGGGTCGCCGGATCCCGAGAGGTCAGCGCCGAGTCGGCCTATCACGGAGAACAACTCCTCGTAGATGTTGCCTGGCACGGTGAACGGTTCCGTTCCTGACACTTGGGCGAAGTTGGCGGAAATGTCCTCTGCTGTGGCGGTGACGTCGCGGTCAGGCAGCCAGCCTTCGCCCAAGCCGACGAAGACGCGGGCGTACCGTCCTGCACACGCCGAGTAGTTCGCATGACTGGACTCGCATGCGCGACTGGCCAGATAGGTCACGATGGGCACCACCTTCTCGGGTCCGATCAGGTCGAGAAGTCCCAGATTCTTAAGCGTGTCCGGGTCTACGGTTTCTGTGACCATGCGCGAGAACCCAAAGGGTAGAACAGTATTGGAGAAGATGCCATGGTCGGCCCCCTCCAGCGCGATGATGTTGCTCAACCCCATCAGTCCTGCTTTTGCAGCAGCGTAGTGCGCCTCTAGGTGCTGCCCGAACAGTCCGGCCGACGAGCAGATGAAGACGAACCTGCCGTATCCCTGGTTCTTCATCACTTTGAACGCGGGCTGGCTGAGATAGAAGCCGCCGTCCAAGTGAACGGCGAGCATCTGCCGCCATTGAGCGAGCGTCAATTCGTCGAAGGCGACGCTGCTGAAGATGCCGGCATTGCTTATCACCGCGTCCAAGCGCCCGAACCGATCGACTGCCGTTTGCACAATCGCCGCGCCGCCCTCGGGACTGTCCACCGAATCGTATGAGGCCACCGCAACGCCGCCGTTCGATTCAATTTCGGCGACTACTTCGTCGGCGATTTTGGGGTCCGCTCCCTCTCCGCGCATAGTGCCACCGAGGTCGTTGACGACGACCGACGCGCCGCGACTCGCCAGGTCCAGAGCGTAGAGTCGGCCTAGTCCTCGGCCGGCGCCGGTAACGACGGCGACTTGATCTTTGAAATCAACCACTTTGGTGATCCCTCTCGTGAAGGTCGGCTCAGCCGGAACACTCGACTGCGTATCGTCAGCGCTTCGCCGGCTCCGGTGAGCGACTCAGACCGAATTCCAAACTAGGCCGGAACAATTATTTGGTCAAGCTGGTGAAGGCTCAGCGATCGGCCCCTTCGTGACCGGATCGGACCAATGCGTTACTGGGCCACAAGAAACCGGGCGACTGGAGCTTTCG
>NZ_DATJYB010000334.1:0-27046 GCF_035499775.1 Mycobacterium sp. | reverse complement strand
GCCGATTTGGTCGCGTTCTTCAAGGACCCGGTCAAAGGGTTCTTCCGGGCGCTCGAGTACACGCTGCCGTGGGACGTCGATGGTGTCGAGGACGCGATGCCGGTGGCCATCAATGCCCTCGAAGAGTGGGCGGTCGGCGATCGGATGCTCGGCGACATCCTCAGTGGGATGGCCCCCAACGATGCCCGGCAGGCGGAGTGGCGTCGCGGCACGTTGCCTCCCGGTCAGCTGGGCTGGCGCAAGGTCACCGAGATCCGCGATCAGGCCGCCCTGCTGGCAACGGCAGCGCTGCGACACCGTGGACCCGACATGGCGGCCTACGACGTGGATATCGACCTTGGCTCGAGGCGGCTGACCGGGACCGTGTCGCAGGTGTTCGGCGATCGTCTGGTGTCGGTGACCTACTCCAGGCTGGACGGCAAGCACCTACTCGAGTCGTGGATCCCGTTGTTGGCGTTGCTCGCCCATGATCCGGACCGCGACTGGTCGGCAGTCTGCATCGGCCGGCCGAAGCGCGGCACGACTCCGCGGGAAGAGGGGCTGGGGCGGTCGCGGGAGGCAGCCGTCGAGGTGCTCCGTGAGTTGGTGTCGATCTACGATGCCGGACGACGGGAGCCGATTCCGTTGCCGATCAAGACATCTTACGCGTGGGCGGTGGCCCGGCACTGCGGCGACGATCCGGTGACAGCGGCGTCGTACCGGTGGAAGTCAGCCGACTGCGAGGCCCCGGCGCACGTGCGCGCCTGGGGCAGGAACGCACGGCTGAACGACTTGATGCAACCGTTGCGGCCCGGCGAGGAATGTGACGGCGAGGATAACCGATTGGGCGCGTTCGCCGCCCGTCTCTGGCTGCCTCTGTTAAAGGCTCAGCTGCACGCCGTCAGGAGCCCCGGCGGATGAATTCCTTCGACCTGCGAGGCCCACTGCCCGCCGAGCGCTCCACCACGGTGCTGGAGGCCAGTGCCGGAACCGGCAAGACATTCGCGCTGGCCGGGCTGGTGACCCGTTACGTCGCCGAAGGCCGAGCGACGCTGGACGAGATGCTGCTCATCACGTTCGGGCGCGCGGCGAGTCAAGAACTTCGAGAGCGTGTCCGGTGCCAGATCATGGACGCGCTCAAAGCTTTCGCGGATCCGTCGATTGTCGGCGACAACCAATTGATGGCCTATCTGATCGACACCGCCCCCGCTGAGTGCGACGCACGAGCGCGACGACTGCGCGACGCACTGGCCGGCTTCGACGCGGCGACGATCGCGACCACGCACCAGTTCTGCCAGCTGGTGCTGAAATCGCTCGGCGTGGCCGGCGACACCGAAGCGGGTGTCACGCTGGTCGAGGACCTCGACGATCTCGTCACCGAAATCGTCGACGACCTATATCTGGCCCGCTTCGGGCGGGAGCGCGACGATCCCGTGCTGAGCTACCGCGACGCGCTGCGGATCGCCCGGGCGGTGGTCTCGAACCCGTCGACGCAGCTGCGCCCGCTCGACCCGCAACCGGGATCACGGCCTGCGATCTGTGTCGGCTTCGCGAAAGATGTTCTGGCTGAACTGGAGACACGCAAGCGACGTCGCGGCGTCCTGGGGTACGACGACCTGCTCAGCCGGCTGGCCCACGCGCTGGACAGCGACGACTCCCCCGCACGGGCGCGGATGCAGCAACGCTGGCCGATCGTCATGGTCGACGAGTTCCAGGACACCGACCCGGTGCAGTGGCAAGTGATCGACCGCGCCTTCAGCGGGCGATCCACCGTGATCCTCATAGGCGACCCGAAGCAGGCGATCTATGCGTTTCGCGGCGGCGACATCGTCACCTACCTCCGCGCGGCTGCCACGGCGGGCGACAAGCAGACGTTGGCCACGAACTGGCGCAGCGACAGCGCGCTTGTCGATCGGCTGCAGGCCGTGCTGCGCGGTGCTGAACTCGGCCACCCGGCGATCGTCGTCCGCGGCGTCGACGCGCATCACCGGGGTCACCGCCTGGCCGGCGCCCCGCACAACGCTCCGTTCCGGCTGCGGGTGGTACGCCGGGCGACGTTGGGCCGCAGCGGAACTCACAATCTCCCGATCGACGATCTGCGGGAGCACATCGGTCGCGATCTGGCCGCCGACATCGGTGGGCTGCTGGCCAGCGGTGCGACATTCGACGGTAGGCCACTCGAGGCGCGCGACATCGCGGTGATCGTCGAGAAGCACAAGGATGCGCGTGCCTGCCACCGCGCGCTGACCGACGCAGGGATCCAGGCGGTGTATACCGGCGACTCCGACGTGTTCAGCTCGGAGGCCGCCGACGACTGGTTGTCATTGTTGGAGGCATTCGATCAGCCGCACCGCCCCGGCGTGGTGCGCGCCGCCGCGGCGACGATGTTCTTCGGCAATACCGCGAAAGATCTTGCCGCTGGCGGTGATGCGCTGACCGATCGCGTGGCCGAGACCTTGCGTGAGTGGGCCGGCCACGCCCGCGAGCGCGGGGTCGCCGCCATCTTCGAGGCTGCACAGCGCAGCGGCATGAGTGACCGGGTGTTGTCTTGGCAGGGCGGCGAGCGGCATATGACCGACCTGTCGCACCTGACACAGCTATTACAGGAAACCGCGCACCGTGCGGGATACAACCTGCCGGCGCTGCGAGACTGGCTGCGTGCCCAACGCGAAGAACGAGGTGGCGCAACCGAACGCAACCGGCGGATCGACAGCGATGCCGCCGCCGTTCAAATCATGACCGTGTGGGTGAGCAAGGGACTCCAATATCCGTTGGTGTACCTGCCTTTCGCATTCAATCGCAACATCCAGGAACGCGATCTGGTGCTGTTCCACGATCAGGACGTGCGCTGTCTGCACATCGGCGGCAAGGACAGCCCCGACTTCGCGGCCGTCGAACAGCTGGGCGCCCAGGAAGCCGCCAACGACGACAGCCGACTGACCTACGTCGCGATGACACGGGCCCAGTCGCAGGTCGTGGCCTGGTGGTCACCGGCGTACGACGAACCCAACGGCGGGCTGTCCCGGCTGTTGCGCGGTCGGCGCCCCGGCGAGTCCGCGGTCCCCAACCGCTGCTCGCCGACGAAGATCACCGATGCCGACGCCTGGGACCGGTTTCGCGAATGGGAGGCCGTCGGCGGGCCCGTTCTGGAGGAGTCCGTCGTCGCGCCGGCTCGCCGCACGATCGGTGCGGCGCCGCCGTCGGATCTGGACACCCGCCACTTTCATCGCGCCATTGACACCACCTGGCGACGCACCTCGTATTCGGGGCTGATCAAGGTTCTGGAAAGCACGGCAACGGCAGGTGTCAGCAGTGAACCCGAGGACACCGAACTAGACGACGAAGTCGGCGATATTCCGTTGGCCCAGGCCGCATCCGGGCCGGACCTTCCGTCACCGATGGCCCAGCTACCCATGGGCGCGAAGTTCGGCACGCTGGTCCACGCCGTGCTGGAGACGACCGATCCGTTCGCGGTCGATCTCGCCGCCGAGATCGAAGCGCAGATCCATCGGCATTCGGTGTGGTGGCCGGTGAATGTGCCGGCAAGCGAACTCGCCGCGGCGATGGTCCCGATGCACGACACGCCGCTGGGCCCGTTGGCCGACGGTTTGACGCTGCGCCAGATCGGGCTTCGAGACCGATTGCGGGAGATGAACTTCGAGTTTCCCTTGGCCGGCGGTGATGTTCGAGGTGCCGCGCCTGATATCCGGCTGGCAGACGTCGGCTCGTTGCTGAAATCGCAGCTACCCGTGGATGACCCACTGGCGTCGTACGCCGACCGGCTGATCGGCGACGCCCTCGGCGGCCAGTCGTTGCGCGGGTATCTCAATGGTTCCGTCGACGCGGTGCTACGTATACCCGACCCGGAATCGGGGTGGCGGTATCTGGTCGTCGATTACAAGACCAACTGGCTGGGTGATCCGGACCGGCCTTCGGACCGGCCTCTGACCGCCGCCGATTACAGCCGGCCGCGACTGGCCGAGGCGATGCTGCACTCGGACTATCCGCTGCAAGCATTGCTGTACAGCGTTGTCCTGCACCGCTTTCTACGATGGCGTCAGCCGGACTACGACCCGGCACACCATCTGGGTGGCGTGCTGTACCTGTTCTTGCGTGGGATGTGTGGGCCCGACACTCCGATGCTCGGCGGCCACCCGGCCGGGGTGTTCAGCTGGGCTCCGCCCGCTGCGCTGGTGACGGCTTTGTCGGACATTCTCGACGCGGGGACGGCCGCCGCGTGACCATCGAGATTCTGGAACCGGGCCACTGGCGGCAGGCTGTCGGCGCTGCCGGCCTGTTGCAGACATTCAACGACGCCGGTGTGATCGACTCCGCAGATGTTCATGTGGCGCAACGGCTTACCGCCATGTCAGACGAATCCGATCCGTCGGTGCTGCTGGCGGTCGCGTTGCTGGTGCGCGCGCTGCGCGGCGGTTCGGTGTGCGTCGATCTGCGCTCGGTCGAGGCGCAAATCGGTGTTCCCGACTTACCCTGGCCGTCGGCCGACGACTGGTTGGCGGCGGTGCGGGCCAGCGCGCTGGCCGGGTCACCGCCGGTGCTGCGGGTCTACGACGACAATCTGGTCTATCTGGACAGATATTGGCGCGAGGAGCAGCAGGTCGCCGACGATCTGTCGGCCTTGCTGTCTGGCCAGGTAGCGGGTGCGGCTCCCGATATCGGTCGATTGTTTCCCGTTTATCCGGATCAGCGTCTAGCCGCGGAAATCGCTCTGGCACAACGCTTGACGGTGCTCACCGGCGGGCCGGGGACCGGCAAGACGACCACCGTGGCACGGCTTCTGGCGCTGTTCGCCGAACAGGCGCAGCTGGACGGCAAGGCGCGCATGCGCATTGCGTTGGCCGCGCCGACGGGCAAGGCCGCGGCCAGACTGCAGGAGGCGGTGCAACTGGAGGTCGACGAGCTGGATGCGGTTGACCGGCAGCGACTCTCAGGACTGCGGGCAACCACGATGCACCGACTCTTGGGCAGCCGGCCGGATACCTCGTCGCGGTTTCGCCACCATCGCGGCAACCGGCTGCCGCACGACGTGATCGTCGTCGACGAGACATCGATGGTGTCTCTGACGATGATGGCCCGACTCCTCGAGGCGGTGCGCCCCGAGGCGCGTCTGCTGCTCGTCGGCGATCCGGACCAGTTGGCGTCGGTGGAAGCCGGCGCGGTGTTGGCCGACCTGGTCGAGGGGCTCGGGGCACGCGACGACGCGCATGTGGCGGCGCTGACGACCTCGCATCGGTTCGGTGAATCGATCGGCGAGTTGGCATCGTCGATCCGTGCCGGCGACGCTGACCACGCCATCGAAATGTTGCGATCCGGCGGCGATCACATCGAGTGGATCGACACCGACGGCCCAGCCGCACAAATGCGCGATGTGCTTGTCCCCCATGCCCTTCGGCTGCGTCAGAGCGCCGTTCTCGGTGACGCGGCGGCAGCGCTGGCGACGCTCGACGAGCACCGACTGCTGTGTGCGCACCGGCGCGGACCATACGGGATCCAGCACTGGAATCGTCAGGTCGAGCGATGGCTGACGGAAGCGACGGGCGAACCGATCTGGTCGTCCTGGTATGCCGGGCGCCCGGTGCTGGTGACGGCCAACGACTATGGGCTGGGTGTTTACAACGGCGACACCGGAATCACCGTGTTGGACAGCGCAGGTCAGCAAGGTGCGCTGCGGTGCGTTATCGCCGGCGCCGAGGAACCGGTCGAGTTCGCCACCAGCCGGTTGTCCGACGTCGAGACCGTGCACGCCATGACGATCCACAAGAGCCAGGGCAGTCAGGCCGAAGACGTGACCGTCCTACTGCCGTCTGCGGATTCGCGATTGCTGACCCGGGAACTGTTCTATACAGCCGTGACACGGGCCAAACGCAAGGTGCGAATCGTCGGGCCGGAGGCCGACGTGCGGGCTGCGATCGCGCGGCGGGCGGTCCGCGCCAGCGGGCTGGCACGTCGGCTTCAGGTCATGCGGCCGACTGATTAGTGCACGTACTCGGCAGTGCCGTCACTCCTCGTCCTGCAGTGAACGCACATCCTCGGAAGTCACCACCTTCCCGACACGCACCAGCGGCAATCCAGTCCTCGGATCTACGGGCATCGCCGCCAAACTGCGTCGGATCAGGTCGGCGATAGTTTCGCTGATCGTCCGGTGGTGTTTCGAGCGAGTGCCAGGACCTGCTCACGCAGGTCTTCGGGGAGATTGATCGTGGTGCACACCATGGGAATTTTACGTCCGCTCCTGCACTTCAGGCCGACTCAGCATCGCTTGCCCGCAGCAAACTGCACGCGGCGTCGAAGCGATCCCATTCGTCCGTGCGTGGTCGGGCTCCACAGTCGGACAGGGCATCGCCGCTCACCACCAGACCCGGCGCGAGGGGCGTCACCAACTTCGCGATCTCGGCGATGTGACCTGCCGGGCTATCGGCGAAGCTCTGGAAAACCCGTTTGCGAATCCACCCCTGAGCGCTCTCGATACCGGCGGCTATGTCCAATTCCGGCAATCGCAGCGCACCCTTGCATCGAAGAGCCTGTTCATCGAAGCGATCCTCCCAGCACTCGGTGTGCCAACCGCTCCATAGGTCCGGAAGAGCTTGGAACACGCCCATCGCGTCCGCCGTTTGCCACGCTCCCACCGTATTTCGGGGCACGTCGACATGGAGTCCGCCTTGGGGAATCTTGCCGAGGTTCAGGCGTCGAACACCGCGGCCGCGCAGCAGGTCCAGCAACGCGGGACCGTGCCACGCCTTGCTCAGGTCGCCGCAGTAGAGCGGCCACATCCGGACTTGTCCAGCGGCGTCGACCACGGAAACGAGATTGCACATGGCGTTTCGATCGCGCGCGGGCTTGAGGTTTGGCTGGTGGTCGTACGTCTGCGGTCCCAACTCGGCTCCGACGTATCCGGCCAGTTCGGTGGTTCCGTCGTACGCCCAGCCGATCGTGTAGTCAGGCCATACCGCGGCGAGCACAGTCATCATTGCTCGGCGTTCGTTCATCCCCACCATCAACTCGTCACCGAAGAACAACAGCCGGCGTCGATCGAGGTCCACCACCGCACCGCCGTCAGCCCATAGCGGGTCGACCCAGTCGTGTTTGGCGACCGGTCGCTGCGACCGCGCGTACCGCAGCGCGAGTTCCGGCCCGCCGATCAGCGCATCGAGCATGCGCGCACCCGCCCAATGCGAGTAAAACAGCTGCCAATCCTGATCTTTCACAATGACGAAGTTCGCCCTGTTGCCCATGTCGGCCCCATTCGGTATGGACGCGATCTCCGAAGTCGCGTCGATTGAGGCCGAGTCTCCTCCGGGGGTCCGACACTTCTACCGGTGCGGAAGAATCGCGGTCACCATGGTCGACAACGAAGGCTCCGCACCGCCACGCCGACGACGCCACATCGTGCAGCTCGTCGTGTTCGCCTGTTTCTTGTTCGGGATGTTCTACCTGGTAGCCATCGCGCGAGTTATCGACATGGACGTGGTGCGGCGGATGGTTTCGGCGACGGGTCCGGCGGCGCCGCTGACCTACGTGGTGGCGTCGGCCGTCCTGGGTGCGTTGTTCGTGCCGGGGTCGATCCTGGCCGCGGGCAGCGGGCTGCTGTTCGGTCCGGTGTTGGGTGTCTTCGTGACGCTGGGCGCCGCGGTAGGCACCGCGATCGTCGCGAGCCGGATCGGCAAGCGCGCCGGCCGGGAGAGCGCACGTGGTCTGCTGGGGGCGAAACGCGCCGACCGCATCGACGCGCTGATCGAACGAGGCGGACTCTGGGCCGTCGTCGGCCAGCGCTTCGTCCCCGGCATATCGGACGCACTGGCCTCCTATGCGTTCGGAGCATTTGGAGTTCCGTTGTGGCAGATGGCCGTTGGCTCGTTCATCGGCTCGGCGCCGCGGGCATTCGTCTATACCGCGCTGGGCGCCGCGATCCGGAATCGATCGTCGGCGTTGGCTTACGCCGCGATAGCGGTGTGGTGCGTGACCGCTATCGTCGGCGCATTCGCGGCGCAACGTGGATTCCGAAAGTGGCGTGGGCACCGCCGCCGGACCACCGAGAATGGCTGAATTCAGTGGGCCGGTGCCAGCATCTGCTTCCATCCGTCGTCTCCGACGTGGCTCGAGTTCTCAACGGAATAGACAACACCATCAGGCCCGACGACTTTCCCGCTCTGCAGGTCGTAAATCGATACGGGAGCCGCGTTCGGGATGTAGATGCACGGGTTGGGTTGCTGGCCATTGCACTGGACGGTGCCCGCCCCCGGTCGCTGCAGCGGATCGCTGACCGCGGGCGGTGTACCCGGCAGCCGATCGGCGGGCAGCGGGTTGAGGCCGTTGTCGATCGATGGCGCCGGGATCACCTGACCGGGCTTCACCGGCTGGTCACACCGGGCGGCCGGCGCGGGGCAGGTGAGAACCTGATTCGGGTCTCCGTACCAGGGGTTGGTTCCGAGCGGCACATAGGGCTCGTTGCTGCGGCATTCCCGCGGGCTGGCGGCTCGCTTGCCGGGCACGTCCGCGCACGGGTAGTTGCGTGCTCCGCGAACCGCATTCGGCGCGTCCATCGGGATCTTGCAATAGGTACCTTTGGGTAGCGGCGCGGTGCTGGTGTCGGCCGGTGCCCGCCACTCCGAAGGCGACAGGAAGCCGGTCAGGCAGGGCGGCGGTTGGTTGAAAGCCAAGGCTCCCACGCCGAGTCCGGCCTGGCCGGGGAACTCCGCGGTAACCGACTGGGCGATGGCGCCCGACTGGGGCAAGAACACCAACGCCTGTTCGACGCCGTTGTGGTAGCGCTTGAGCATGTCGATCACCACCTCGAGATTGGCGAGCGTCTGCGGCAGCGATTCCCGAACGTCGCCGAACGCGGCGTTGACCTGATCGGCTGTCGGCGCCGCGTTGGCCAGAATGCTGCGGATCGCCGGATCCTGCGCTGCGGTCTGTGCGGCCAGGATGTTGAGGTTTGCGGCCCAGCGCGCGATATCGTCACCGGAATTGACCTGGCTGTCGATGATCGGGCCCGACCGCGCGATGATGTCGTCGACGTCGTCGATGCTGCCCCTGAAGTCGTGGGCGATCGCCTGGGTGGCATCGACCAGTCGATGAAGCGCCGGCCCCAGCCCACCCACAGCCTGCGAGGTCTCGCTAAGCAGTGACGCCACTTTGTCTTTGGGCAGCGCCGCCAGTCCGCGGTTGGCGGCGTCCAGCGCCGGGCCGATCTTGCTCGGGACCGTGCTGTTGGTGATCGTCTGCCCGTCGCCGAAGTACGGGCCGCCGGTGCGGTTCGACACCAGGTCGAGGTACTGCTCGCCGACCGCCGAGACGGAGTGCACATTGGCCGACGCGTCGGTCGGGATCTGGTAGCCACTATCTATGCTCATCGTCGCCCGTGCCCCCCGTTCGGTGGCTTCGACGGCGGACACCTTCCCGATGGTGATGCCGCGATAGGTGACGTTGGCTGTGCGGTAAAGCCCTCCGGATTGCGGCAATTCGGCGTAGAGGGTGTATCGACCGAAGCCGACAAGGCTTGGTATCCGCAGGTAATACCAGCCCAGGACGCCCACCGCGATGAGCGCCAACACGGTCAACAACACCAGTTGGGTTTTGATCAGCCGGGTCAGCACGTCTCACTCGCCCCTTTCCACCAGCGGTCCTCCCGGGGCGTCGTTCGGGTTCGGCGTGTAACGCACGTCCGGAATCATGGTGTTGGGATCGCGTCCCCACGCCTGTTCGAGCGCTCGCAAAACCCCCGACAGCCCGGTTCCGCTCAGCATCGTGTTGTCGATGGCGGACAGCGTCAGGTCGAACGCGCCCGACACGTTGACGAAGTCGCCGCGGATCACTTTCGCCACGTCGTCGATGTTGAAAGGCGCTGTGAGGCCCAATCTCAACGCGTCGACCACGAAAGGCGAGGCCCGGTCGAGTTGACCGAGCGGCCGTTGCAGCAACTGCAGGCTCTGGTGCAGATTGGGCCGGGTGTCCGACAGCACCCGGTTGGCGACGTCGCTGAACCGCCCCAGAGACTCGGCCGCGTTGGCGAACAATTCGCGCGTGTCGGCGAAATGCTGGATCAGCGGCGGAATATCGGTGAACAGCCGGTCCAGCGTGTCGTTGTGATGCGCGGCGATGCTCAGCAGTTCGTTGGTCGAATCAATTGTGCGGGTTAGGCTTTCGCGTTGCCTGTTCAGCTCGGCGGTGAATGTGCGTAGCCGCCCGAGGAATTCGCGGATCTGATCGACGTGGCCGTCAAGGATCTTGATGATCTCGGTTTGAACCAGGTCGAGGTTCGGGATCCCGCCGCCATTGAGGACCACCGCGACGCTGGCCAAAGTCCGTTCGACGGTTGGGTAGGCTGACGAGTTCATCAGCGGGATGGTGTCGCCGCTTCGCAACGGCTGCGGCGACGGTTCTCGCGGCGCGGCCAGCTCGATGTGCTGCGTGCCCAGCAGGCTGGTCTGGCCGATCTTCGCGGTCGCGTTTGCCGGCAGCTTCACGGCCGGATCCAGGTCCAGCGTCAGGGTCGGCGTCCAGTCATTCAGCTTAATGTCACGTACCGTGCCCACCCACACGTCGGCCACCCTCACCCGGCTGTTGGTGTTCAGCGCCAGGGTGTCGGGCATCTGCACATACACCGTTAGGCGATCCGCACCCGTGCCACGGCCGATCGGCAGCGGCACGTTGGCGATGCCACGCCAGGAGCAGGAAGCCAGTACCACCGCCGCCAGCGCCAACACCACGCCGCGGCGGCCCGCGCCGAGGAAAAGCCGCATCACTGCCCCGGGCCTGTCTTTACGGGCGCCGGCGGCCCGGGCGGCGGCGGATGGGACTCGTCATAGGCATTCGGCGGTCCAGGCTGGTTGGTTCCCGGCGGCGGAGGCGCGATGTCCGGGCCGCCCATGAGCTCGGCCAACGATTCGGGGCTCAGCATGTTCACGGTCGCCGGCTGAACCAGCGTGCCCTGCATGCCGGGCGCGACGACCCAGCCGGGTTCAGAGTTGCGGTGCGAAAACGGTGTGTCCCGCGAGAAGATCCCTGGCACGGTGGTGTCCTTGTATCCCGAGGGCGGGCGTAGCCGTTCTTCGGAGTAAGCCACCTCCTTGGGCAGGGTGGCCGCCGAGCTGAAGAAATTCGCACCGAACGGCGGGTAATTGAACTTGATCGCGTCCAGCACCGGCGTCAGGTACTGGGCGCACAGCTCGGCGGAGTCCTGATAGCCCAAGCGGCTGCCGGCCTGGATCGCGCTGCAGAGGAACTGCAAGGGGTTCGCGAAATTGGGGAACACGAACAACCCCACCAGCGAGCTGTGCAACGGGTAGTAGATGTTGTTGAAGTTGCCCGCATAGGTAGGCAGCACGTGCAGTGCGGTTTCCAGGCCGTCGCGCGGCTCGGGTTGCAAGATCGTCGTGGTCACGTCGGCCAGGTTGTCGACGTCACGAGTCAGAGCGGATCTGTTTTCGCTCACGAACTTTCGGACGGCGCCGAGCACGTCGTCGAGCCGATTGACCGTGTCGGCCACGTCATGGTCGGATTTGGTGAACCAGTCGGTGAACTGGGCCAGGTTGTCGTTGAGCGCGACGAACTGTCGATCGTTCTTGTACAGCGCGCTGACGAACTGCGCCAGGCTTCGGGTGATCGCGACGAAGTCCCCTCGGCCCTCGTTCAGCGCGGTCAACGCTTCCGACAGGCTGTTCAGGGTTTGGTTGATCTCTTTCCCCTTGTGCGCCAGGTTGTCCGCGGCCGATTCGATGACTTCGCCGAACGGCCCCTTCGGCTGCTCGGCTGTCGGGCCCAACTGCTGGAGGATCGAGCTGATGGAATCCCGTAGGTGATCCCACTCGACGGGCACCCGGGTGTGCTCAATCGGGATCACCGCACCGTCCCTCAGCACCGGGCCGCCGGTGTAGGGCGGTGACAGCTGGATGTTGCGCGAGGCCACCAGGCTGGGGTTGAGGATCGATGCGGTGGCGTCGGCGGGCACCTTGTACTTGTTGCTGTAGTGCAACGTGATTCGCATCCTGTCGCCGGCCGGCTCGACCTTGTCGATGGCGCCGACCCGCACACCCATGATCTGAACCTTGTCGCCGGGGTAAAGCGCAAGCGCCTCTGAAAAATACGCGATAACCGTCGTGGTGGTCAGCTTCCGGTACAGCTGCGCGCCGACGAAGAGGGCGGTGAGCGCCAACACCGCCACCAGCGATCCGACCACCACCGTCAAGCGAGACACGTTCGGCAGCCGAAGCTTTCGGATATCGAAGATGGTGCTCATGAGTTGCCACCTCCCGTCCCGTCGGGAGTGATGAATGGGGCCGGCAGCCGCGGCCCGGGTCCTGGGGGCGCGTGGCCCGGCGGCGCCATCGGCGCCGGGGCGTTGGGGCCGCCGACCGGTCCCAACGGTTCCCTGCGCGCGCCAGGGGGAGCGCCCGGCAGCGGCACCGGCGTGCCGGGAACAGCCGGCGACACCGCGCCCGGGCGGCCCGCGCTCGGCACACCTGGTGCGGGCGGCAGCCCGTCGGGATTCGGCGGCGACTCCTGGACGTCGACCGGCACCTGAAAACCGAACGGGACGGAGCCGAAGGGACCTTGATCAGACATCGCGCAAGGCAACGGATTTCCCGGCCGCGGCAGGCCGTCGGCGGCGGGCGTGTACGAACACGGCGACCCCGGAGGGACGGCGGGCCCGGGATGCTCTGGTGTGCCCTCCTGCACGGACGGTGCCGGCGGCGGCGCACCGTTGGGGAACCGGGTGCCGTTGGGGTCGGGGAACCGGAATGCGGGCAGCCCCGCGCTACGCCAAAACTGCTCGGGGTCGATGCCGCGTTTCTTGAACGCTGCGTCGACCCACGGCTGCAGGATCTGGTAGGGCAGCAGATTCGCGACGATCGCCTTGAAGTACGGCCCGGATCCGACGGCCTCCGCCAGGGAAGCGGTGTATCTGCTGAGCAGGACCAGCACGTCGGCAAGGTCGTTCTTGCGCTTGACCAGTTCGTCGCTGACCGTCCCCAACTCTTGCAGCACGTGGTTGAGGTTGGGGTTGTCTCTGAGCAGGCCGGTGACCTGAGCCGACACCTCGGAAACGTTGCTGAGCAGAATGTTGAGCGCCTGGCTACGTTGCCGGAACGCGGCCAACAGAGTGTTGGCATTGACCAGCAGCCCGTTGACCTGTTCGCTGCGGTCGCCGAGCACGCGCGCGACCTTGTTGGCGTTCGACAGCAGCTGCTTGATCTGCTCGCCCCGCTGGCCGATGCTGTCGGCGAAACCCTTGACACCGTCGAGGGCAGCACTGAGATGCGGCGCGGTCTGATCGAACGTCTCCGACAACACTTTCAGCGAACGTTTGGTGGCTTCGATGTCCCATCCCGTCGCCGCCTTGGTGGCGTCGACGAACGCGTCGTAGACCTGGTATGGCGTAGTGGTCTGGGCTGAGGGAAGAAAATCGTTGGGCTGCAGCGTCTTTGAACCGCGTGGTTCGATCGCCATGTTTTTGCGACCCAGAATGGTATCGGTGCGAATCGCCACCCGGCTCTGCGTCCCGATCGTCTTTCCGGCCAACGAGAACCCGACCAGGACCCTATCGCCGCGGATTGTCAGCGACCGCACCAGACCGACGTTCACCCCGGCGATTTCCACCTTGTCGCCCGGGCTGATGCCGCCGGTGTCGGCGAATTGCGCGTAATAGGTGGGTGTGGCGAACAGCATCGGCACGCTGGTAAAGCTTTGCGCCACACCGACTACGAGGACGGTGACCAGCACACCCATCAGTCCGACGCGGCCCCGGTTGAATTCGGTCAGGGATCTCATTGCGGCGTGCACCTCCCGGTGGGATGGCTGAGGAGCTTGATGGTGCGCACCGGGCCACCGGGCTGTAAGCCGTTGACTTTCAGCGAGAGATCGCACAGGTAGAAGTTGAAGAAGTCGCCGTACACGCCGCCGGCACGGCCGATGGTCCGGTACGCGCCCGGCAGTTTGCCCAACACCTCGTCCAGACGCGGCAGCTGGCTGATGATCGGCTGCTGGATGTGCTCGAGGTTTCCAAAGGTGCTGTGCAGCAACGGCCGGTCCTCACCCAGCAGGTCGGCAACGGTTCCTGCGGCATCGCTGATGTGCGCGACCGCGGCGGCCAAGGGATCAGCCCTGTTCCTCAGTCCGCTGATCAATACCTCCAGCTTGTCGACCGTCTGATCGAACTCTTTCTCGTGCTTGACGGTGGTGGCCAGCACGGTGTTCAGGTTGTCGATGACCTCGCCGATCGCGTGGTCCCGGTCGGCCAGCGTCGCGGTGATCGATGCGGTCTGGTCGAGGATGTCGTTGATGGTGGCGCCCTGCCCCTGGAACACGGTGAGAATCGATTGGGCGATGCTGTTCACCTTGTCCGGGTCCAACGCCTGGAAAAGCGGCCGGAACCCACCGATCAGAGCGTCCAAATCCAGTGCTGGTTGGGTGTGCTCGACCGGGATCGCCGCACCCGGGGCCAGCTTCCGACCGCTGTACCCACGCTTGAGCTCGAGGTAGCGGTCGCCGATCAGGTTGAGATAGCGGATCGACGCGGTTGTCGCCTGATCCAGCGACAGCGTGTGGTCCACGTCGAAGTCGACCAGCACCCGCTTGTCACCGTCGATAAGCGTCACCTTGGAGACCTTGCCGACCTCCACCCCCGAAGCACGGACGAACTGCCCGGCCCGCAGCCCGCTGACATCTGTGAACACTGCCGAATACCCGGTGGTGCGGTTGAAGCGCGCCTGGCCGAACACGATGATGATCGCCACGGTGAACACCAACAAGACCAGCCACAAGAGGCCGAGTTTGATTGCCGTGCCGGTGACTTTCATGCATTCCTCGTCACGGGTTGATCGTGTTCTCCCCGTATTGGCGTCCCCAGACGTATTCGCTCAACATCGGCTGGCCCAGCTCGAAATGGTTGTACGGCGCGAGGCTCGCTCCGGTGTCCATGACCAGATACGGCGCCGGCCAAAGATTCCGGGTGATCGGCTGCCAGCACCCAGGTCGTCCGCCCGGTCCACCGCGTGCGTTCACCCGCGGCAGATTGTCGGGATAGATGTAGGGGTTCGGCGCCCCCAAGACCGTTCCGGCGGCCGCCAGCGAATAGCCGTTGCCGCCAACCGCATTCGCGACGTTGGGTGCAGCGTCGTGAAAGTTGCGTACCAAGCAGAACAGTTCGGGGCTGTACTGGTCGAGCAGCGCAGCGGTAGGCACCAGGTCGGCGGCCCCGCGGGACAGAAACGGCCCGGCCCGGTTCAGGATGTCTTCGCCGGTCCTGCCCGCGCCCACCGCCGCCAACAATGCGGCGTCGAGATCGTGCTGCTGCCTAGTCAATGTGCGCGCGGTGGTCAACGCGTTCTGCAGAAAACTCCACAGATCCGGCGACGAGCGGGCATAGATACCAGCAAGATCGGCTAACCGGTTCGCGTCATAGCCGACTTGCGGTATCCGTGGGTTCAACTGCTGCAGAATCTGATTGGCGTTGACGATCGATTCTCCGAAGTTGGTGCCCAGCCCGTCGAGGGCCTGCGCCGCCGCGGACAACGTCGTGTTCAGCTCGATCGGGTCCACCTTCTCGGCGATCGAGGTGACCGTCTCGAACAGCGTGTTGAACTCGGTGGTCACCGAGCGCACGTCGATCACATCGCCCGGTGAGATCCGTTGCCGCTGTGGCCTTTCCGGTGATACCAGCGATACGTACTTGTTGCCGAACAGAGTGGCGGCCTCAATGCTGGCCACTACATTGACCGGAATCAGCTTGATGGAATCCGGATTCACGTCCAGCAACAGCTTGGCCGCCGGCTTGCCGTCCCGCTCGATCTCCGAGATGCCGGCCACCCGGCCGATCTGGACCCCGTTGTAGGTGACTTTCGCGCCCGGTTCCATTACCAACCCGGCTCGCGAGGCCACCATTGTCAGCTCGGTCTTCGGTGTGAAGTCCCCCCGGAATTGCAAGTACACCAACACCAGAACCAATGCACCGGCTGACAGCAGGGCCACACCCTCCAGGTAGAGCCACGCGCGGCGAGACGTCCGCGTCACCGGCGTCGTCATGGCGGTTACACCGTGAGATTGAAGTTCGGGTCGACGCCGTAGAGCGCCAACTGCGCCAGCAGGACCACAACCACCACCGAGACCAGCGAGAACCGCATCGATCGACCCACGGCCTGACCGACACCGACCGGACCGCCGCTGGCCGTGTACCCGTAGTAGCAATGGGTGGTCATCACCACCACCGCTATGACGACGACTTCCACCACTGACCAACCCACATCTTCAGAGCGCAGGAAGGTGCGGAAGTAGTGCTCATAGGTGCCGTTCGACTGCCCGTAGAACACCGTTGTGACCACCTGGCCCGACGTGAAAGCCATGTCGAGAGCCAGCGCGTACAGCGGCCCGATCACGACCAGCCCGCCCAGAATCCGAGTCGATGCCAGGAACGAGATCGATTTGATACCCATGACTTCCAGCGCGTCGATCTCCTCGCTGATCCGCATTGCGCCCAATTGTGCGGTAGCGCCCGCGCCCACCGTGGCGGCCAGCGCAACGCCGGAGATGATGGGCGCCGCGACGCGTGTATTGGCCAGTGCGGCAAAGAATCCGGTGAATGCCTCGACCCCGATGTTGCCGAGTGACGCGAAGCCCTGGATGGCGATCAGCGAACCCCCGGACAGCGTGACAAATCCGATGATCGCCACGGTGCCGCCCACCACTGCCATCGCGCCGGTGCCCATGCCGATCTCCGCGATGAGCCGCAACGTCTCTCTGGGGTAGCGACGCAGCGCCCACCCGATCTGCCAGAGGCTGATGCGGGTGAAGCGCGCGAAAATCGCTATCTGCTCGAATCTTCCGGTGGCGCCGCCCCGCCCGCGCAGGACGACGGCTGACATCGCGGCCATGCTAACGCCCCGTCCCGAACCGGACGCCGATCGTGGTCAGCACCACGTTGATAGCGAACAGCGCTATCACGCACAACACCAAGGTCTCGTTGACGGCGGTGCCGACGCCCTTGGGGCCGCCCTTGGTGGTCAGCCCGCGATAACAGCCGACCAGGCCGGCGATCAATCCAAAGGTGGCCGACTTGACCACCGAGATGACCACCTCGGGCAAGCCGGTCACCAACGTGAGTGTGCTGACGTAGGCGCCGGCCGAAACATGTTGGATGTAAACGCCGAACAGGAAACCGCCGACCAGGCCGATGGTGATCACCGCTCCGTTGAGCAGTGTGGCGACGATGGTGGCGGCGACGACACGGGGCACCACCAGGCGGTGGATCGGATCGATGCCCAGCACCTCCATCGCGTCGATCTCTTCCCGGATGGTGCGGGCGCCGAGGTCGGCGCAGATGGCCGTGGACCCGGCGCCGGCGATCACCAAAACGGTGGTCAGTGGGCCTAATTGGGTGACCGCGCCCAGTGCCGCGCCCGCACCAGAGATATCGGCAGCGCCGAACTCGGCCAGCAGGATGTTGAGCGTGAAGATGATCAGCACCGTCAGCGGGATCGAGACGGCGAGGGTTGGCAGTAGCGAGACATTCGTGATGAACCAGCCCTGCTGGATCGCCTCACGCCACTGGAACGGCGGCCGAAACAGGGCCTTGCCGGTCAGCATGCACATCCGGTAGAAGCCACCGACCGCGTCGATCCCGGGCTGGATCTGGTCGCGAAGATAGGTGGCGATCACGGTGTGGGCGGTCATCGGCGTCGCCCCGGGCGATCGAGTGCGGCTATCAACGTTGCATTCGCAACCTCGAGTAGCCGATGGGCGGCTTTCTTCGATTCGCCGGGATCACCTGAGCAGATCGCATCAGCCAGTTTCCGATAGGCATTGGGGCGCTTGACCTCGGCTGGCATCCTGGCAGCCAAGACAGTAAGCGCTGGCTCATATGCGACACGAAATGCGTTGTACATCAACCGATATACGATCGAGCCAGCGCTGTCGACCACGTGATCCCAGAACGTGAGCGTGTGGAGTTGCCAATCGAGCAAATCTCGGTCGGTCTCGAGCGCGCGTAGCGAATCCTCAAGCAACGCGGCCAACTCCGGTCCGTGCCGTTCGGCCGCAAGTTCCGCGACTTTCGGACCGTTGCGCAGCCTGGCATCGAGGATGCTGCGAAAGACCGAAACGTCAAGTTCGCCATCACGGACCAGTAGTCGGGGCAGCAGGTCCAGTCCGGCGTGCCGCCGGAAATCACGCACGGTAGTGACGCCGCCATGACGGACTTCGACAAGGCCGGCTGCCGACAGCCGCTTGAGCGCCTCTCGGACAGCGGGCCGGGATACCCCGAGGACGTCTGCCATTTGGCGCTCGCTGGGCAATGCCTCCCCGGGCTGCATCTCCCCACTCAGGACATCCGAGGTGATCTGCTCGAAGACCTCTTCGGGCACCGATCGACGAGTCACTGGCTGCAGCGCCATGCGTGCAGTTTGATCCCTAAGAGGTCAGAGGTCAAGTGGTCAGACCAGTGTGTCTCAGTATGCTCCGACAGTTGTCCGGGTGTGCACCGGCCAGCGGCCGCAAAATGCCGGGTTTTACTGCGTCGCGGCGTACATATGAGCGCGCTCGGCACTCGCGGCAGATGGGCCGGCCCGGCTATGCCCCGCGCGTCGCAGCGACGAACAGATTCCCCGGAACCCGGTCCCCGACCTCTTTGGCGGGGCTGCGGTCATAGCCGGCCATCAACTCGTCGGTCGGGGTCACCGTCACGTCCCAGCCGTGGCGGCGGAACCGATCACCGACGTCTTCGCGCTCTTCGAAGTACCACAGCTCGTCCATCCTGGGAATCTCACGCTGCGGATCTACGTCGGCCATGAACGCGCGAATCCGATCCATCCGCTCACGACGCTTCGTGCGAACCTCAGGGTCGAGAAACTTCGGCCCCAGCGCCTCCACGGCGACCCGGCTGCCGACGGCCGTCAGGTGCTGGACACACTCGAACAGCAGGTCCTGGGCCGCGGCCGGCAGGTAGGGCATCAGCCCCTCCGCCGACCAGGCGCTGGGCGAGCCGGCGTCAAATCCCGCCTCCCGCAATGCCGTTGGCCAGTCGTGGCGCAGATCCACCGGAACCGCGACCCGGTTGCAGGCAGGCTCGGCGCCGTACTCAGCCAACGTCGCGGCTTTGAATTCCAACACCCTGGGCTGGTCGAGCTCGAAGACCCTCGTGCCGTCCGGCCAAGGCAGCCGCCAGGAGCGCGAGTCCAGGCCCGCGGCCAGGATCACCACCTGGCGGATGCCCGCACGTGTCGCGTCAACGAAAAACGTGTCGAAAAACGCTGTCCGACAAGCCATGTAGTCGACCATCGACTGCATCTGCAGCGGCAAGTCGGGTTCGGCCTCGAGCTCGGCGGGCAGCTGCGCGGACTGCCAGTTCCACACCCCGTCGCCGACGGTATCGAGGAAGACCTGCGCGAACGGATCACTGATCAAAGGGTTTTCGCTTCGGGTTTCCGCCGCACGCGACGCCGCGACACCCAGTGCCGTCGCGCCGACACTCTCGGTGATCTCCCAGCTGTCGTTGTCCGTTCTGATCACGATCAGTTCCCTCCCCGCTGCGCGGCCACGAACAACGTCTTCGGCGCGGCGTCGTCGACATCCTGCGGAGGCCTGCGGTCATAGCTGGCCATCAACTGGACGGCGGGCGTGACCGTCACGTCCCAACCGTGCCGGCCCAACCAATCGACGACGTCTTCGCGCTCCTCGAAGTACCACAAATCCTGGACATCGGGCATTTCACGTTGCGGCTCAAGTTTGGCCATCAGATCGCGCACCCGCTGCATCGACTCGCGCCGCTTCGCTTGTATGTCCTGATCGAGGAAGTCGGGGCCGGGCGCCTCCACGGCGATGCGGCTCCCGGCGGCCCCCAATGTTTGAACACGCTCGAAAAGCAGCTCCTGAGCCGCCGCCGGCAAAAACGGCAACAGCCCCTCTACCGACCAGGCGCTCGGTGCCGAGGCGTCGAAGCCCGCCTGCTGCAACGCGGCCGGCCAGTCGTGGCGCAGGTCGACCGGAACGCTGACCAGATGGCACGTCGGCTCCGCGCCGTGTTCGGCCAGCGTCGACGCCTTGAATTCCAGCACCCGCGGCTGGTCGAGTTCATAGACGGTGGTGCCGTCTGGCCAAGGCAGCCGCCAGGCCCGCGAATCCAGACCCGCCGCCAGGATCACCACCTGGTGTACGCCCGCGCGGGTGGCGTCGAGGAAGTGCTGGTCGAAGAACGCGGTGCGGGCGGCCATGTAGTCGACCATGCCCCGCATCCGCGGCTTGAGGTCTGGTTCTGCCTCGACGATCTCGGGCGGCAGGTTGGTAGGAGCGAACCAGTTCCACACGCCGTCACCGGCAGCGTCGAGGAACACCCGCGCAAATGGATCGCTGATCAGCGGGTTCTCACTCTCGGTTTCCGCGGCGCGGCCCGCGGCGACGCCAAGCGCCGTCGCCCCCACGCTCTCGGTGATCTCCCAGGTGTCGTTGTCGGTTCTGGGCACGCTCGAGTCCTCCAATTCGCTAGCACAACTATGCACCGACCCTACGCGCGCCGCGTGTGAGCCGGCTGTGGTCCAAGGTGAATAGCTCGCGCGCCGCCGGCCAGGTGGCTGGCGCTTCTCCGTACCCCTGATCGCGGCGTTGGGTTTCGTGCTGGCTTACCCACGGCGGCGGCCCCCGGTACGCGGCAAAGCCTTCTGCGGCAACATGGATTGTTCGAATTGGGGTCGTCGTTCTGGTCAGCTACGGAATCCTGGTCACGCTTACTGGGCGCTGGTGTTGTTGAGGGGATTCCTGATGACGAGCCCGACCTAGCTCGCGATTGCATCGCGCACAAATCACATCCACGTTGGAGGTATCCGGTTAAGTTGTCGGCGAGCCGCTAATAGCTCAGAGCCGATCCAAAGGATCGTTAGACCATGCGAGTTGACGGGCGAGACATCACCGTTTCCGGCAGCTTGCTGCAACCGCTGACCCGACGGACCAACGACATCATCCGGCTCGCCCTGGCGGCGATCTTCCTGACGGTAGTCATCGTGAGTTTCCTGGTGACCCGCACGCGGTGGGTCGACCTGGAGAAATCCGTCTCGCAGATCGTCGGCGTCTTGTCCCCTACCCAGTCCGACCTGGTGTACCTGGCTTACGGCATCGCCATTCTGGCGTTGCCGTTCATGATCCTGATCGGTCTGATCGTCTCGCGGCAATGGAAGCTGCTGGGCGCCTATGCCGCGGCGGGCATCCTCGCCGTGCTCCCGCTGTCCATCACCGGCAACGGCATCGCTGCACCGAAATGGCACTTCGACCTGTCCGACCGGCTGCAGACGGTGCTGGCGCAGTTCCTCGACGACCCGCGATGGATCGCGATGCTGGCCGCGGTGCTCACCGTGTCGGGCCCCTGGCTGCCCGCACGCTGGCGACGCTGGTGGTGGACGCTGCTACTGGCGTTCGTGCCGATCCACCTGGTGGTCAGCGCGATTGTTCCGGCCCGGTCGCTGCTGGGTTTGGGCGTGGGATGGTTCGTCGGTGCGCTGGTGGTCCTGATCGTCGGCACTCCGGCGCTCGAGGTCCCGCTGGACGGCGCGGTACGCGCGATGGCCAGGCGCGGATTCGTGGTGACCGGGCTCAGGGTGGTCCGGCCGGCGGGACCCGGGGCACTCGTTCTGGCGGCGACATCCGAGGACTCCGCTGCCCCCGCGGCGGTCGAGTTGTACGGCCCGCATCAGCGCAGCGGTGGCGCCATGCGCCAGCTCTGGCGGAAGCTGCGCCTGCGCGGCACCGAAACCGCACCCCTACAGACGTCCATGCGCCGCGTCGTGGAGCATCGCGCGCTGATGGCCATCGCGATCAACGACGCGGGCGTCGCCAACACGTCGAACATCGCCGTCGCCACGCTTGACCGGGGATGGACGCTGTACGCGCATCAGCCCATTCGCGGAACTCCGCTCGACGAATGCCACACGCAGACAGCGGTTGCCCGCGTCTGGGAAGCGTTGCGAGTCCTCAACGACCACCAGATCTCCCACGGCGACCTACGCGGCCACGAGATCACCGTCGACGACGGCAAGGTGCTGTTCGGCGGGTTCGGCAGCGCCGAGTACGGGGCCACCTTCGCCCAACTTCAAACCGACATTGCCCAACTGTTGGTCACGACGTCAGCGCTGTATGACGCCGAGTCCGCGGTGCGTGCGGCGATCGACGCGTTTGGCAAAGACACCGTCCTGAACGCATCACGCCGACTCACCAAATCGGCTGTGGGGAAACGAATCCGGCAATCGGTCTCCGACGCGGGCACGCTCATCTCCGACACCCGCGCGGAAGTCAAGCGCCAATCGGGCGCCGATGAGATCAAAACCCAGACCATCACCCGCTTCACCCGCAGCCAGGTCATCCAACTGGTGTTGCTGGGTGCGCTGGTCTATGTCGCGTATCCGTTCATCAGCACCGCGCCGACGTTCTTCTCCGAACTGCGGAAGGCGAACTGGTGGTGGGCACTGCTAGGTCTGGCTGTGTCAGCGTTGACCTATGTCGGCGCGGCGGCCGCATTGTGGGCCTGCGCCGACGGCCTGGTGAGCTTCTGGAAGCTGTCAATCATGCAGGTAGCCAACACCTTTGCGGCGACCACCACCCCGGCCGGAGTCGGCGGGCTGGCGCTCAGCACCCGGTTTCTGCAGAAGGCCGGGCTGAACACGTTGCGGGCCACCGCGGCGGTGGCACTGCAGCAATCAGTGCAGGTGATCGTCCACCTGTTGTTGCTGATCTTGTTCAGCACCGCCGCGGGCGCGTCGACCGACCTCGCGCATTTCGTGCCCAAAGCCACAATTCTGTACCTGATCGGCGGTGTGGCACTGGGGATCGTCGGCACCTTTCTGTTCGTGCCCAAGCTACGGAAATGGTTGGCAACGGCGGTCCGCCCGAGGTTGGCGGAGGTGACCAATGACCTGATCGAACTGGCCCGCGAACCCAAGCGACTGGCATTGATCGTACTCGGTTGCGCCGGAACGACTCTCGGTGCCGCGCTGGCGCTTTGGGCCAGCGTCGAAGCGTTCGGCGGCGGCACGACGTTCATCACCGTCACCGTGGTGACGATGGTCGGCGGAACCCTGGCGTCGGCCGCCCCGACGCCCGGTGGTGTCGGGGCCGTGGAAGCGGCGCTGATCGGTGGTCTGGCCGCCTTCGGCGTACCCGCGGCCATCGGTGTGCCGTCGGTGCTGCTCTATCGGGTGCTCACCTGCTGGATACCGGTATTCGTCGGCTGGCCGGTGATGCGCTGGCTGACGAAGAACGAAATGATCTAGGCCGAACGCCAGACAATCATTCGCCGAACGCATCGCTGACGACGGCGACAAGAACGAGAAAGGATTTCGCGGTGTGACCGAACCTTGCGGTTAGATACATGGCGTAGTACCCGTCGGGCACCGAAGGCGCCGCCGTGATCGCGATGTCCGCCCGGACAGATCCATTGGCGGGGAACGCCCCGGAAACGGATGCAGCCGAGATCCCTGGGCTGTACGAGATACCAGTGATCGCGTACTCGCCTGCGGCGTCGATCATCCGTTGGGCATCGACGCTGACATGCTCCGTGGTTCCTGGCGCGATGCTTACCATCGGGAAGGGCACATTGACGGTCAATGCCGCGCTGCCCGCACCGTACGACGGTGGCGCGGAAGACACCGCAGTGCCCCAAGTCCTGTTGGGCTTTTCCGACAGCGAGAACGCGACGCCGCCGCCGGTGCGGACGAAAGACTCTGGCAGAAAGGTCTGTTCGGTGGCCTGACTGTTGATGCTGAGGCCGTCGATGTACCTCAGGCGGTTCCTTCCGGACGCGCGCGGAGCGGAGATCCGAATGGATTTATCCGCCGGGAGGGCGATCACCACGCGATCGAACAGCGGTGTGTTCACACTGAGGATCCCCGTTCCCGGGGTGCTCGGGTACAGGCCCAAGGCAGCCCAGACGTACCAACTCGACATCGCGCCCAGATCGTCATTGCCTGGTTCGCCGTCAGGCGTGGGAGCGAACAGATTGCTGCGCACCCGGTCGACCGTCTCCTGGGTTCGCCACGGTTGGCCGATGTAGTTATACAGCCAAGGCACCCCGAAACCCGGCTCGTTGCCAATCCAGAGATGGGGTTCGTTGGGGCCCACATTGAGCTCCTTCGTGAAACGGTCGAGCCGCTTAGCCACCGCCTCGCGACCGCCCAGGGCGGTCACTAGGCCAGCCACGTTATGCGGCACCCACCAGACGTATTGCTCGGCGTTGCCCTCGTCGAAACCATCCTGGCCAAAGCCCGATCGGTACGCGTAGAACCCGGGGCCGTCGGGAAAGAAGCCACCGGGTCCGCGCGGCGAGATATAGCCGGTGCTGGGATTGAACAGGTTCTGCCAATACTGTGCCCTGGTCTGGAATTCCGTGGCCGTCGCGGTGTCGCCGAGCGCCTCGGCGAATCGGGAAATCGCGAAGTCGTCGACGGCCCACTCCAGCGTGATCGAGGCTCCGGCGACCCGATGGTCAGTGGTGAACTCCGTCGTCTGCGGTGCATAGCCCAGCTGCAGGTAAGTGGCGATTCCCGGCCGCTCCGTGTAACCATCGCGCCCGACGCCGCCGTTGGTCGCCGCGTTGACCATGTAGCGCAAGGATGTGTTGACGTCGAAATCCCTTGCTCCGTAGGCATAGAGGTTGACGATCAGTGGCACCACGCTGTCTCCGGTCATCTCGGCGGTAGCCGAATTGGCAAGCGGCCAACGCGGAAACGATCCGCTCTGCACGGCGTCGTCGACCAGTGATTGGGCCATGTCGCTGCCTTGCTTGGGGAAGAGCAGTCCGTGCAAGGCCGATACCCCCCGGTAAGTGTCCCAGTCCGAGAAGTTGGCGTAGTGGGTGCGTCCCGGGGCCACGGTGTGGATAGCGCCGTCAAATCCGATATAGCGCCCGTCCGCGTCGTTGAAAGTGTTGGGGTGCAACAGTGTCCGGTAGAGCGAGGTATAGAAGGTCGCCAGGCGGTCGCCATCGCTGCCAGCCACTGCGATCCGAGACAACGCGGCGTTCCACTCGGCGGACGCCGCCGCACGAACGGCGTCGAAGCTCGCGGTGCCCTCGGCTGCGAGGTTGGCGCGCGCACCGTCCACACTCACGTAGGAGATCGCGGTCCGCACCTCGAGCACCGATCCGGGCGGAAAAGCCAGATACCCCCCACTAAAGGGGGAGTCCGCGCCCCGGGCACCGGGGTAGACCGAGTATCCGTCCCAGGATCCGTAGGACGTGAACCGCTGGTTGAACTTCATGGCGAAGTACACCGTGTAGGTATTCTTTTTGCCGCAGAATCCGCCGCTGGTTGCCGATCCGGTGATCGTGTTGTCGTCCTCGATCCGGAAGGTCGCCGCCGAGTTGCCCGCCAGCGACGCACCGGAGCGCACGTGGAACAGCGCCGGCCGATGGTTATGCGGGTATCTGAAGCGGCCGACACCCGTGCGGGCGGTGGCGGTGAGCTCCGCGGTCACTCCGGTTCCGGGGAACCGCACCCGGTAGTAACCGGGCACGCCCACTTCGGTGTCGTCGTGGGCGATCCTCTCCCACGCGTTCCAGGGCTGCGAGCCGGTGGGGGTCGTGGTGGGCAGCATCGAGATGTCACCGAACGCGGCGCAGCCCACTGACGCGTGGGTCATGCTGAACCCGGTGGAGCGCGATCTGTCGTAGTTGTAGCCCGCGTAGGTGTCGACGGTATCCGGCGAGTACTGCACCATCCCGAAGGGCACCGTTGGCCCAGGAAAATTGTTGATCTCACCCACCGTCTCGCCTCCCGTCCCGGTGCCGATGAGAGTGTCGACGTACTCGACCGGTTTGGCGACGAATCCGGGCTCACCGTCGTAAGCAATGGGTGGAGCCGCAATGAACGTCATGCAGACGGCACTCACCACGATCAACGTGACGAGCGTTGTTCGTGACCGCATAGCTGTCTCTTACTGCATCGGCGCCCGTTCGGTGCGGAATTCGAGGGGGATTCGAGAGTCCGAACCAGCCCAGCAACGATGCGAACCGATTGGGCTAGTGTCTTCTGCGACCCGGCCAGCGCAGGTGCCGGCCCCTCTCCCGGAGATGGAATTGATGAAATATTTGACGGCAGCAACCATTTCCGTGGTGCTAAGTTTCGTTCTCGTTGGTTGTGGCTCTGGCAACAAGTCCGAGACCAAGACGTCCACGTCGACGTCGACGGTGACTTCGACGACGTCACCCGAGACGAGCGCGACACCGGGGGCCCACAAGTACACCCTCGCCGATTACGTCAAGGACAACAATCTCACCGAAACCCAAATCCATCACGGTGATCCCGGCTCCCCCACCATCAACCTGCCGACGCCGGCCGGCTGGCAGACAATCAAGGAAAGTAACAACGCCCCGTATGGCGGCATTGTATTGTCCCAGCCCGCGGATACCAATGACCCACCCTCCATCGTCGGACTCCTGGTGAAGCTCACCGGTAACGTCGACCAAGCCAAGCTGCTCGAGGCCGCCCCGGGCGAGCTGCAGAATCTGCCGGGATATCAAGGCGGCGCCGGAACCGCGTCCACCCTCGGCGGCTTCAAGGCATGGCAGCTGAGCGGCACCTACGACAAGGGTGGCAAGAAGCGGGCCATCGCACAGAAGACGGTGGTGATTCCCGGCGGAGACGGGGTGTTCGTGCTGCAGCTCAACGCCGACGCAGCGGACACGGACCAGGGGCCGCTAATGGACGCGATGAAAGCGATCGACGAGCAAACGACGATCACCGTCTGATTCAGGAGCAGGATTGCGGCCAATCCTGTTGTTCGGCACCGGATTTCAACGATCTTATTCGATGTGGACGACGTCGGTGGCCGGCCGGGACCGGCAGGTGAGGATCCAGCCATCGGCGACGTTGCCCGGTGCGTCGTTGCGCTGGGTGTGCACCCGTCCTCTCAGCAGCTTGGCCTTGCAGGTGCCGCACCCGCCGCTGATAAATGCGTAACGGGCGTCGACCCCGGCGCGCAGCGCCACCTCCAGTAGCGACTCGTCGCTGACGGTTGTGGTCTGTTCGGTCACGGCGCCCTGGCTGACCACGACTGTCGACAGGGTCACATCCGCGTC
>NZ_DATJYB010000333.1:0-9351 GCF_035499775.1 Mycobacterium sp. | reverse complement strand
AGCTGTGCGAGCGGAAAGTGCGTCGCCACTATCGTCAGCGGCCCTGCGCCGAGGAACCCGACGGTTCCGCAGCCGGTTCAATTCACCTGGGATGGGTCGTCCTGGGCGCAAGTCAACGATTTCCAGTGGGACTGCATGATGCCCGACACGTCGATCCAATGGAATCCGGCCCGAGCCGACGTGCGCTACACGCCCCAACCTGACGGGTCACTCGCCGGCACCATGCACACCGACATCTTGAGCGGCGCATGCCAGGGCACCATCGACATGCACATGACAGCCGAGCGTGCCTAGGGTTCGCTGATCAGTCACTCACCCTTGTTGGGGACGGGCTTCATGAGTGGCATGGGGGTGGTGCCAGGTGGACACTGAAACCACTGAAATTGGGGCAGCGTGCACGGAATCCCTTCCTCCACATGCCCGCCCGAGATCACGTAGTCGTGGCAGACATTCGAGTCCCACGCTGGGTTGATGGTGAGCCATTGATTGTTCGTGTTCGGCAGCAACGTCCTGGGCAGGGGGTCGCCCGGGCACCAGTGAAAAGCCCCGGCGTGGGCAATACCTGCAGCCGGGCCCAAAGCGGCCCACCCCAAACCAGTAGACGCCAGCAGAGCGGCTGCTACCCCAAGGACGGGATTCCTCATAAACCGGAATCGTCCGCTTCGGGAGCGCTGCCGGCCAGTGGGAATACGCGTTGTTCGCAACATCGGGTTCACATTGGTCCTTTCGCTGCTGTCGTGCTGAAAAATTACCGCCGACCATTTGCGAAATTCTTGCGTTCACTTTGGGGCTACCGATTCTTTTCCAGTTAGGAGCCTGCTGCTTTGCGCGGTTCGCAGAAAACATGCTCGACGTCGGCCGATCGGTAGGATTCCAGCCCCGGGACCTCTGAGAAGTGTTGCCACGCTATGCGGCTGGGGTGGGTGGCGGGGGTGCGCGACGACGACGAGCCCCGTCCCGACAACAATCGGTTGGCGTGGCGCGCGTGCCTGTCTAGGCGTAACTAGAATCTGTTTCGAGCCGAGTTGGGTACATTCGCGAACTTCGATGGAGGACTCTGATGACCTCGCCGCGCTGCTTGGGGAGCGGTACGGATTGTGAGTAGCCCTCGGCTGCACGTCGCATTTGTATGCAGTTTCAATCGCGCCCGATCGGTCATGGCTGCCGCGTTATTCGCTGAGCAGATGCGGGAGCGTGGTCTGAGTGATGTGGTGCGGGTGTCCAGCGCGGGCACCCTCGCTTCTGTGGGTGATCGCGCCGACGAGCAGGCGTGTTGGGTGCTGCGTGAGTGTGGTTATCCGGTGCCGGAGGAGCATCGGGCTGCGCTCGTCGGTCCTGAGCACCTTGCCGCTGATTTGGTGGTGGCGTTGGGGCATGAACATGTGGGGGTGTTGCGCGAGCGTGGCGTTGACGACGACCGGCTTAGGTGCGTCGACGTCCGGAATCCACTATTCGGCGCTGATTTCGAGGACGCCTTCGTAGCTATCGACGCCGCGATGCCCGGGCTGCACGAGTGGCTGGACGAGCGCCTGACCGCACCTGGTTTCGGCCGCTTGGAAACTGCCGTCGGCTATCGCTTTTGGACCGGGATCTCCGGGGATGTGCTGCGGTCCCCGTACTACTCGGAAATCTCGTGGCCCACGAAATTGTCCGACGCCGGATGCTCCATCCCGCACCACGTGCCGCCGGCGCCGGGGTGCGAGTGCGGTTGGTACGCCGACATCGAGGTCGCCGACGTGATCGCGCGGGCACGCGGGTTCCCAAGAGTGGCGCGAGACGTGTCGCGACTGGGGGTTGTGGATCCGCCGTGGACGTATCTGGTGGTCGGCAAGGTCGTCTTGTTCGACGTGTTGCCATACCAGCCACGACCCACGATGAAGATCAGCCCCCGTGCCGAGTACCGGGCGCGCGCGGGCGAGATCGTCGAGCTGGGCCTCCTCGACACCGACGGGGGCCCAGAGGCTGTGGCGTTCGGCCAGGAGTTGTCGGATCGGTACGACGTGGAGGTCCTGGACATCAGCGATCGGGGGCAGCTCGGCGACTTTGCCCCGGGCAGCGGCGGGTAGCACACGACCGAGCCTTTTACCCTTCGCCTTGAACAGATCTATAGGGCGTCTGGGCCGACTTCCCATTCGGGAGTGCCCCACGGGCTGCGTTCTGTTATCGGCGTCCACCCGGCTCGCACACAGGCTTGAAAAAACAGCATGCCCAGTTCGCGCGGCCCGATGAACGAGTCGTCGGCGGCCCGCCAGCGGTTGAAGAACAGCACGACACGCTCGGTATTGACGCATGGGAACACGAAGTTGACCCAACGCGGCCGAGAGCCGGAATGCGGATCGCGACACATGACCAGCATGCTCGGTTGGCTGACCTTGTTCACTCGGCTGACGTACATCCGCACGTAGCGAAAGTGATTGAGGTCGAAGGGAATTGCGATGCTACCGCGCATCAGGGTCACAGCGCCGCTGGGGTCGATATAGCAACTCCGGACCGCACGTAAGGGGCGCAGGACGGCCCAGACGCCCGCCAGCACCACCGTTGATGTCATCGGCACCGCTACCGGCAGCGGCATTTGGAGCGCGACATACGCCAGCGTCGGACAGAAGGACAGCGCCAAGAACCACGACGCCACCGAGGGTCGGAACCGTATGAGACCAACGATGTCGGGGTAAGCGATAAAGCGGTACTTGGTCATGCGCGCAATACTGATCGGCAGGACCACGATCAGCAGGCCGGCTATGAAGAGCAGGCTCGGCAACCACACCGGCGCGCCGGACATGTGCGTCATTGTCCTCTGCGTCAACGATTCGCCCACGAGCTGAATCGCGCAGCGCCCGTCCTAACGACGGCCGCACCTAAGCGCGGCCCGCGCGCCGACGGCTCCCATCCCATGAATTTCCCGGCGCAGGTCCGCTCTTATCCGCAGGTCAGATACTCCGAGGGCCGGGTAAGCCATGACGCAGGTGAGGGCAACCGGAGTTGGGACGAGGTAGCCCTATCCGAATAGCCCCTTCTTCTTGGCGACCCCCTTCACGTTGGTTTCGCACTGTGGGCACTTCAAATATCCCGAGACCTGCTGATTGCACTTTCGACAGCCAAACCAATAACTCTTAGCCAACGACGAAGTTGTCAGATCCTGGAGATAAATTCCGGAGCTACCGCAGTTGCCGCACTCGAAGTCTTTCTCCGTGCAGCGGCGTGAGCAACGCGGACATGTCGCCTTCCACGCCTTCGTATAGCCAGCAGCCATTGCCGTCGACCCTTCCTAGCCGCCTATCCGGCGCGTCGATTATGGCACGCGGTGAGCGGGCGAAAGAGGCTTTCTGTTGCGGGAGCGCAGGCCGTGATCAGTCATCAACGGTGCGGTCTGAACCCGGTAGCGTCCCGGAAACTGCCTCCGATACCTCGCGCTGGCTGATCAACCCTGCTGACTGGTATGGATCGGTGCTAACCTCCCGCGACTCGCTCGGGCGATTGCTCTTCATCGACAACGTCACCGGCTCTAACGGTCCCGGCTCGATCGTCGGCATCCCGGCCGTGGTTACCACCCAGATCGCCAGCGGCAGCGCCGCTTTGGTGGATGTCTCCCGCGTGTTCATTGCCCAGGACCAGGTCCCGTCGGTAGCGCTACTCACTGAGCGCTACGCCGACCAGGACGCAATCGGTGTCCGGGTGACCACCCGCTGGGATCTACAGCTCGCTCAGCCCGAGGCAGCCCGCTGATCCAATACAAGCGGTGATCCCAACCCGGCGTCAGCGAGTTAGGCGCGTCGAACAAACGCGGACCCACCACCTGCACAACCAGGCTGGTGCCGTCCCCATCACTGTCGGGGACGATGAGCCGGCCGCAGGCTCGAATCCTGCCGGGGGCACGGCCTGAGCAGCATGAATGCTATGCCATACAAGGTCCGTGCAACTAGATGTTCGGCCCCGCTAGATAGGGAGCGGGTGACCGGCAAGGGCAACGCGGCGACGAACCGTTCGGCGTTTACGCGCGAATACCCTCTTGCCATGTCGAAGCTGGCGCGACAAGTTGCGATCGGCTACCGGCGCCGACCCGGGCGTAGCCCAAGCTCACAGCACTGACGTCGACGACACCCGCGCCATCGACTCTCGGACAGCGGCGAGGGACCCTTCGGGGAAGTCCACCGCCCCACCGATCCGGGTCGCAGCCAGCTCTGCCTCGGCGCTTTCCTCGATCGCCACCAGCAGTCGAGCAGTAGCAAGAGGGTCAGGGCCGAACGCCAAGAGACCATGGTTGGCCAGCAAAACCGCGGCTGTCGCCGGGTGTCGTCCAAGAGCCTCGGCGATGTTCCGAGCAGACATACCCGACCCACGAGGTCCCCATGCCGCCACTGGCACGTCTTCGGCCTGCCCGAAACGCAACAACGGCTCAAACCGGCACGGCAACGGCCGGTGGGCCAGCGCGAAAGCCGTCGCGGCGGGAGAGTGGGTGTGAATTACTGCGCCGACGTCAATGCGAGCGTTGTAAACGACGCTGTGCATGGCGATAATTTCGGCGTTCTCCGGCGCTAGCTCGCCGTCAAGGACCTCGCCATCGAGACCGACCGTGGCCAGCTGGTCAGGGCGCAACTCTCGCACATACCCGGTCGTGGTCAGCAAGAACCGATCCGCGTCGAGCCTGGCGCTCAGGTTGGCCAGCCCGGAGTGCGATAGCACCCCCGAGACGAGTAGATGCTTGTTAGCTTCGATGATCCGTTGAGCATGGATTTGCACTTCATGTGCAGTCGTCATCTCGCATTCTCCGAATCCCGTTTCATGCGATCCAGTTTGCTGCAAACAGATTTGCTGGGCACGCGGATCATGGACGTGTTTCGATGACCCATTCTTCGTGTCGGCTCCGCCTGCTTGAGCGTGCTCTTCCGCGCAAGTGCAGTCAATAAGGTGGGGCCGACGAGTTGCACGCCGTCCGGTCGGACTTTGCGTTGTTCGTGCGCGAGGAGTGCGCCACGAAGCTGACGCACCGCACCTAACCATCCCTGGGCGGTCAGCACGGCAGCCTGCATGGCACTTCCGCCGGCGCGAATGCTGCCGGGGCACCCATACACGGAGGAGAACGGGAACGCGCGTGTGCCCCAGTCCTATCAGGCCGGCGCAGTCAAACTCGGAGTCTGGGTCGGGGAACAGCGGTGAGCTTTCAGAAGAAGGGCCATCTCCGCGGAACGGCGCAAGCTCCTCGAAAGCCTGCCGGGATGGGCATGGAACACCCAGGACGAGCAATGGGAGCAGGGGTACGAACGGACCAAGGCGTTCATCCGTTTGCACGGTCATGCCCGAGTGCCGGTCGCCCATGTCGACGAGGAGGGATACCAGCTCGGTACGTGGGTCGCCAATCAACGGCGGAAGTACGCGAGGAACGAGCTGCCCGACAGCCGGATAGCCCGCCCGGAGAAGCTCCACGGCTGGACCTGGAAGGCGCGATGAAGCGGATCCGTTGAGGATCCGTAGTTTCTCAGTACTTTAGTTGTGAGACAGGCCGCACAAGCCCCACTGACGCAGAAGAAGTCGTACGTCATGCTGTCGCAAAAGTTGCCTCAGAACTATCGTCGCAATAGTTGTGTTTCTGAGATTTTTGCGACAAACTCAAGGGCATGCCCACCGCAGCCGCCGCCCCAAGCACTGGCGCTCAACTCGGCTACGCCCGCGTGAGCACCGGCCACCAGTCCTTGGATCAACAGCTCGACGCGCTCACCGCAGCGGGGGTCGACCCGAAGCGGGTCTACAGCGACAAGCTGTCTGGAATCGCTACACGCGAGCAGCGGCCAGGGCTCGCGGCGTTGCTGGATTACGCCCGTCCCGGCGATGCCATCGTTGTGGTGGGGATTGACCGCCTCGGCAGGAACGCTGCGGAAGTCATGACCACGATCCGCGAGCTCGGTGAGCACAACATCGTTCTTCGGTCATTGCGCGAGGGGATCGACAGCTCCAACGCGACCGGACGGATGGTGGCCGGCGTCCTTGCCAGCTTGGCGGAGCTGGAACTGGAACTAGGCCGGGAGCGCCGGATGGCCGCACGGGAGGCGCGTCGGGCACGCGGGCAGCACATCGGGCGACCCAGGGCGCTCGACAAGAAGAAGGCCGCTTTGGCCATGCGGATGCACGCAAGCGGCGAATCGGCGAGCACGATCGCCGACACTCTCGGCGTGAGTCGGGCGACGGTGTACCGCGTCCTGGCCGAACAGACTGCTGAAGGCGACTGAGAACACGCTGCGTCGCCCCGCATTGGATACTCGATGCGCGAAACTCAACCAAGGCGTTCCAGTTCTGCTCGGGCCTGGTCGATTTGGTCATAGGCGTAGGTCACCACGGCGGCGGTGGTCATCGTCTCGCCCTTGCGGGCGAGCGATTCGTAGGTTTGGTCGCCGAGGGCCACGCGTAGGTGGGCGATTGTGGTGTTGACCTCGGGAAAGGACGCGGCAGTCAGGGGACTGAACGCGAAACCGGCGATGGTGGCCGCTGAGTCGAAGCGACCGAGCCGGTCGAGGAAGACGGCGAGGTTTATCAAGGGCAAACGAATAAGGGTGTCATTGCCTGAGTCGTGGTGGTTGCGGATCGCGAGCGTGGCGTGCTCGAGTGCGGCAGCGGGTCCCCGCATTTGGCCTCGGCTCGAGCTAGAGGGACCGCCAGGAATGACTCGTTGGCGCGGTTGCCGCTGTCCTGAGCGATCACGAGGCCCCGGCGCAGGGCGTCCAGTGCGCGGACGGAATCGGCGTCACTGAACGCGAACCCGTAGGTGAAAAGCGCGAACGAGAGCGCCCACGGGTTGCGCGTAGCTTCGGCGGCGTCGATCAGACCTCTCCCGACCGCCATCGCTTCGTCATGGGACCCGGCGAGCGTCAATGCAAGGACTAGGGCTGCCATTGTGAGTCCGTGGGTATCGCGACCATGTGCTCTGGGCGGCGTCCGCATAGCGGACAGCCTCCTCGATCCGTCCCACGATCCAGCACAGCGCCGCCATCGCATACAGGAACGCGAGCCGGGGATGATCGACGGCGTGGGCTGGTTCGATGAGTTCTTCCGCCCAAGCTATCGGCTCATAATTCTCGATCAGATAGCCGAGGAACCCCGCGTAGGTGGCGATGGTGGCGGCCACGTCGAGGTCGCCGTGGTCGGCGGCCCACCGAAACGCCGTGCGTAGATTGGCCAGTTCGATAGCGAACCACTCGTAGGCTTCCCGCTGTCGTGGGCTGTCCCAGAGGGTCATGATGTCGGTTTCCCGCCCGGCGAAGTGGCGGGCATGGGCGGCCCGGACCTCCTCGGCCACACCCCGGGCGGCGAGTTGTTCCTCGGCGAACTGGCGGATCGTCTCCAACATCGAGAATCGGGTTCGCCCCGCCGACCGATCAGCCACCAGCAGCGACTTCCGCACCAGGGCGTCGAGCAGATCCAGGGTGGCGAAGTCATCATCAGAACCCATGACCGCGCAGGCGCTTTGGAGGTCGAATCCCCCGGCGAACACCGAACACCGCCCCAGCAACGCCTTCTCCGGGTCCTCGAGGTGGTCGTAGGACCACGCCACCGCATGGTGGAGGGTTTGGTGGCGTGCCAGGCCGCGCCGGGAGCCGACCAGCAGCCGGAACCGCTGATCGAGCCGATCACGCACCTCGCTGACCGTCATCGACGCCATCCGCGAGGCCGCCAACTCGATGGCCAACGGAATGCCGTCGAGGCGGCGGCAGATCTCCACGACAGCGTCCGCCTCGCCGGGCTGGGCCAGCGAGAAGTCCGACACCACACTGTGGGCACGGTCGACGAAAAGGCTCACCGCGGCGGATTCGGTTCCAGAGTCGATGTCGAGCGACGGGACACGCCATAACTGTTCTTCGCTGACCCCCAATCCTTCGCGGCTGGTCGCCAGAATCGATACCGTCGCCGAGGCGGCCAGGATCGCCTCGACCAAATCCGCGACACTGTCGACAACGTGCTCGCAGTTGTCGAACACCAGCAGCCGCGACCGGCCCTCCAACGCGGCGGCCACCGACTCGCTCACTGTCTTGCCCGGTTGCTGGGTGATGCCCAACACCGCCGCCACTGCGTCGGGTACTGCCGCCGGGTCGGTGACCGCAGCCAGCTCGAAAAACCAAACGCCGTCGGGAAATTCATCGGTGAGCCGGCCAGCTACCTCCACCGCCAGGCGGGTCTTGCCGACCCCACCTACCCCGGTCAGCGTGACCAGCCGATGCGCCTTCAGCGCGGTCTCCAGCTCGGCGACCTCTAACTCACGCCCAATGAAGCTTGTGGCGGGAGGCCGCAGATTCCCCGGACTAGCTTCCAGCGCCCGCAACGCGGGAAACTCTGTCTGCAGGCCCGGCGCTCGGACCTGAAACATCCCGACCGGGGTGGGTAGGTCCCGCAGCTGTCGCGGCCCAAGATCCAGGAGATCCACCCCGCTGAGCAGACTCGCGGTCGACTCGGCCGAAAGGATCTGACCGCCGGGCCCGGCGGCCATCACCCGCGCCGCACGGTTCAGCACCGCACCGAAGTAGTCACCGTCGCGCAGTTCGGCCTCGCCGGTCGCGATGCCCATCCGCACCGGCAACTCCAGCGCCCCCTGGGCGGCCACCGCTGCGTCGACGGCTGATTTCGGTGACGCGAAGGCGGCGCACACACCGTCACCGGTGTGCTTGAACAAAAATCCTCCGTGCGCTTCAATCGCCGAGCGCAGCACCTTGTCATGAGCGACCAGCGCGGCCCGCATCGCATCCGCGTCAGACTCCCACCGACGCGTAGAACCCTCCACATCGGTGAAGAGAAACGTCACCACCCCCGAAGGAGCAGCCGCCGGCGCATCGGACACCCCCGCAGAATCTCACGACGGACGCGCTCACACCACGCCCATCGCCGAAACCTGGCCCCCGCAGCCGACCCCCAGTTCGATCATCCCGATAACTGGTCAGGAGTCCTGACTTCACGGGTCGATGTCGATGTCAGGTCCGCTGACACTATGCCTGGCCGCAAGGGGCTGAGGTATGACCCTCCCCTCCATCTCGTCGCAGCGCGGACTCACGCGGCGCTACCGGTAGGCTCGGAACGGCAGCTTCCCTGACCACCGGCTGGCGGATTGAGACAAGCCTGTCAATCAGGTTCAACAGCATCCGGGGTGCACATTCCTGGCATACGTTCTGGCGTGCCAACCAACGCGGACAGTAAAGAAGCACGTCATAACATCGCGTGACAGGTGTGACAGATCGAAGTATTGACGGATTATGTGCGCGCGTAGGCGAACCTGTAGATCTGTCACATCTGTCACGCGTCGCGGTCCTTCGTCCTCACCCCCTTGGTCCCGCAGGGCAATTCCGCATCGCAAGCTCCCGATTCTGGTGCGTTCGA
>NZ_DATJYB010000332.1:0-26985 GCF_035499775.1 Mycobacterium sp. | reverse complement strand
CCGCCTGGCACTCATTGTGCGAGGTCGGCCGGCTGGCCCCGGGCGAACGCGTGCTGATCCATTCCGCCACCGGCGGTGTCGGCATGGCCGCGGTTTCGATCGCCCAGATGCTCGGTGCCCGCATCTACACCACGGCCGGCTCGGAGGCCAAGCGCGAGATGCTGTCCGGGCTCGGTGTCGAGTACGTCGGCGATTCCCGGACCGTGGACTTCGCCGACGAAATACTCGAGCTCACCGACGGCTACGGTGTCGACGTCGTGCTCAATTCACTGGCGGGCGAGGCGATTCAGCGTGGCGTGCAGATATTGGCTCCTGGCGGCCGGTTCATCGAGCTGGGCAAGAGGGACGTCTTCGCCGACGCCAAGCTGGGATTGGCCGCGCTGGCCAAGAGCGCATCCTTCGCTGTGGTCGACCTCGACCTGAACCTCAAGCTGCAGCCGGCGAAGTATCGCCAACTGCTGCAACACATTCTGGGGCACGTAGCCGATGGCAAGGTCGAGGTGCTGCCGGTGACCGAGTTCAGCCTGCACGACGCGGCCGACGCGTTCCGGCTCATGGCATCGGGTAAGCACACCGGCAAGATCGTCATCACGATCCCGGATAGCGGCAGCATCGAGGCGGTCGCGTCCCCGCCGCCGCTACCACTGGTCAGCCCCGACGGCGGCTACCTGATCGTCGGCGGCATGGGTGGCCTGGGTTTCGTGGTCGCGCGATGGCTGGCCGAACAAGGCGCGGGATTGATTGTCCTGAACGGACGTTCGGGTCCCGACGACGAAGTTCGGGGCGCCATCGATGAACTGAACGCCGCGGGTCACCGCGTCGAGGTGGTCACTGGCGACATCGCCGAGCCCGGCACGGCCGAGCGGCTGGTGGAAGCGGTCGAAAACGCCGGTTTCCGCCTGGCCGGAGTGCTGCACAGCGCCATGGTTCTCGCCGACGAGATCGTGCTGAACATGACCGATTCCGCCGCCCGGCGGGTGCTCGCTCCGAAGGTCACCGGCAGCTGGCGGCTGCATGAGGCCACCGCCGCGCGCGACGTCGACTGGTGGCTGACCTTCTCCTCGGCGTCGGCGCTGCTCGGCACGCCAGGGCAGGGTGCGTATGCGGCGGCGAACTCGTGGGTCGACGGCCTGGTCGCCTATCGGCGCGCCCTCGGGCTGCCCGCCGTCGGAATCAACTGGGGCCCATGGGCCGAAGTCGGGCGTGCGCAGTTCTTCGCCGATCTCGGCGTCTCGCTGATCACCGTCGAGCAGGGGCTGGCGGCGATGCAGACGGTGCTCGCCGCCGACCGCGGCCGGACCGGCGTGCTCCACCTCGACGCCCGGCAGTGGTTCCAGTCCTTCCCGGCGGTGGCGGGGTCGTCGCTGTTCGCCAAGCTGCGCGACACAACGGCAGTGGAACGACGCGGCGGCGGCAAGATCCGGGCGCAACTGGACGCGCTCGACCCGGCCGAACGCCCCGGACATCTGGCGGCAGCGATCGCCGACGAGATCCGCGGCGTGCTGCGCTCCAGCGATCCCATCGACCACAACCGGCCGCTGGAGACGCTGGGTCTCGACTCACTGATGGGCCTGGAATTGCGAAACCGGCTGGAGTCGAGTCTGGACATCACGCTGCCGGTCGCGCTGGTCTGGGCCTATCCCACGATCAGCGATCTCGCCGGCGCCCTGTGTGAACGGATGGACTACGTCACACCGGTCGCGGCACAGGAGGCGTCCGACGAGGAGCCCGAATTGTCGGACGAGGAAATGGACTTGCTCTCCGATCTGGTCGACGCCAGCGAGCTGGAAGCCGCTACGAGAGGCGATTCATGACAAGTCTGGCGGAGCGCGCGGCGCAGCTGTCGCCGAACGCGCGAGCGGCCTTGGCGCGCGAGCTGGTCCGGGCCGGTACGGCGTTCCCGACCGACATCGCAGAGCCGGTGGCGGTGGTGGGCATCGGTTGTCGCTTCCCGGGGAATGTGACGGGGCCGGAAAGCTTTTGGCAGCTGCTGGTGGACGGCGTGGACACGATCAGCGAGGTGCCGCCGGATCGGTGGGACGCGGACGCGTACTACGACCCCGACCCGTCGGCATCGGGGCGGATGACGACGAAGTGGGGCGGTTTCCTGCGCGACGTCGACGAATTCGACGCCGACTTCTTCGGCATTACACCCCGCGAGGCCGTGGCGATGGATCCGCAGCATCGGATGCTGCTCGAGGTCGCCTGGGAGGCGCTCGAACATGCCGGCATTCCACCGGATTCCCTGAGCGGCAGCCGAACCGCTGTGCTGGCCGGGCTGTCGTCGTGGGACTACACGATCGTCAACATCGAGCGCATGGCCGACATCGACGCGTACCTGAGCACCGGAACACCGCACTGCGCAGCGGTGGGACGCATCTCGTACCTGCTGGGATTGCGCGGTCCGGCCGTCGCCGTGGACACCGCGTGCTCGTCGTCGTTGGTGGCGATCCACATGGCGTGTCAGAGCCTGCGGCTGCGCGAGAGCGATGTGGCACTGGCCGGCGGGGTGCAGCTCACCTTGTCCCCATTCACCGCCATCGCGCTGTCCAAGTGGTCGGCGCTGTCGCCGACGGGGCGGTGCAACAGCTTCGACGCCAACGCCGACGGGTTCGTGCGCGGCGAGGGCTGCGGCGTGGTGGTGCTCAAGCGGCTGTCCGACGCGATCCGCGACCAGAATCGGGTGCTGGCGGTGGTCCGTGGTTCGGCGACCAACCAGGACGGGCGGTCCAACGGTATGACCGCACCGAACGCGCTGGCGCAGCGCGACGTGATCACGTCCGCCCTCAAGCTCGCTGACGTCACCCCCGACAGTGTGAACTATATCGAAACGCATGGCACCGGAACGGTTTTGGGAGACCCCATCGAGTTCGAGTCGCTGGCGGCTACTTACGGCCGCGGCGAGGGTTCGTGCGCTCTCGGGTCGGTCAAGACCAACATCGGCCATCTGGAGGCGGCCGCCGGCGTGGCCGGATTCATCAAGACGGTGCTGGCGGTGGAGCGCGGGCGCATTCCGCGCAATCTGCACTTCACCCGGTGGAACCCGGCCATCGACGCGTCGGCGACGCGCCTGTTCGTGCCCACCGAGAGCGGCCCCTGGCCGGCGGGCGCCGGCCCGCGCCGGGGAGCGGTGTCCTCGTTCGGTCTCAGTGGGACCAACGCGCATCTGGTGATCGAACAGGCGCCAGACGCCCCGGTCCCGACGTCCTCTGGGGCGCAGCATGTTTCGGCTCTGACCATGTCGGGCAAGACGGCCGCCCGGGCCGCCTCCATGGCCGCGGCGCTGGCCGACTGGATGTCCGGACCCGGTGCGACGGCAGCGCTGGCCGACGTCGCGCACACCCTGAACCAGCACCGGCCCCGGCACGCGAAGTTCGCGACCGTGGTCGCGCGCGACCGCGCCGAGGCCATCGCCGGGTTGCGGGCGCTGGAGGCAGGACAGCCGCGCGTCGGGGTGGTGGGCTGCGATCAGCACGCCAGCGCGCCCGGCCGGGTGTTCGTGTATTCGGGTCAGGGTTCGCAGTGGGCCGGGATGGGCCGGCAGCTACTGGCCGACGAGCCGGCGTTCGCCAAGGCGGTAGCCGAGCTGGAGCCGATATTCGTCGCACAGGTTGGCTTTTCGCTGTACCAGACACTCGCCGACGGCGACGAGGTGGTGGGCATCGACCGTATCCAGCCGGTGCTGGTCGGCATGCAGCTGGCGCTGACCGAATTGTGGCGGTCCTACGGGGTGACTCCGGATGCGGTGATCGGGCACTCGATGGGTGAGGTGGCCGCGGCGGTGGTCGCCGGCGCGTTGACGCCCGAGCAGGGCCTGCGGGTGATCGCGACCCGTTCGCGGTTGATGGCGCGGCTGTCCGGTCAGGGGGCGATGGCGCTACTCGAGCTGGACGCCGAGGCCGCCGAGTCGCTGATCGCCGACTATCCGCAAGTGACGCTGGCGGTGCACGCATCGCCACGCCAGTCGGTGATCGCCGGGCCGCCGGAGGCGGTGGACGCGGTGATCGCGGCGGTGGCGGCGCAGAACCGGTTGGCGCGGCGCATCGAGGTCGACGTGGCCTCGCACAGCCCGATCATCGACCCGATCCTGCCCGAGTTGCGAAGCGCGCTGGCGGATCTGGCCCCGCAACGGCCGAGCATCCCGATCATCACCACCGTTTTCGAGAGCTCCCAGTCGACGATGGATGCCGCCTACTGGTCGGCCAACCTCCGCAACCCGGTCCGATTCCACCAGGCCGTCAGCGCCGCAGGCGCCGACCACCACACCTTCGTCGAGATCAGTCCGCACCCCGTGCTCACATACGCCATCACCGACACCCTGGACGGCGCCAGCAGCCATCTCGTCATGTCGGCGATGAACCGCGAGCATGACCAGACCCTGTTCTTCCACACCCAACTCGCCGCGCTGGGGGTGACCGCGGCCGACCACAGCAGCGGTCGCCTGGTGGACCTGCCACCCACGCCGTGGCAGCACAGCAGATTCTGGGTCGCGGACCGATCGGCGATGTCGCGGCTGGCCGCGGGCCACCCGCTGCTGGGCGTCCACATCGAAATGCCTTCCAGCGGTGGCCATGTCTGGCAGTCCGATGTCGGCACCGACGTATGTCCCTGGTTGGCCGACCACAAGGTGTTCGGCCAACCCATCATGCCGGCCGCCGGGTTCGCCGAGATCGCCCTGGCCGCGGCGAGCGAAGCGCTGGCGGCCGCCGACACCGTCATCAAGCAGTTCGAGGTGGAGCAGATGCTTCCCCTGGACAACCACACCCGCTTGACGACGCAGTTGATTCGCAACGCGGACAGCACGATTCGGGTGGAGATCTATTCCCGTTCGAGCAGTGGCGAGTTCACCAGGCACGCCACCGCCCGGGTGGAACAAGCGCCGCGCGACGCTGCACCCGCGTACCGCGAGCCGAGCGGTTCGTCGAACGCGACGACCGTGTCGCCGGCCGATTTCTATGCCCTGCTGCGCCAGACCGGTCAACACCACGGTCCCGCCTTCGCGGGCTTGACCCGGATCAGCCGCCTGCCCGACGGTTCCGCGGAAACCGAGATCACCTTTCCCGACGAGGCTCCCCGCCATCCCGAGTATCGACTGCACCCCGTCGTGCTGGACTCCGCACTGCAAAGCATGGCCGCCGCGGTTTCCGACGGCGAAGTCGCCGGGTCAGCCGAAGCCTCTTATCTGCCAGTGTCATTCGAGACGATCCGGGTGTACCGCGATATCGGCCGGCACCTGCGGTGCCGCGCGCAGCTGACCAACCTGGACGGCGGCTCCGGCAAGTTGGGCAAGGTCGTCCTGATCGACGATTCCGGCTCGGTTGCAGCCGAGGTCGACGGCATTTATCTGCGCCGCGTCGAACGCCGCGCGGTACCACTGCCTTTGACGCAGAAGATCTTCGACGCCGAATGGGTGGAAAGCCCGATCTCGGCCGATGCCGAGACATCCGCCACCGACGTGGCGCGCGGAAGTTGGCTGGTCCTCGCCGACCCGGCGCTGGGCCCCGAGGCCAAATCGATGGCAGACGAATTCGTCGGGCGATGGCACTCACCGGACCGGCGGGTGCACACCGCCAAACTCGACGACGAATCGGCGATGCTCGCCGCATTCGCCGAAACCGCAGGCGATCCCGAGCTTCCGCCCGTGGGCATCGTCGTCTTCGTCGGCGGCGCCTCGACCGGACTGGACGACGGGCAGGTGGCAGCGCGGGAGGCGGTGTGGTCGATCACGACCGTCGTTCGCGCGGTCGTCGGCACCTGGCACGGCCGGTCACCGCGGCTGTGGCTGGTCACCCGGGGCGGACTGTCCGTTCACGACGACGAGCCCGTGGCCCCCGCGACCGCCGCTTTGACGGGCCTGGTGCGAGCTCTGGCGTTCGAGCATCCGGACCTGCGCGCCACCATGCTCGACCTCGATGCCACGCACGATCCGTTCACCGCCCTCACCGAGGAACTGCACCATTCCGCCACCGCGTCCGTCGGTGATGACGTGATCGCGCACCGCGGTGACCACCGATTCGTCGAACGGCTGTCGCACGCCACAATCGATGCGAGCAAGCACAATCCGGTGGTCCGCCCCGGAGCGGCATACATCGTCACCGGTGGTCTGGGCGGTCTCGGCTTGGTCGTCGCGCGTTGGCTGGTGGACCGCGGGGCGGGCCGCGTGGTCCTCAACGGCCGCAGCGAGCCCAACGACGAGCAGCGCAAGGTGCTGACCGAATTGGAGGCCCGCGCCGAAATCGTGGTGGTCCGTGGCGATGTGGCAGCGCCGGGCGTGGCCGAAAGCCTGATCGAAGCGGCCGGAAAATCCAATCTGCGCGGCATCGTGCACGGCGCGGCGGTCATCGAAGACAGCCTGGTGTTCTCCATGACCAGAGACAACCTGGAGCGGGTGTGGGCGCCCAAGGCCGCCGGAGCGCTGCGCATGCACCACGCCAGCACCGACTGTGAGCTCGACTGGTGGCTCGGATTCTCCTCCGTTGCTTCACTATTGGGCTCCCCTGGCCAAGGCGCGTACGCCTGCGCCAGCGCCTGGCTGGACGCGCTGGTCGGCTGGCGCCGCAAGGCGGGTCTGCCCGCGGCGGCGATCAACTGGGGGCCGTGGTCGGAGGTGGGCGTCGCCCAGGAACTGGTGGGCAGTGTTCTCGACACGATCACGCCGGCGGAGGGCATCGAGGCGCTCGACGCGCTGCTGGCCGCCGACCGGGCCCTGACCGGCGTTGCCCGACTGCGCGCCGACCGGGCATTGATCGCTTTCCCGGAGATCCGCGGCATCGGCTACTTCACCAGGGTGGTCGAGGAACTCGATTCGGTGGGCGACCTCGGCGACTGGGCCGGTCCGGACGGGCTGCGCGAGCTCGACCCCGCGGAAGCCCAGCGCGCGGTGACCGAGCGCATGTGCGCGCGCATTGCCGCGGTGATGGGCTACGCCGACCGATCGGCCGGAGATGCCGGGATCGCCTTGGACAAGCCCCTGACCGAGCTGGGGCTGGATTCTCTGATGGCGGTGCGGATCCGCAACGGCGCACGGGCGGACTTCGGCGTGGAGCCGCCGGTGGCGCTGATACTGCAGGGTGCGTCCCTGCAAGACCTGACCATCGACATGATGCGCCAACTCGGGCTTTCGGACCCTGAGGAGGCGCAGGAACAGGCTGACATCGTCCGCGACCGGGCGCAGCAGCGCGCGGCGGCGCGACACGGAGCCGCGATGCGGCGCAGACCTAAACCTGGACCGGCTAGACCTGAAGTACCGAGAGGACAAAACCAGTGAGCATCCCCGACAACGCGATCGCGGTGGTCGGCATGGCCGGCAAATTCCCGGGCGCCAATGATCTTTCGGCCTTCTGGAGCAATCTGCGGCGCGGCAAGGAGTCGATCGTCACGCTGTCCGAACAGCAGCTGCGCGACGAAGGAGTCAGCGAGCAGACACTGGCCAATCCGGCGTATGTGCGTCGCGCTCCGCTACTTGACGCGATCGATGAGTTCGACGCTGACTTCTTCGGGTTCCCGCCGCTGGCCGCGCAGGTGCTCGACCCACAGCACCGGTTGTTCCTGCAGTGCGCGTGGCATGCGCTCGAGGACGCCGGCTGTGACCCCGCGCAATTCGACGGCTCGATCGGCGTGTACGGAACCAGCTCTCCCAGCGGCTATCTGCTGCACAACCTGCTGTCCCATCGCGACCCGAACGCCGTTTTGGGCGAGGGGCTCAACTTCGACCAGTTCAGCCTGTTCCTGCAGAACGACAAGGACTTTCTGACCACCCGGATATCCCACGCGTTCAACTTGCGCGGCCCGAGCATCGCGGTGCAGACCGCGTGCTCGTCGTCGCTGGTCGCGGTGCACCTGGCCTGCCTGAGCCTGCTGTCCGGCGAGTGCGACATGGCGCTGGCCGGCGGATCGTCGCTTTGCATCCCGCACCGCGTCGGCTACTTCAACTCGCCGGGATCGATGGTGTCAGCGGTCGGCCACTGCCGGCCCTTCGACGTGCGGGCCGACGGCACGGTTTTCGGCAGCGGTGTCGCGATGGTGGCGCTCAAAACCCTGCAGGCCGCCATCGACGCCGGGGACCGCATTCACGCGGTCATCCGCGGGTCGGCGATCAACAACGACGGCTCGGCGAAAATGGGCTATGCGGCGCCCAATCCGGCCGCCCAGGCCGACGTCATCGCCGAAGCCCACGCGGTGTCGGACGTCGATGCGTCGACCGTGAGCTACGTCGAGTGCCACGGCACCGGCACCCCGCTCGGTGACCCCATCGAAATCCAAGGACTCCGAACGGCGTTCGAGATATCTGAAACACCCCGGCCCGGCCCCTGCGTGTTGGGCTCGGTCAAGTCGAACATCGGCCACCTGGAAGTCGCCGCCGGAATCGCGGGCCTGGTCAAAACGATTCTGTGCCTGAAGAATCGGGCGCTTCCCGGGACGCTGCACTACACCAGCCCGAACCCGGAACTGCGTCTGGACCAAAGCCCGTTCGTGGTGCAGAGCAAGTACGGCCCCTGGGAGTGGGACGGAGTGCTGCGGGCCGGGGTGAGCTCGTTCGGCGTGGGCGGCACCAACGCGCACGTCGTGCTCGAGGAGGCACCGGCGGTCACCGCGCGCACCGAGCCGACCGGCCCGCAGGTGCTGCTGCTGTCGGCGAAAACGGCTGCTGCGCTTGGAGACTCGCGCACCGCCCTGGCCGCCGCGTTGGAGCGGCCGGATGCCCCGGACCTGTCCGACATCGCCTATACGCTCACCCGGCGCCGCAAGCACAACGTCACGATGGCCGCCGTCGTGCACGACCGGGAGCACGCGGCCACGGTCCTGCGCGCAGCCGAGCACGACAACGTGTTCGTCGATGAATCCTCGGACGCCGGCGCCACCGACGCCGTCACATCGGCCGCGGAGCGGATCGTGTTCCTGTTTCCCGGGCAGGGCGCTCAGCACGTCGGAATGGCGAAAGGGCTCTACGACACCGAGCCCGTTTTCGCCGAGCACTTCGACGCCTGCGCCGCCGGATTCCGCGAAGCGATGGGTGGGGACCTGCAAAACGAGATATTTAGCGGTACCGCAACGGATCTGGAGCGCATCGACCGCTCGCAGCCGGCGCTGTTCACGGTGGAATACGCGCTCGCGAAGCTGGTCGACAGCTACGGTGTGCGCGCCGGGGCGTACATCGGCTACAGCACCGGCGAATACATCGCGGCCACCCTGGCCGGGGTGTTCGATCTCGAGATGGCGATCAAGACGGTGTCGCTGCGGGCCCGCCTGATGCATGAGTCGCCGCCGGGGGCGATGGTCGCGGTCGCGGTCGGTCCCGATGACATCGCTCAGTACCTCTCGGGCGGCGTCGAGCTGTCGGCGGTGAACGATCCCGGCAACTGTGTGGTCGCCGGGCCGAAAGACGAGATCCGCGCGTTCACCCAACGTCTCAATGAGGCCGGCATACCCGTCCGGCGGGTTCGCGCGACCCACGCATTCCACACCAGCTCAATGGATCCGATGCTGCCGGACTTCCAGGAGTTCATGTCCCGGCAGCAGTTGGGCGCGCCGCGCATCCCGCTGCTGAGTAACCTCACCGGTACCTGGCTGTCCGAGCAGCAGGTCACCGATCCGGCCACCTGGACGCGTCAGATCAGTTCCACGATCCGTTTCGCCGACGAGCTCGATGTGGCGCTCTCCGAGCCGGGCCGGATCCTGGTCGAGGTCGGCCCGGGTGGCAGCCTGACCGGTTCGGCGATACGGCACCCGAAGTGGTCCAACGGGCACCGCTCCGTTCGGCTCATGCGTCACCCGATCCAGAACGCCGATGACCGCGACACGTTCCTGCGCGCTCTAGGTGAGCTCTGGTCGGCCGGAGTCGATGTCGACTGGACACCGCGGCGTCCGGCAGCGCCGCACCTCGTTTCGCTGCCGGGTTATCCGTTTGCCCGCAAACGGCATTGGGTCGACCCCAATCACACGGCCTGGGCGCACGTTGCCGCCGCGAGCAATGGCTCACCGGTCGGCGCCGGGGTTACCGCTTCCGCCACCTCGAACGGGACACCCGGCGAGTCGCAGACCGAAGCCGTGCTGCACCGCATCTGGGCGCAATGCCTGGGCGTGCCCGAGGTGGATCGAAAAGCCAATTTCTTTGACATGGGCGGCGATTCCCTGATGGCGATCAGCATCGCGATGGCGGCGGCCAACGAAGGGCTGACCATCACGCCGCAGGATCTGTACGAACACCCCACCCTGGCCTCGCTGACGGCCGCCGTCGATGCCTCGTTCGCCTCCAGCGGGTTGGCCAAACCCCCAGGGGCCGAGGCGCATCCCGCGGTTTCGCCCAACATCGCGTACCTGCTCGACCGGGGATTGCGCGACACCGGCCGCTGGCGCGTCCCGCTGATCCTGCGACTCGACCCCAAGATCGGGCTGGACGACATTCGGGCGGCGCTGACCGCGGTGGTCAACCATCACGACGCATTGCGCCTGCACGTTGTCGAGAACGCCGGAATGGCGGAGCAGCACATCGCACCCCCGGGAGAGTTCACTCGCCTCTCGACCGCGTCGCTGCCCGACGATGTGGCGGCCGGCAGCGCCGAAGAGCGGGCCGCGGTGTCCAAAATCCTGGCCGAACTCATCACGAGCCAAAGTGATTCGAACGCACCGCTGGCCGCCGTGCACATCACTTCCGCGCACGGCGGTCCGCACTACCTGGGCCTTGCCATGCACGAGATCGTCAACGACGACGCGTCGCGGCAGATCCTGGGGACCGACATCATCACCGCGTTCGGGCAACGGCTGGCAGACCAGGAGATCACCCTGGAAGCGGTCACCACCGGCTGGCGCGAATGGTCGCTACGCTGCGCGGCTCTGGCGACCCATCCGGCGGCCCTGGACTCTCGCTCGTACTGGATCGAGAACGCGGACAAGGTGACCTTGTGGCTGGCCGAATCATCCAGCCAACCGCCAGGTGCCGACGATCTGACCAAGTTGTCGTCCGCGCTGAGCGTCGAGCAGACCTCCGAGCTGGATGACGCCCGCCGCCGGTTCCGCCGGTCGATTCAGGAGATCGTGCTGGCCGGGCTCGGCCGGACGATTGCCCAGACGGTCGGTGACGGCGTGGTCGCCGTCGAGCTCGAGGGCGAGGGCCGGTCGGTGCTGCGGCCCGACGTCGACGTGCGCCGGACCGTCGGCTGGTTCACCACGTACTACCCGGTTGCGCTGGAATGCGCGAAAGGCTCTGGCGCGGCGGCGATTCAGCAACTGGACAACGTGCACAACACCCTCAAATCCGTTCCGCACTACGGAATCGGCTACGGCCTGCTGCGGTACCTGTACGCACCGACCGGACGCGTGCTGGGAGCGCAGCGCACACCCGACATCCACTTCCGGTATGTGGGCGTGATCCCCGAGCTGCCCCCCGTCGATGCTCCGGTACAGTTCGACTCCGACATGACGATGCCGGAGCGCGAGACGTTGCCCGGCCTCGGCCATCCCATCGAACTTCGGGTGTACCGGGCCGGCGGCTCACTGCATCTCGATTGGTGGTACGACACCCGCCGGATCCCGCAGGCCACCGCGGAAGCGCTGGCGCGCAACTTCCCGCTCGCGCTCAGCGACCTGATCCAGGAAGGCATTTCGGCGGAGCAGGACGAGCAGGCCGAGAGCGAAATGCTCGGCGCACACGAAGCGGGTGCGCTGGTGGACCTGTCCAGCCTGGATGCGGGCTGAGGGAGGGATCTGATGACTGACAACGACATGGCCGTGGTGGTTCGCGGGATTCGCAAGGCATACGGCAAGGTGGTGGCGCTGGACGACGTCAGTTTCGACGTCGGCCGCGGTGAAGTGATTGGTCTGCTTGGCCCGAATGGGGCGGGCAAGACCACCATGGTGGACATCCTCTCGACGCTGACCCGGCCGACCCAAGGCTCGGCGATCGTCGCCGGCCACGACGTCGCTTCGGAGCCGGCGGGTGTGCGCCGCTCGATCATGGTCACCGGACAGCAGGTGGCTGTCGACGACATGCTTTCCGGGGAGCAGAACCTGGTGATGTTCGGTCGGCTGTACGGGCTGAGCAAGTCTGCGGCGCGCCAGCGGGCGCAGGAGCTGCTTCAGCAATTCGACCTGGTGCACGCCGAGAAGCGGAAGGTGAGCACCTACTCGGGCGGGATGCGTCGACGGATTGACATCGCGTGCGGATTGGTGGTCCGACCCGAAGTAGCGTTCCTGGACGAGCCCACCACAGGGCTGGATCCACGCAGCCGACAAGCTATTTGGGATCTGGTGGTCAGCTTCAAGAAGCTCGGCATCGCCACGCTGCTGACCACGCAGTATCTCGAGGAAGCGGATGCGCTCAGTGACAGGATCATCCTGATCGATCACGGCAAGATCATCGCCGAGGGCACTGCACATGAACTCAAGCACCACGCCGGCGACACATTGTGCGAGATAGTGCCGCGGGATCTTAAGGACATGGGCGCCATCGTCCTAGCCCTCGGTTCGCTGTTGCCCGATCAAACCAGAGCCATGCTGACGTCCGAATCGGACCGCATTGCAATGCCGGCGCCAGACGGGACGAGAACGCTCCTCGAGGCCGCGCACCGGATCGACGAAGCGAACATCGAGCTGGCCGACATTGCGCTGCGCCGGCCGTCGCTCGACGACGTATTCCTCTCCCTCACGGCAGATCCCAGCGAAGCCCACGCGTTGAGTCACGTGGCGTCCGGGGCCGTGTGATGAGTGCGCCAACCATCAGTCTGAGGTTGGACCCCGGCATGGCCAAGCCACGCCCGAAGAAGCTCACGCAGTGGTGGGTGCTCACCACCCGTTTCATCGTGCCCACGTTGCGCAACGGAGAGTTGATCACCGCGGTAGGCGCAGCGGGGGCTTTCACAGCGGGCATCTACATTCCGTTCAATATCGCGTGGAACCGCTTTGTGGGTGGCGGCAGTTCGGGCGTCGCCAGCAACATCGGGCAATACATCACGCCGTTGATAATCCTGCAGGCCGTTTCGTTCGCCGCCATTTCCTCGGCCTTCCGGGCGGCGCTCGATTCGCAGCAGGGCGTCAATCGACGGTTCAGATCCATGCCGATGCCTCCGGTGACGCCGGTGGCTGCCCGGGTGTCAGCCGGCGTGTACCGATGCTGCATCGGCTTGGCGTCGTCGCTGGTCTGCGGCTACGTGATCGGATTCCGGTTCCACCGCGGAGCCCTCTACATCATCGGTTTCTGCCTGTTGGCGATCGTGATCGGGGCGGTGCTCTCCTACGCTGCGGACCTGCTCGGCACCGCTACCAAGAACCCCGACGCGATGCTGCCATTGCTCACCCTGCCGTGTCTGACCTTCGGGCTGCTGTCAGTGGGTCTCATGCCGCTGCGGCTGTTTCCGCTTTGGATCCACCCATTTGTCCAAGACCAACCCATCTCCCAATTCGTGATAGCGCTGCGCGCCCTGGCCGGGGACACCACCAAGAGAGTCCTACCGGTTACCTGGTCCGTCATGACGCCGACGCTGGCGTGGTTGATCGCTGTCACGCTGGTTCTGGTACCCACATCCCTCTTCCTGGTGTCCAGGCGGCCCTGATGACGATCCAAACGGCAAGTCGGGAAATCGGGCTTGCGCCCGCGCCTTCGCATTACCCGGAGAACTCCTTTCGGGTACTCGGTTCGACAACGCTGTTGCAGACTAAGCGGCTGCTGACGCGGTGGGGGCGTGACTATGTCACCGTCATCGAAGCACTCTTGTTCCCGATTATGTTCCTGCTGGTGCTCAAGATCGTGCTCGGCAGCCTGATTTACGCCATGACCCACGACAACGCGATGTACAGCCTGGTGCCGCTGCTCGCCCTGGGCGGGGCGGTCAGCGGCTCCACGTTCGTCGCGATCGACCTGATGCGCGAGCGCACCAGCGGGCTGCTGTCCCGACTATGGGTACTGCCCGTACACCGGGCATCGGGCATGCTGGCCCGGGTCCTCGCCGACGCGGTCCGGATTCTGATCACCACCATTGTGATACTGGGCGCCGGCGTCGCAATGGGCTTTCGGTTTCGACAGGGTCTGCTCCCGACCCTCATGTGGTTCAGTGTTCCGGTGATACTGGGCGTCGCATTCGCCATCGGCGTCACCACCGTGGCGCTTTACGCCGGCCAGGTACTCGCGGTGGAGATTGTCGAGGTGGGGCAGGCACTTCTGATTTTCTTCTCCACCGGTATGCTGCCGCTGGACCAATACCCGAAATGGATTCAGCCGGTTGTCGAGCATCAGCCAGTGAGCTACGCCGTCGCGGCGATGCGCGGATTGTCGACGGGCGGTCCGGTCCTCGTTCCGTATCTCGCGATGCTGGGGTGGACCGCGTTCATGTGCGTCACAAACGCGGTACCGCTGGCGATCGGCTACAAGCGCGCCAGCACGCATTGACGTTCAACGATTGAGTTGAAAGGGTGGGAGTCTCGAGGTGTTTGGCGGATCCGTGATCCGAAAGCTGTCGCACAGCGAGGAAGTTTTCGCCCAGTACGAGGTTTTCACGTCCATGACGATCGAGCTGCACGGTGTTGTCGACGTCGATGCGCTGTCGGATGCCTTCGATGCCCTGGTAGAGGCGCACCCGGTATTGGCCAGTCATATCGAGCCAAGCCCCGACGGCGGTTGGAACCTCGTTGCCGAGGACCTGCTGCACTCCGGGCTGTGTGTCGTCGACGGCACCGACACGAAACCGTGGGGCGCGGGCGGCGGGCCGCCGCCCGGAATTCAGCTCGATCAGACCGCATCCCTGCTGAATCTGCGATTGGCGCTCGGCAAGGGAACATCGCTGCTGACCGTGTATCTGCACCACAGCATCGCCGACGGTCACCATGGCGCAGGCCTTCTCGACGAGCTGTTCACCCGTTACACCGCGGTGGTAACCAACGGTGACCCCGGTCCCATAACCCCGGAGCCCGCGCCCGCGCCGCTCGAGGTGATGCTGGAAAGTCGGGGTATCAGGCGGCTCGGCGTAACGGGCGTCGAGCGTTTCATGCCGGTGATGTTCGCCTACGACCTACCTCCCTCCGTCCGGCCGACCCTGATCGCGCATCCCGGTTCCCCGCAAAGTGTTCCGGTCACCAGAGTCCGGCTCACCGAGGAGGAGACGACGGATCTGGTGCAGTTCTGCCAAGACAATCGAGTCAGCGTCAACACCGTGGTGGCGGGCGCGATCCTAATGACCGAGTGGCAGTTCCGCGAAACCCCGCACGTCCCGATTCCCTACGCCTATCCCGTCGATCTGCGGTACTTTCTCAACCCGCCAGTAAGGCCGACGGAAAGTACCAACCTGGTGGGAGTGGCGACCTACCTCGCCGAGATTGGGCCGGACACCGACATCGTTGATCTGGCAACGGATATCGGTGCCACATTCCGCGCCGACTTGACCGACGGCCTGATTCAGCAGTCGGCGCTGAACTTCGGCGTGGCATTCGAAGGAACTCCCCCCGGGCTGCCACCGCTGGTCTTCTGTACCGATGTCAGCGCGTTTCACATCCCGACACCCGAGGGAATGCAACTGGGCGAATTCCACGGCCAGTTCTTCTGTTCCATCACCGTCCCACTCGACTTCTATGGCTGTGGTATTCAGGACGGGAGAATGATCATCGAGCATCACGGACACATACCGGCCGAAGAGGTCCTCGAGGCGATCCGTTCCCTGCTGTGCGCGGTTCCCTCGGACTACGGCATGTTCATGGAGTGACCTGAAGAGGCGCGAGAAGTCCCCGCAAGCGGGAGGTACCCAGCAAAAGCACCCGATACTACGCCGAGCGTGCGGGTGCTTTTGCGTCTGCTCGGCAGCTATGTCGCCGTTGCGGCAGCCTCCTCCTCGACCAAGGTGTCCGCCAGGTGCTGAGCCAGGGCGCGAGCGGTGTTGTGGCTGGCAATCACCTTGGGAGACAGGCGGATCCCGGTCTCGGTTTCAATGTGAGTACGCATCTCGAGCATGCCCAGCGAGTCCAGGCCATACTCGACGAACGGGCGGTCGGCGTCGACGGTGCGACGCAGGATCACACCGGCCTGCTCGGCGATCAGACGGCGCAGCCGGGCGGCCCACTCGTCTTGCGGCAGCGCACTCAGCTCGGTGCGGAACTTGCTTGGCCCCCTTGAGCTTTGCCCAGTGGACTCGAACATCTGCCCCCACGGGCTGCGCCGAACCAGGTCGGCCAGCCAGGGCGCGCCGAGGATCGGTATGTACCCGCTGTAGGTGCGGTCAAAGCGCAGCAGCGTCTCGAAGGCGTACATACCTTCGTCGGGGGCGATCATGATTTCGCCGCCCTCGGCCAGGAACGTGGCACGGCCGACCTCGCCCCACGCGCCCCACGCGATCGCGCAGACCGGAAGACCCTGAGCACGGCGCCAGTGGGCGAAGGCGTCGACCCAGCTGTTGGCCGCCGCGTAGGCGCCCTGACCCGGCGAGCCCAGCAGGGCCGCGCCCGAGGAGAACAGGCAGAGCCAGTCCAGCGGCTGTCCGGCCGTGGCGCGGTGCAGGTTCCACGATCCGTAAACCTTCGGCGACCAGTCACGGTCGATCAGCTCGTCGGTGATGTTGGTCAGCGTCGCGTCTTCGACCACCGCCGCCGAGTGCAGCACGCCACGTAGCGGCAGCCCGGTGGCGGTTGCCGCGCTCACCAGGCGGTCTCCGGTCTCGGGCTCGGCTATGTTGCCGCACTCCACCACGATGTCGGCCCCGCTCTTGCGGAGACGCTCGATCGCCTGCCGGGCCCTGGGGTTGGGCTGGCTGCGGGCGGTCAGCACGATCCGCCCGCAACCCGCGGCGGCCATCTTCTCGGCGAAGAACAGACCCAGGCCACCCAAGCCACCGGTGATGATGTAGGCGCCGTCGCTGCGGAAGACCGGAGCCTGCTCCGGCGGCACCGCAACGCTTCTGCTGCCGGTGCGCGGTATGTCGAGCACGAGCTTGCCGGTGTGCTCGGCGTTGCTCATCGCCCGGATGGCGTTGGCCGCGTCGGTCAACGGGTAGTGCGTGCACTCCGGTGCGGTCAGCACACCTTCCGCGGCGAGCTTGAATACCGTTTGGAGCAACTCGCGGATCCGGCCGGGCTGGATGACGGTCATCAACGCGAGGTCCACGTAGTAGAAGGTCAGGCCGCGGCGGAACGGGTACAGCCCCAGCCGGGTGTTGCCGTACACGTCGGCTTTGCCGATTTCGACGAACTTTCCGCCGAAGGCCAACAGCTCCAGCCCCGCGCGTTGAGCGGCACCGGTGAGCGAGTTCAGCACGATATCGACGCCGTACCCGTCGGTGTCCTGCCGAATCTGCTCGCCGAACGCGACGCTGCGCGAGTCGTACACGTGCTCGATACCCATGTCGTGCAACATCTGTCGCTTGGCCGGGTTGCCGGCGGTCGCGAAGATCTCCGCTCCCGCGGCACGTGCGATTGAGATGGCCGCCTGGCCCACGCCGCCGGTTGCGGAGTGGATCAACACCTTGTCACCGGCCTTGATCCCGGCCAGGTCGTTCAGCCCGTACCAGGCGGTGGCATGCGCGGTGGCAGCCGAAACCGCCTGCTCGTCGGACAGGGCGTCCGGCAGCGTGATGGCAAGGTCGGCGTCACACGTCAGGAAGGTGCGCCAGCAGCCGCCCTCGGAAAAGCCGCCGACCCGGTCGCCGACCTGGTGGCCGGACACGCCCCCGCCGACCGCGGTCACCACACCGACGAAGTCCATGCCCAGCTGCGGCTTGCGGTCGTCGATGATGGGGAACTTGCCGAAAGCGATGAGTACGTCGGCGAAGTTGATCGTGGACATGCTGACCGCAACCTCGATCTGCCCGGGGCCGGGCGGAATGCGGTCACTGGCAACGAGTTCCAGCGATTGCAGGTCACCCGGATTGCGGATCGCCAGCCGCATGCCGTCGTGCTCGGGGTCCAAGACCGCGGTGCGACGCTCGTCATGGGCAAGCGGGCTGGGGCACAGCCGCGCCACGTACCACTCACCATTGCGCCAGGCGGTTTCGTCCTCCTCAGACCCGGACAGCAGTTGCTGGGTCACCTGTTCGACTGGCGTGTGCTCGTCGACGTCGACCTGGGTGGTGCGCAGCAGCGGATGTTCACTGCCGATCACTCGCAGCAGGCCACGCAGCCCGGCCTGCTCCAGGTTTGCCTCGTCTTCCGGCCGCACCAGCTGCGCTTGCCGGGTCAGCACGAACAGACGGGGCAGCTCCCCCTCCAATTCGGCCAGCTCGCGGGCCAGCCGAACCAGATGACGCACCTGTTCGCGGCCCTGCAGCAGGCTTTGCTCATCCGGGTCGCCGGCGCGAGGCCCGCAGAGGATCACCACACCGTCGAAGGAGCGGGCACGCAGTTGGCTGCCCAGCTTTTCGAGGGTCTTTTCGAGGGTCGTAGCTGCATCGGTGTGCCGCGGCAAGTGCAGGCTGGCACACTCCGCGCCTTGGGATTTCAGCGCGTCAGCCAACGTGGAAGCCAGCATGTCCGCGGCCTCGGTGGTGTCGATCAGCAGCCAGGATCCCGCTTCCTCGGAGACCTCGGGCAGGGTGCGCTGCTGCCAGTCGAGGGTCAGCAGCCGTTCGCTGAGCAGCCGGTCGCGTTCGCCGCTCTCGGAGGTCCCGGTGCCCATGTGCAGCCCGCGCACGGCCAACAGGATGTTCCCGTTCTCGTCCAGCACGTCGAGGTCGGCCTCACCGCCGGTCGCGTCGACCCTGGTCACGCGCGTGTAGCAGTAACGCGCATTGCGGGTGGGTCCATAGGCACGCAGCTGACGCACACCCAGCGGCAACAGCAGGCCGCCACCGACGCTCGCCGCGTCACTGGAGACGCCTGCGCCGACGGACTGGAAACAGGCGTCCAGCAGCGCCGGGTGGATGCAGTAGGCACCCTGCTGGAAGCGGATCGACGCGGGCAGCGCCACTTCGGCCAGCACGGTGCCGACTCCGGTCTCCGTGGTGCACGCGGTGGCGAGGCCGCTGAACGCGGGACCTAGCTGAACACCACGCTCGGAGAACGACTCCCGCATCTCGGCCCCGTTCACGCTGACCGGGTGCGCGGCCAACAGGCCCGCAATGTCGTAGCCGGCCGGTGCGGACTCGTCCTCTGCCGCATGCAAAGTCGCGGTGGCGTGCCGAGTGTTCTCACCCTCGACATTGGACTCCACCCCGAAGTTCACCAAACCTGGCGCGTCCAACGATGCGACGGCGTCGATCGGAGTCTGATCGTCGAGCAACAGCATCTGCTCAAAGGCGATGTCGCGGACCTCGGATCCCTCGCCGAAGACCTCCACGGCGGCGGACAGCGCCATCTCGCAGTAGGCGGCCCCGGGCAAAGCGGCCACGTTGTGCACCTGGTGATCGCCCAGCCAGGGCAGCGCCTGGGTGCCGACATCGGTCTGCCAGACGTGGCGCTCGGGCTCCTCGAGCAGCCGCACATGGGCGCCCAGCAGCGGATGTACGGCGATGGTGCAGGCGCCCTGCGCCTTCTCCTGTCCCTCGCCGTCGATGAACAGACGGGGGTGGGTCCACGTCGGCAGCGGCGAATCCACCAGCCGCCCGGTGGGATACAGCACCGAAAAGTCCACGGCAGCACCAGCGCTGTGCAGATCCGTCAGCACGCCGCGCAGCCCGTACGGCAGCGGCTGCTCGCGCCGCATGCCGGCCAGCGCAGCCACCGTCATGTCGAGACTGCGGGCGGTCTGCTCGACGGCGCGAGTCAGCAACGGGTGTGGTGACAGCTCGGCGAAGACACGGAAGCCGTCCTCCAGCGCGGCCTGCACCGCTGCGGCGAATTGCACGGTGTGCCGCAGGTTGTCCACCCAGTAAGCGCCATTGCACACCGGCCGCTCGCGGGGGTCGAACATGGTGGCCGAGTAGTACGGAACCTTGGGCACCATCGGTTGCAGATCAGCCAGCGCGGCGGCCAAGTCGTCGAGGATCGGGTCGACTTGCGGTGAGTGCGAAGCCACGTCGACGGCTATCTCGCGCGCCATCACCTCACGCTGCTCCCACCGTGCGACGAGATCGCGCACCGTTTCGGTGGCGCCGCCGATCACCGTCGACTCCGGCGAGGCCACCACCGAGACCGCGACATCGTCGATTCCGCGGGCCATGAGCTCTGAATTCACTTGCTTGGCAGGCAGTTCCACCGATGCCATGGCGCCCGAGCCAGAGATGCGCAGCATCAACTTCGAGCGGCGGCAGATGACGCGCGCGCCGTCTTCCAGCGACAACGCGCCGGCGACGACGGCCGCGGCCGACTCCCCCAGCGAGTGACCGACGACCGCACCCGGGCGCACCCCATAGGTCTTCTCCATGGTGGCGGCCAGCGCGACCTGCATCGCGAAGATGGTCGGCTGCACCTTGTCGATGCCGGTCACGGTCTCCTTCGCCGTCATCGCCTCGGTCACCGAAAAGCCCGACTCCGCCGCGATTACCGGCTCCAGTGCGGCGATGGTGGCGGCGAACTCCGGTTCGCACGCCAGCAGGTCGGCGCCCATCGCGGCCCACTGCGACCCCTGCCCGGAGAACACCCACACGGGTCCCCGTTCGCCCTGTCCCACCGCGGCGTCATACAGCAGCTCGCCCTCGGCGACCTCCCGCAGCCGCTCGGTCAGTTCCGCCGCCGTCTCCGCCACCACCGCGGTGCGCACCGTCCGATGTGCGCGACGGCGCGCCAGCGTGAAGGCCAGGTCGGACAGGTCCACTGGGTTGGAGGAGCGGGCTGCCCGATTGTCCAACCAGTCGGCGAGCCGCCGCGCGGTCGCACGCAGCCCGTCGGCGGACGTGGACGACAACGCGAACAGCCGCGGGCCCTCGGCGGCCTCGGCGGGAGCCTCTGCCCGAGCCGCCGCCGGCGGTTCCTCGATGATGGCGTGCACGTTGGTTCCCGACATCCCGAACGAGGAGACCGCGACCCGCTTCGGCGCGTGGCCGTTGCCGTTGCCGTTAGGCCACGGCGTAACCTCCTGCGGCATAAAGAGTTCCGTCTGGATCTCGGCAAGATCATCGGGCAGCCGGTTGAAGTGGAGCAGCGGCGGCACCAACCCGTTGCGCAGCGACATGATCGCCTTGATCAGCCCGACTGCCCCGGCCGCCGACTCGCTGTGTCCCATGTTGCTCTTGGCCGATCCGATGGCGCAGGGACCGCTGGCGCCATAGACCCGCGCCAGGCTCCGGTACTCGATCGGGTCACCGACCGGGGTACCGGTGCCATGCGCCTCCACCGCGCCGACGGTTTCGGGCTCAACGCCCGCGGCCGCCAATGCCGCCTGGTAGACGGCCACCTGCGCGTCCTCCGACGGCATCGTCAGCGTCTCGGTGCGACCGTCCTGGTTGGTAGCCGTGCCGCGCACCACCGCGAGGATCCGGTTGCCGTCGCGCAGCGCATCCGGCAGTCGCTTGAGCAACACCAGCGCCACACCTTCGGACCGCACAAACCCGTCCGCGTCGGTGTCGAACGAATGGCAGCGGCCGGTCGACGACAGCATGCCCTGGGCCGACGTCGCCACACTGCCGTCCGGCTCCAGCAGCACCGCGGCGCCGCCCGCCAACGCGAGGTCGCTTTCCCCGTCGTGCAGGCTGCGGCAGGCCAGGTGCACGGCCATCAGCCCCGAGGAGCACGCGGTGTCAAAGGTCATCGCCGGGCCATGCAGGCCCAGTGCGTAGGAGATCCGCCCGGACGCCACGCTGTTGTTCAAACCGGTGACCACGTATGGGCTGGCCAAACCGCCCGAACCTTTGGTGAGTACCAGGTAGTCCTCGTGGGTCAGCCCGGTGTACACGGCTGTCGAGGACCCGGCCAGCGACGCTGGATCCAGGCCGGCGTGCTCGATCGCTTCCCACGCGGTCTCCAGCAGCAGTCGGTGCTGCGGATCGATGGAAGTCGCCTCGCGCTCGCTAATTCCGAAAAACTCCGCATCGAAGCCGGCGACGTCGTCGAGAAACCCACCCCAGCGCGACACCGTCCGGCCGGGGACCCCCGGCTCAGGGTCGTAGTAGTCGTCGGCGTCCCAGCGGTCCGCCGGAATCTCGGTGACCAGGTCATCGCCGCGGACCAGCGATTCCCACAGCATGTCGGGCGAGTCGATCCCCCCGGGGAGCCGGCATCCCATGCCGATGACCGCAACGGGAGTGACACGTGTGTCCATCGCTTTATTAACCTCGTCTCGGATCAACCGGTGTGAACCCGACATCACCGGATTTTTATGGGCAACGAAATGGCCGCGGTGCCGCTCCCAGAGCCCCCAATCCGAGCTAACTCGGATCTTGACACCAGGCAGCTTAGACGTCCGAATGGGCACGGGTGTACAAAAACCGAGAATTCCCTGCTCCTCCACAGCTCTGTCCCCGCGCAGCAGGGCAACGGCGCAGGTGACGTCCGCGCCCTGGGTCGTCACACCGCCGCGAAACCGCTGTTGAGCTGGCGAAATGTGACTCACCGACACCTTGGGGCGTCCGGTCAGTTTCCAAAAAGCCGCTAAAACCGCCGAACCAGGCCGGTAACGTAATGCCCATGAATGTGCGTTCCCTTCCGTCCCTGCTGCGCGCGTGCGCCCGTCTGCAGCCCAATGACACGGCGTTCACGTTTATCGATTACGAGCAGGACTGGGAAGGCGTCGCGGAAAGCGTGACCTGGTTGCAGCTGTATCGGCGAACGCTGAACGTGGCACGGGAGCTGGGTACACACGGTTCGCCGGGTGATCGGGTAGTGATATCGGCACCACAGGGGATGGCTTACATCACTGCGTTCCTTGGTGCCTTGCAGGCCGGGCGTATCGCGGTTCCGCTTTCGGTTCCACTCGGGGGCGCCACCGATGATCGCTTTGATTCGGTACTCATCGATGCGTCACCCGTTGCCATTCTCACGACATCTTCGGCAGTAGACGATGTCGCCCAGCATTTAACGGCAGGCCCCGCTGAATCCGAACCCGCAGTCATCGAGGTTGATTCACTGGATCTGGACTCTCCGACTGGATCTGGTGCCGGGGACCCAGACCACCCGGCCACAGCGTATTTGCAATACACGTCAGGGTCGACGCGCACACCGGCCGGCGTAATGATGTCCCATCAGAACGTTCGGGTCAATCTGGAACAGCTGATACCTGATCTATTTGCGGATACGGATGGGGTCCCCCCGCCGGATGTGACGCTTGTATCGTGGCTGCCCTTCTATCACGACATGGGTTTGTACCTGGGGGTTTGTGCGCCGATCCTATTGGGATGGCGGGCAGTGCTCACGAGCCCGGCGTCGTTCCTGCAGCGTCCGGCCCGGTGGATGCGCATGTTGGCCAGCAATACCCACCCCTTTTCGGCAGCACCGAACTTCGCCTTTGATCTGGCGGCACGAAAAGTTTCGGACGCCGACATGGCCGGGCTCGACCTCGGCGACGTACATGCCATCCTCAGCGGGAGCGAGCGGGTACACCCCGCGACCCTTAAACGCTTCGCCGACCGCTTTGCGCGCTCCAACCTGCCAGCAAAGGCGATCCGGCCCGCGTATGGTCTCGCCGAAGCAACGGTCTACGTGGCGAGCAGCCGCGCGGGTCAGCCACCGGATCTCCTCGAGTTCGAGTCTGAGAAGTTGGCCGACGGCCATGCGGTGCGGTGCGCACCCGGGGACGGGACGCCGCTGGTCAGCTACCTGCTGCCGCCGTCGCCGATGGTGCGGATCGTCGATGCCGACACCTGTACCGAGTGTCCGGAGGGAAATGTCGGTGAGATCTGGGTGCACGGCGACAACGTGGCTGCCGGCTATTGGCAGAGGCCTGACGAGAGTGAGCGCACGTTCGGCGGGAAGATCGTCACCCCTTCGCCGGGCACGCCGGAAGGTCCCTGGCTGCGCACCGGCGACTCGGGTTTTGTCGCCGACGGCAAGATGTTCATCATCGGCCGGATCAAGGATCTGCTGATCGTGTACGGGCGCAACCACTCCCCCGACGACATCGAGGCGACGATCCAGGAGATCACCCGAAGCCGGTGCGCGGCGATATCGGTTCCCGGCGACCGCAGCTCCGAGAAACTGGTCGCCATCATCGAACTGAAGAAACGCGGTGAGACGGACGACGAGGCGCGGGCAAGGCTGGGCGCCATCAAGCGGGAAGTCACCTCGGCACTGTCGAATTCGCACGGTCTGAGCGTCGCGGATCTGGTTCTGGTAGCGCCCGGCTCGATCCCGACCACCACCAGCGGCAAGGTTCGGCGACGGGCGTGTGTCGAGCAGTATCGGCAGGATCAATTCGCCCGCTTGGACGCGTAGTCCCAGTCGGCCGTTCTAGCAGAATTTGGTACATCCGTTTGAAAACGTCCTCGACGGGCGCGCGTGTCAGTACGATTACGAGCGTGCCAGCCGACGGCAGCCGCACGTCACCCCGGCTCGCCAACCTCCTAATCGTCGCCGCCTGGATTGTGGTGGCGGTGATCGCAAACCTGATGTTCGCGCTGAGCCCGCCCAAAGCCACCGGCTCGGCGCTGCTGCCGCAGCACACCCAGACCAGCGCGGGCAACCGGATTGCGAAGGCATTCCCGGGCACCGGCACCAACGCCATCGCCTACCTGGTGCTGGAAGGACGCGGCGCGCTGGGATCCGACGACCAGCACTACTACGACGCCGCAGTCAGCGCCCTGCGCGCCGACACCAAGCACGTGGGATCCGTCCTCGACTGGTGGTCGGATCCCCTCACCGCCCCGATGGGAACCGGCCGCGAAGGCCGTTCTGCCACCGCACTGGTGTGGCTGGTCGGCGAGGCGGGAAGCGCCAAGGCGCAGGAATCGCTCGACGCTGCGCGGGCGGTGCTGCACAAGGTCCCGCTGGCGCCCGGCATCACCGCCCGCATCACGGTCCCGGCCACCACCAACGGCATGGCCCTGCACCTGGCGGTCTGGCAGGGCGCGGCGATCGCGGTCGTCGTTGCGGTGATCGCCGCCTTGCTGCTGTTGCGCGCCCGGCGATCCACGAAGGCCGTCGGGATCATGCTGCTCACGGCCGGGCTATCCGTCGCGGTGGCGTGGCCGCTCACCGGGCTGCTGGGGGGTCACCTCGGCGGAAACGTATTCACGGTGTTTTCCGCAACCCTGGCGGCCGTCCTGACGATCGGCATGATCACCGCATCCACCATGCTGCTCGCGCAGTCCCGCGGCAAGCTGCCCGCGTTGGCGCTGCCCGGGGCGTGCACCGTGCTGCTCACCGCTCCGCTGTTGCTGGCCCGGACCCCGGCGCTGCACAGTGTCGGTATGGCCGGCCTGGGTGTCGTTGTGGCACTTGCGGCTTCGTTGACGTTGCCGCCCGCCCTAACTGGTCCGACCGGATCCGCGGGACCGTCCGGCGGCACCCAGCCAGCTCGGCGGTCGGCAACCGGTTTCTCCAGGCCGGTTGTCGTCACCGCCATGGTGCTGGCGATCTGTGCACTGCCCGTCGTCGGGATGCGCTGGGGTCTGGCCGAAAACCCGGCCCCTACCAAGTCCGCGCAGATCCTCCCGGGGTATCCGCTGCCCGACGTGGTGGTGGTGGAATCGCCCCACGACCTTCGCGACCCGGGCGGGCTCATCGCCATCGATCAGGTCAGCCACCGGCTGATGGAGATTCCGGGCGTCCGCAAGGTGCAGTCGGCGGCCTGGCCGGGCGGCGTCCCGTGGAGTGACGCCTCGCTGACCTCGGCGATGGGCAGGCTCAGCGATCAGCTGGATCGCGGGGCCGGGTCGTTTGTGCCGCAGTTGAATGCGATCAAGTCACTGGGGACGATCATCGATCAGATGACCGGCGCGGTCAACGAGCTGGACGCGAGCATGAAGGTCGCTCTCGCCGGGGCCAACGAGATCCAGCGCAACGTCGACGTGCTGCTTTCGGGTACCCGGCAGATCAAGGGCGTGACGGGGGAAGTGTCGCGGTACATGCAACCCGTGCGCGGCTGGATGGGCGGCGTCCAGGACTGTCCCGCCGACCTGGTGTGCTCGTCGGTGGGCAAGGTTGTTGACGGCGTCGACACGGTGATCGGCGAAGTGACGACGCTGACGGACAGCGCGGACCACATCGGCGCCGTCGCGCGCAAGACCATCGGCGCCTTCGCCTCCGCACCGCGTGTGATGTTGCAAATGAAGTCGGCGCTGGCGAAGCTGCAAACCTTTGTGCCCAACCTGGAAACGACCATCAATAACACCCTGCCGCAGATCGTGCAGGTGTCGACGTTCCTGAAGACGGTCAGCACCGACTTCGCCGACACGGGCGAGGGTGGCTTCTATATCTCCCGGAAGTCGCTGGCGGATCCGTCGTACCAGTATGTGCGGCAAGCGATGTTCTCGACGGACGGGACGTTGACCCGCATATTCGTCTATTCCGACGGCGACAGACTGAACCTGGATTCCGCGGCACGCACCCAGCAGCTCGAAGGCGCGGCCGGTAAGGCGATGAAGTACGGCAGCCTGGTCGACAGCAAGATCGCGGTGGCCGGGGCCACGCAGGTGGCCTCGACTGTCCGCAGCGCCGACGAACACGACGCCGTGCTCTTGGCAGTCATGCTGCTCGCGGTAGTAGGCCTGATCGGCATGTGGCGCGGCGCCGTCAGTGGCATCGTGTCCGGCCTGGGGGTGCTGGCCTCGTATCTTGCCGCGCTGGGCATCTCGACTGCGGTGTGGCAGCACCTCCTGGGGCACGAGCTGCACGCCTCGGTGCCGCTGGTGTCGTTCGCCGTCCTCGCGGCCTTCGGCGTCCCGTATCTGGTCGCGGCCGCTGACGGGACGGTACGGGGGGCCGTCGCGATGCTCGGCGCCGCATTCGGTGCCGGACTGCTATTTGTGTCGGGAATTTCGGTCAGCGCCGCCAGTCAAGTTGGCACGGTTCTCGTGATCGGACTGGCCGGGCTGGCCCTGGTGGCGCGCGTGTGGCTGCCGGCCTTGCCGCAGCGCTCTGACGGCTAAAACGCGCAGGGTTGCGCCGATTTCGTGTCGGAGCCCGTGGATAACCTCAAGTACTACTGCCGCACCCATCTTTTGATGGAGACATTCTGGGGCTGATCAGCAACCCAAACAGGACGCAAGA
>NZ_DATJYB010000331.1:0-2842 GCF_035499775.1 Mycobacterium sp. | reverse complement strand
GTCCGAGTCGTTGACCATCGACGAGCCGGATCTCGTTGGGTACCTTGGTCGGCCGCGCTTCACTCCCGAATCGGAGGAGCGCACCGCCGTGCCAGGCGTTGCGACCGGTCTGGCGGTCACTGGCCTCGGTGGCGATGTGCTCTACATCGAGGCGAACGCCACCGACGGCGAGCCGGGCCTGCAGTTGACGGGCCAGCTCGGCGACGTGATGAAGGAGTCGGCGCAGATCGCGCTGTCCTACGTGCGCTCGCACGCCGCCGAGTTGGGTGTCGACCCGAAGACGCTGGACCGGCGCATCCACGTGCACGTGCCCGCGGGCGCGGTGCCCAAGGACGGCCCGTCGGCCGGTGTGACGATGGTGACCGCGCTGGTGTCGATGGCCACCGGTCGTCAGGTGCGCTCCGACGTCGGCATGACCGGCGAGGTCACGCTGAACGGCCGGGTGCTGCCGATCGGCGGCGTCAAGCAGAAGCTGCTGGCCGCCCAACGTGCCGGTCTGTCAACGGTTTTCATACCGCAGCGCAACGAGCCGGATCTGGACGACGTGCCCGATGAGGTGCTCGGCGCGCTGACGGTCAAGCCGATGACCGATGTCGCCGAGATCGTCGCCCAGGCGCTCGAACCCGCGGCTGAGAAAGCGCCGGCCGCTGCCTGATACCGCGAGCACGTTCCTAAGCGTCTAGGCGGACGAAGTCGTCGTGCCGGTACAGCTGTACGCACTCGGCTCGTCTGACCTTGCCGCTGGTGGTGATGGGAATCGAGCCAGCGGATACCAGCACCAGATCGGACACGCTTAGACCATGCGAGGTCGATACCGCCGCGATGACTTCACGCTTGACGACGCCCAGCTTGTCCATCGCATCCTGGTCGGAGTCGCCCCGCTTCTTGAGTTCGATGATGGCAACCAGCTTCTCGACATCATCGCCGGGAACCGCGATCGCTACGCAGCGGCCCAGGGTGATCTCCTGGATCGTTGCCTCGATGTCATCGGGAGAATGATTGCGCCCGTAAACGATCAACAGATCTTTGATGCGGCCGATGATGAACAAGTCGCCCTCAGAGATGAAGCCCAAATCTCCGGTTCGCAGCCAAGGCCCTTCGGGTGTGCCGGCCGACGGGGTGACCAGCCGCGCTCCGAAGGTGCGCTCAGTTTCGTCGGGATTGTGCCAATAGCCGACGGTGACGTTGTCGCCGTGCACCCACATCTCTCCGACGGTTCCCGCTGGACACTCGGTCAGGGTTTCGGGATCGACGACTCGCACGTCAGGTGGTGGCAGCAGGGGGTAGCTGACCAATGGAGTGCCCTGCGTGCTTGGACATCGCTCTGCGTGGCCCTCGGCGAGTTTGTCGGACTCGAAGTGAACGATTTGTGGTGGTTGACCCGCTTTGCTGGTCGCCACGTATACCGTCGCTTCTGCCAACCCATATGAGGGGCGTAGCGCATTGACGTCAAGATTGAAGGGGGCGAACCGGTCGATGAAGCGGCGGAGCGTTGCCGGGTGTATTCGTTCGCTACCGCTGACGATGCTGAGCACGCCGCCGAGGTCAAGCCCGGCCATGTCGTCGTCCGATACTTTGCGTGCCGCTAGTTCGTAGGCGAAGTTCGGTGCCGCCGAAAATACGTCAGAATTGCTCGCCATCAACTGCATCCACCGCGCCGGCCGCTGCAGGAACGCCACCGGGCTCGTGAGCACGGTCCGAAAGCCCCCGAGAATCGGTCCGCAAACTCCCAGAAACAAACCCATGTCATGGTAGAACGGCAGCCACGACACAACAGTGCAGTCCAATGGCGCCACGCCGTCGCGGTCCGCAAAGTAGCCGGACATCAGCTGGGAGAAATTGGACAGCAGATTTTGATGGGAAATCATTACCCCAGCCGGTTGCCGAGTCGATCCAGAAGTGTATTGCAAATACGCCGTGTCCCGACAATTTTCGTCGTCAGCGCCCGATCGTATTGGAGAGTCCAGATTCAGCAGATCGACCTCGATGATTGATGGCGCGGGTTCACCCGGCTGCGGCGTAACATGCTGGGCGACATGGCCTATGACAGCAGATGTCGTGAGAATGACAGTGGGCGTCGCGTCGCGCAGCACCGAATCAACACGCGCATCACTGGCGCCACCCAGCGGGACCAAAAGCGGAACCGCGATAAGTCCCGCTTGCAGTGCGCCCAGAAAAGCAACGATGTAATCGACTCCCTGGGGGGCCAATATCACCGCGCGGTCGCCAGCGCATGCACAAAGTCTGAGTTCCCGTGCCACATTAAGCGCTCGCCGATACAACTGAAACCACGTCAGGCTCTCGGCGACCCCGGCCCAGTCCTGCTCGTAATCAATAAATGTAAACGCCGTGCCATTAGGGTGCACATTGACGCACTGGCGCAACATTGCAGGAATGGAATTTTTTATCACCACAACACATTACCGCTGGGCTGCCCGCGACACTGCGCTTCGCGGATTTGGCCGCAGGCGGGTGAGCCCGCCGCGCGGCCTGCCGCCGGCGGTCCCCGCGGACTCCCAGACCTGTCAGCTTGGATGGCCAGCGTGTTGGTTACTCCACACATCCGCTAAGCGGCCCATTGCGCCAAGATCGGATCGTGCAGAATCACTGCTATGGCCGATCTTCAGGATCTCAAACGGCGGATGGTGCACGGCATGCAACGGCTGGTGGTCAATCCAGTAGGCCGGCAGCTGCCGGTGACGATGCTCGAAACCACCGGACGTAAGTCGGGACAGCCACGGCGCACCGCCGTCGGAGGAAAGGTGATCGACAACCAGTTCTGGATGGTCTCCGAACACGGCGAGCATTCGGACTACGTCCGCAACATCAAGGCCAACCCGGC
>NZ_DATJYB010000330.1:0-3040 GCF_035499775.1 Mycobacterium sp. | reverse complement strand
TTGCCCTTTACCTCGGTGCGGGTGATGACCGCGTTGCCGTCGGCCTCCAGGCCACCGCCACTCCCTCCCTCGACGCTGGTCTTGACGTTCACGACGAGGTGGTTGCCGTTGACCATGCTGTCGGTGAGGGTCAGCGCGGTGGCCGAGTCGCACACACAGATGCCGGGGTCGAACCCGGTCGGCGCGCCGTTCGGGTCGGTGACCGATACCCGGTTGTGGCTGATGCTCGTGTGGCCGATCGTCGCCGTTCCGCCCGACTGCACAAAGACCCCGCCGGTGCCGGCGTGCGAGTCACCCACCGACGCCGGATACCGGCTGGTAAGGCTGGCGGTGTTGCCGTCGATGACGCTGTGCTGCACCGTCAGCGTGCCGTCGTGATCCACGAAGATCCCGCCGCCGTCGGCGAAGCGGCCGTTCGGTGCCGCGCTCGCCGTGTTGCCGGTGACCGAGGAACCGATGAGGGTGAGCTTGGCGCTCGCCTCGTCGACGATGCCGCCACCGTCGGCCTGCCCCGTCAGTTCGCCGACGGCCTGGTTGTCGCTGACGACCGAGTCGGTGAGGGTCAGCGCCCCCCAGTTGTCGATGCCGCCGCCGGCCGCTTGCGACGCCGGGCAGGGTCCATGCGGGCAGACCGCCCCCACGCTGGGCACCGTCGTCGTTGGCGCCGCGCGGTTGCCGGTGACCGCGGTGTTGCTGATCGCGACCTTCGCCCCGGGCAAACCGTACCGGCGCGGCAGTACCTCTATGCCGCCACCGAGCGCGGTGGCCTTCTGGTAGCCGGGGCCGCAGGTCGGGATGTCCGGGCCGCACTCACCGGTGCGATCGGTGCGGGAGTAGCCGCCGGTGACGGTGAGGCCGCGGATCGATACCGTCAGCGTTCTGGCTGCCGACAAGCTGCCGATGGTGAGGACGGGTCCGCCGCCGCGGATGACGCTCGCGTGCCTTCCGGCGCCGGCCAGGGTGATGCTCTTGTCGATGGTCACACCGCCGGTGACGGTTCCCGCCCGTACCGTGACCGTGTCGCCGTCGTGGGCGGCGGCGACCGCTGCGGCGAGCGTGCCGAAACAGGTGCTGTCGCCGGAGCCGATACACACGGCATGGCCGCCTTGGCCCGGCGTTGAACTCGGCGCCGACTTGTGGCTGGTGCACGCGGCGGTCACCAGGACCAGCACGGCGAGCATAATCAGCGGTCGCCTCATCGCGCATCTCCCCCCTGTGGCGTCTCATCGCGGACTCGCGGCTGGTGCACGGCAACTCTTTGCACCTGACCCGGTACCTAGGCACCGCATGTGGCCGCCTGAAGTATCCGGCCACGGGCTTACAAAGTGCTGACATGCCCAGATGCGGCACTTTCGCGAGGCGTCGGCCGCCATGCCAGGCGGCCAGGTGGGCGTCATGTCAGTTTTTTGTAAGGCCCCCGGCGTAAAGCTACGGCTGACGGGGCCGACAGCCTGGTGGTCCACCATGCGCCGTCTCGTTTCGCGATCAGCGTGTTGCTGCGGAGGGGCTGGCAATGAGGCAAAGCCGGGTGTGGCGTAGCGCCAGGATGATGGTGCTGCTAGTTCCCATGGTGATGACGCTGCTGTGGGCGGGGGCCGGAGCAGCGTCGGCGGCGACGCTGACCGTGTGCCCCAGCGGCTGCCAGTACAGCCAGATCGGGCCCGCGGTTGCCGCCGCCAGCAACGGCGAAACGATCAAGGTCGGCCCCGGCACCTACCAGGGCGGGATCACGATCGACGTGAGCGTGCAGCTGGCGGGGGCCGGCGCCGGGTCCACGATCATCCGCGGCGGCGATCACGTGCTGACGATTGGGTCCTTCCGCGCCTCGCATGAGCCGACGGTCTCGGTCAGCGGAGTGACGGTCACCGGCGGCCTCGCCCGATCCAGCCCGATATCCGAGCCAGTTTTTGGCGTGAAGGGCCTATGGGCGGCGGGTGGCGGCGTCGAAATCCCGCCGCAGGACATACCGGCGGACGCGCCACCCGTTAACGGCGCGACGGTCACGATCTCGGACAGCGTAATCACCGGCAACCGCGCCGATCCGTCAGCCGCCATCCCCTCCGGCATCAAATGCCCGGGCGGTTTCCCGCACGGCCAGTGCCCGTTTGCCGCAGCCGTGGGCGGCGGCATCGAGAGCTGGGGAAACCTGACCCTGGTGCACACGACTGTCAGTAACAACATCGCCGGCCCGGCGGCGGGGCTGCCCGCGGTCTGCAGCGACTGCGACGGCGGGGGAATCTTCAGCGAACAGGGCGGCCTGACCATGACCGGCACCACCCTGTCGGGCAACCGGGCCATCGCGGCTGCCCCGAATGGCCGCTTCGCCGAGGGCGGTGCGGTCTACGCCAGCCCCGACTTCGGTGGCAGTAATGCGCTCACGGTCAACAACAGCAGCGTGATCGGCAACAGTGCGGGCCTGACCACCAACCTTCCCAAGTTCGCCGGCGGGCAGCTCATCGAGCTGAACGCGAACTCCGGCGGCATCCACGTCGGGAACAACGTCCCGACCACGGTCGACAACACCGCTATAACAAATAATTCGGTGACAAGTAAGGATCTGCGCGGCGAGGCGGGCGGAATCGACACCGCCATGAACGTCGGCGACAGCCCGCTCACCATGAGCAACAGCACCGTCTCCGGCAACACCCTGTTCTCCACGGTGGCGACCACGGCCGACGCCGGAGCCGCGGGCAGCGCGCTGGAACTCGACGGCGGCGGGACCATCACCAACACACGCATCACCGGTAACAGCACCACGATTGTGAGCCCGGGCGGCGTCGCCGGGAACGCCGGCGCCGGACTGGTGATGCTCAACTTCAATAACGACGCCCGGCTGGTCACCGTCCGCGGCGGCGTCATCAGCGGCAACACCGCCCTGGCGACGACCTCGACCGGGTCAGCCACTAGCCAGGGCGCGGGCATCTTCAACGACAGCCTCCTTGAGCTGGATGGGGTCCAGGTCAGCGGCAATAGCGGCAAGGCAACCGGGCCGGGTGGCGTTGCACAGGGCGCAGGGATATGGAACGGCACCGATATCTCC
>NZ_DATJYB010000329.1:0-3956 GCF_035499775.1 Mycobacterium sp. | reverse complement strand
CACAACACACCGAACCGCAGCGACGTGTCGACGATCCGCTTCGCCAGATCCTGCGTGGAACTGCTGCCGTTACTTCCCGACGCGGAGGCGAAGCGGTCCTCGAGGTCGCGCAGGTGGGCGCGCGCCCATTGAGCGGTCACTGCCGAGGCATCGCCGCGCTGCCCGGCGACGGTGGCCGACCAGTCACTGCCGTCGCCGGACGTGCCGCGCAGGGTGAGCGATCCGGACGCGGCTCCCCGATATCGCCCGGTCACCAACAGCGGCACGCCCGGCAGCAGGTCGGGCAACCGAACCGGGCTCGCGGTGTCCTCGATCGTCATCAGGCCGTCGGCCTGTAGTGCCAGCGAGGATGCGAGTGGCGCACCGATGCGGCGGTGAATGGCGTGCATTGCCTCGTCGAGGCGGTCCTCGCTTTCCACCAGTTCGCAGTGTCCCCCGCCGGCCTTGGCGAGCCGGCCCAGGAATCCGGCGTTGACGGCCTGGTCAACGCCAACCGCGTGCACCCGCACTCGGTGCAGGTCGCGAGACAGTGTCCGAATCAACTGGTCTTCGTTACCGACTTGCCCATCGGTCACCAGGACGACCACGGCATCGCGGGCGGCATCGGTCCCGCTCAATAAGGCGAGGGCCTGCCGCAACGGTGCGACCAACTCCTTTCCGCCCCGCGCGTCGACCCGGGCAAGGTGTTCGACAGCGCGGTACCGGTGCCGATCGGTGGCCTCAACCAGCCCATCGGGCAGTCCGGCGGGACACTCGATTTGGTCGTCGAATGTCAGGACCGCGAACCGGTCGCCGCTGGTGAGCGTGTCGACTATGCGCGACGCGGCGCGGCGAGCGGCCATCATCTTCCATCCGCGCATGCTGCCGGAACGGTCCAGCACCAGCACCAGGTCGCGCGGGCGCAGCGGCCCAGTTGACGCTGGCGACAGCACGGTGAGCCGATAGGTACCCTCGTCGCCGTCGGCGTCCGGAACCAGGACGAGCGAGTCGGTGAGGTCGTCAGCGCCGTAGCGCAACCGCAGGACGAAATCCCGGTCGGCCTGCGCCCCTGGCTGAACCCGTATCCGGCCGTCGTCGGTAGTCACCGCGGGCAGGCTCGACCGCACCTCCGACGGTGTCAGACCGGCAGGGTCGATGCCGACGTCGATGGTCAGTGGAACCGGGTTGGGGAATCCGGGCAACAGCACCGGCGGGGTGATGCGCGAGGCGTCGGGAACCGCATCGGTGTCGTGGGCATAGCCGTCGCCGACCGCGGTATCGGCGAGGGGCTTGCCCGGGATGTACCGCGGCGCCACCACGAGCGGGAACCGGAACGTCGCCTCGCCGTCCTCGCAGGCCAGCGGGTTGAGCAGCGTGAGTGCGACGCTGACCCGTGCACCCGGCAGGATGTTGCCAACCCGCATGGTGAAGATTTCCGGCCGCTCCTCTTCGGTGATGGACGCACGCCGGCCCGACTCGACGGCCCCGTCGTACGCGCGACGGGCAGCCTCCCGCTCGCGTAGCTCGGCCTCGACGACGCGACCGTCGGCGGTCAGCTGCATTCGGGTGACCGCGGCGCGATCCGGCAGCGGGAACACATAGCTGGCTTCCAGCGGCACGTCGAAGGTGTTGACGAAGTCCTGCCTCAGCTCGACTTGGCTGGTGAGCCCGCTGATCTCGGCCCGAACGTCGATGCGGTCGAGGGGCAGGTTGCCCCGCTCGGTGCGCAGCGCACCCAACCCCGCCTCGTCGTCGGTCGTCGACGTGGTGCGGACGGTCATGATGGGCTCCGTTCGTCGAGGGGTAGCAAGCCTGACAGCAATCCACGTTCAGCCAGCACTTCCAGCAGCGGCCGGGCGGCCGCACCGATCGCATGGATGTCGTCTTCGTCAGGTCGGGCGGGCAGCAGCAACAGCGCGCCACCCGGCAGGTTCACCGCGGACAGCGTCGTGACACTGTCAGCGCCGTCACCGTTGGCCACCGGTTCGACGGGCGGATCGGCCCAGAAGCGGGGGCGCGCCGCCGACTCATACGCCGGCTCCGCCGCGATGATCTCGTCGGGAACGGCGGCGATGCGGCGCAGCGTTTCGTTTGTCGCGCCGGCGAGTTCGGCCTGGATCTCGGCCAGCGAGCGGCCCTGCGCCTGACGGCGTTTGACGGCGACGATCTGCAGCAGGTGCCTGGTGCAGTAGATCGCTGTGCGGCCCTGCATGGCGGGCCGGTCGACAAGTCCGGTCGTCGTGTACCAGCGCACAATCCGCCGATCGGGCAGCTCCCGCACTCGCCCGTTGGGCGCGCCCGGGTACCCCGGATCGGCCAGGCTGTCGGCGACCCGTCGCACCAGTTCGTCCAGCGTCCACGACGGCCGCTCGGTCATGCATCGATACTGACACTGTAACTATGACACTGTCAAGGTTTGCCCTAGGAACCTGATATGGGCTTTGCTTTTGCCCGTCGACGTGTTGGTGGACGCCGTATTGTTGGTCAATCAGGGGTGGTCGGGACTCCTGGATCGGTGGTGCAGGGATGAAGGCCTGCGGGTCATGCGGCACTGGCCTGCGAGCGAACGCAAGGTTCTGCGACGAGTGCGGCGCCCCGACTGCGGTTTCGGGTGATACGGCGCAATACAAGCAGGTGACGGTGCTGTTCGCCGACGTGGTGGGGTCGATGGACATCGCGGCCGTCTTGGACCTCGAGCGGTTGCGCGAAATCATGACCGCCCTGGTGGAGCGGTCGGCGGCGTTGGTGCAACGCTACGGCGGCACCGTCGACTACAACGGCGATGGCGTGATGGCGCTATTCGGCGCCCCGGTTGCCTTGGAGGACCACGCCTTTCGCGCGTGTCTGGCCGCGCTGGCCATCCAGGACGAAGCCACCCGGCTGGCGGCCGAGGTGCTGCAGCGCGACGGCGTGGCGCTGCGGTTGCGGGTGGGCCTGAACTCGGGTCGGGTGATCGCCGGTGAAATCGGTTCGGGCGCACTGGGATACGCCGCGACCGGCGAGACAGTAGGGTATGCCCAGCGGATGGAATCCGCGGCGCCGGAGGGCGGGGTGCTGCTTTCCGAGTCGACCGCACAGCTGGTCGAGCACACCGTGCTGCTGGCCGAACCGGAGTGGATGCACATCAAGGGCGCCGGGCAACCGTTGCGCACGCACCGGCTGCTCGCGATCCAGCCGCGGCAAGGGGTGGTCGGGCGCGCCGAGCCGAGCCTGGTCGGCAGGCGCTGGGAGATCGCGGCGCTTGACGCCATGGTGGACCGCACGATCGGCGGCCGCGGTGGCGTCGTGACCGTGGTCGGACCGCCGGGCATCGGCAAAAGCCGGGTCGCCCGCGAGGTTGCTGCGCTCGCCTCCGGCCGCGGGGTCGAGGTGTATTGGGCCTTTTGCGAATCGCACGCGAGCGACGTTCCATTCCATGCCGTGACACGGCTGTTGCGGGCCGCCATGAATGTGGCCGAGGTCGACGGCGAAGCCGCACGGACGCGGTTGCGCGCCGCCGCGCCTTCCGATGCCGATCCACAGGATCTCCTACTGCTTGACGATCTGCTCGGCATGGCCGACCCCGAGGTACCGCTCCCCCAAATCAACCCCGACGCGCGGCGGCGCCGGCTGATCGCACTGATCAACACCGCATCGCTGGCACGCACCCGACCGGCGCTCTACGTGATCGAGGATGCGCATTGGATCGATGCGGTGAGCGAGTCGATGCTGGCCGACTTCCTCGCGGTGATCCCCCAGACCAGGGTGATGGTGCTGATCACCGCCCGCCCCGAATACCAGGGCGCACTGACGCGCGCACCCGGCGCTCAGACGATAGCCCTTGCCGCACTGGGTGATTCGGACACCGCCACCCTGTTAGGTGTGCTGCTGGGTACCGATCCCTCGGTCAGCGAGCTCGCGACGATCATCGCCGAGCGGGCCGCGGGGAACCCGTTTTTCGCCGAGGAGATGGTGCGCGAGTTGGTGCAGCGCGGCGT
>NZ_DATJYB010000328.1:0-8019 GCF_035499775.1 Mycobacterium sp. | reverse complement strand
CGCCACGACGACGCCGGCCGGGAATTCGACTATGTCGCCGGCGCGGAAAAGGCCCTCGACGAAGCCGCAGCGAGCGGCTGGACCGTCGTCAGCATCCGCGACGACTGGACCACCGTCTTCGCTGACTAATCCAGATGGTGGCGACCCGCTTCGCCCGGCTGCGCCGCGCTCGCGATCGCCACGTGGGCTACGCGGTCCAGTTCCAGACCGACATGTCGCCGCGGGGATACCCGGTGCAGACTTCGGTGGCCTTCGCCACGACACCCTTGTTGTTGAAGAAGATCTTCGCCCAGTTACCCCAGTGCGTCGCCATCTGCTCGTAGTAGATGTCCGTCGCGGTGTCCTCGGAGTACTGCCTGCGACCGGCGGGGTCCAGGGAGTAGAACCAGTGGATGCGGTCGATCGCGCCCTGCTGGATGTCCGGCGGCCGATTGTGGAAGTCGATCATGTACCGCTGGTAGTACACCGGGCTGGTGTCCCTGGCGGCCGCCAGATATTGCTCCGCGTCGCAGGTGGTGGCGATCTGCCTGCGGGGGATCGGGAAATCGTCCGTGGAGTCGGCCGCGGCGAGCTGCGGGAAGATCGCGGCGGTGATGCCCAGGGCGAGAGAAATGGCGCCTGCACGCAGGCTGGAATTCAGCCAAGACATGTTCGTTACCGTAACACTTTCAGGCCCTGACGGGCCAACAGGTGACAAGATTAATAGCCCGTCTCACTATACACCGCTATCAGGCACGATGACATGCGAGGGGTCCGGTCGCAGCTCCGGCTGAGCCTGGCTGTAATCGCCGAACGGCCCGTCACGGCGCTGCACTGCGGCCCGCACTCCCTGGGTCTGGGCGATCTGAATGAAGTCGAGCGCTTCGGGGGTGTTGCGCATCAGGCCGTCGAGGATGCCGCCGAGCATCTGAGTGGATGCCAGGCCCATGTTCTCGTACGCCTGATTGACGATCAGCTTCTGCGCGCGCAACTGGGACAGCGGGATCTGGCACAGCTCCGCGGCGATCTCGGCGACCCGGGCTTCGAGGCGTTCGAACGGCACCGCCTCGTTGATCAGCTCGACCTCGGCGGCCTGCACACCGGTCAGCGGCCGGCCGGTCAGCGAGTGCCATTTGACCTTGGCCAGGCTCAGTCGATAGAGCCACATGCCGGTCAGGTACGCCCCCCACATGCGGGCGTACGGCGTGCCGATCACCGCGTCCTCGCTGGCGATCACCAGGTCGGCGCACAGCGCGTAGTCGCTGGCGCCACCGACACACCAGCCGTGCACCTGCGCGATCACCGGCTTGGACGCGCGCCAGATGGCCATGAACTTCTGGGTCGGCCCGGTCTCGCGCGCAGTGATCATCGCGAAATCCTTGCCCGGATCCCATTTCCCGTCCGTCATCATGGCCTCGCCCCAGTGCTGAAAACCGCCGCCGAAGTCGTAGCCGGCGCAGAACGCGCGGCCCGCGCCGCGCAGCACGATGACCTTGACGTCCTGGTCGCGTTCGGCCAGCCCGATAGCCGCCTCGATCTCGTCGGGCATGGGCGGAACGATGGTGTTGAGTTGCTCCGGGCGGTTGAGCGTGATGGTGGCGACCGGGCCGGCGGTGGTGTACAGCAGCGTTTCGAAGTCAGGCATGTTCAGCGACGATATCCCCCCGTCCAACCGGCCGATGGAACAGCCAACAGCATGCAACACTGACGACATGGCTGAGCCGCCCGGGCGGGACGAGACGAGGCGGCCAGCGCTCACTCTTCGAGCCATCGAGCCCGCCGATGGCCCCGAATGCACCCGCATCATCTACGAGGCGTTTGGTCGTCTCCACGACTACTATCGCTTTCCGCGCGACTTCCCGACGCTCGAGGACGCAGAGCGGTTGACAGGGAATTTCATCGAGCATCCCTCGATCTGGGGTGTCGTCGCCGAAGACGAGGGACGGATCGTGGGGTCGAATTTCCTCGACCAACGCGGACCGATCACCGGCGTTGGACCCATCACGGTCGACCCTGAGGCACAGGGGCGCGGCGTCGGCCGCCGCCTGATGGAAGCAGTCATGGAGCGAGGCGCCGGCGCGCGCGGTATCCGCCTCTTCCAGGACGCCTTCAACATGCAGTCGCTGTCGCTATATGCGTCACTGGGATTCGAGGTCAAAGAGCCGGCCATCGTAATGTGCGGAACACCCAAAAGCGGTCCACCGGCCGACGCCGAGGTGCGTTCGCTCGAAGAGAGCGATCTCCCCGAATGCGAACAGCTATGCCTCAAGGTCCACGGCTTCGAACGAACCAACGAACTGCGCGACGCACTCCGCACACCTGGCTTCTCGCCGTCGGTAGTTGTTCGTGCAGGCGAGATTCGCGCCTATGCGACAACTCTCACCTTCTTTCCGGCTGCATACGCTGTCGCGGAGACGGAGCGCGACATGCGCGACTTGATCGCAGGCGCGGCAACGGCGGATGGCCAGCCCGCCTCGTTCCTCCTCCCGACGCGGCAAGCCGGCCTTTTGCGCTGGTGTCTCAGGGAGGGTCTGCGTGCGGTCAAGCCGGTGACCTACATGTCGCTCGGCGAGTACGCCGAACCGAACGGGTGCTGGATTCCGTCGCTCCTCTACTAGCGCGCACCAATGTCCTTGGTGGGTACGGCTATTCACCGGCCGGCGTGCGCTGCCGCCGATACAGCCATCGCGTCAGCAGCGCCACCACCACGACGGCCACGGCCACCAGCAGGTAGATCTGGTACTGATCGAATTTGGCGTAAATCGTGGGGATGTGTGCCTGGGCCGAATATCCGACCAGGACCCACAGGCCGACCCAGCCGATGGCGCCCACCACGTTGTAGGTCAAAAAGCGGCGCCACTGCATCTGCGCCATGCCCGCGACGATCCCGATGCCCTGGCGCAGTCCGTCGACGAACCGCCCGACCAGCACGACCATGTTGCCGCGGCCGTGGAAAAAGCGTTCGGTCGCCTCCACCCGCTTTTCGGTCAGGAAGACGAACCGGCCAAAGCGCCGCACCAGCGGTCGCCCGCCGAAGTGGCCGATCGCATACCCGAGGTTGTCCCCCATCACCGCGGCCAGCAACGCCGCTATCAGCACCGCCACCAGATTCAGCTGGCCCGACGCCGCGTAGACCCCGGCCGCGATCAGGATGATTTGGCCAGGGGCCGGGATCCCGATGCCCTCCACGGCGACCACGCCGACCAGCGCAAAGTAGCCGTAGCGCTGCAGAAATGTGGACAGTGAATCAAGGACCCCCGGTAGTTGCGACGACATGATCACGGTGGGTGCCCGGTCGGCACGGTAGGTAAACGCTCAGGCGCGCAACATGCGGTGCAGGAACGAGTAGCTCAACGCCGACTTGAACGCGAGCTGTTCGTTGTCGGCCGCGCCGCCATGTCCGCCCTCGATGTTCTCGTAGTACCAGACCCGATGGCCGGCGGCCTCGAGCGCGGCGGTCATCTTGCGGGCGTGGCCCGGATGCACCCGGTCGTCGCGGGTGGAGGTGGTCAGCAATATCGGCGGGTACTCGCGTTCCGACGAAATGTTCTGGTACGGAGAGTATTCGGAGATGAAAGCCCAGTCGTCGGGGTTGTCGGGGTCGCCGTATTCGGCCATCCATGAGGCGCCGGCCAGCAACAGGTGGTAGCGCTTCATGTCCAGCAATGGCACGCTGCAGACCAGCGCCCCGAACTTCTCCGGGTATTTGGTCAACATGATCCCCATCAGCAGCCCGCCGTTGCTGCCGCCCTGGGCGCCGAGTTGCTTGACCGTGGTGATGCCGCGATTCACCAAATCGTCGGCCACAGCGGCGAAGTCCTCGGCCACCTTGTGCCGTTCCGCCCGCATCGCCTGGGTGTGCCAGGTGGGCCCGTATTCGCCGCCACCGCGAATGTTGGCCAGCACGTAGGTGCCACCGCGGGCCAGCCACAGCCGACCAAGCACGCCGCTGTAGGCCGGTGTGTTGGCCGTTTCGAATCCGCCGTAGCCGTACAGCAGCGTGGGGGTGGGTCCGTCGCTCCCGGCGGGCCGGACGACGAAGTAGGGGATCGACGTGCCGTCCTCAGATTCCACGAAATGCTGTGCCACAGTGATGTTTTCGGCATCGAAGAACGCCGGGGCGGATTTGATCTGCTCAAGGTCCCCGTCACCGGTGCCGCGCAGCAGGCGGGACGGCGCGTCGAATCCGCTTGAGTCAAGGAAGAACTCGTCGCCGGTGTCGTCGGCGGTGGCGATGACGGTGTTGGTCGACGCGGGGATGCCTTGAATCGGTTCGCGCTCCCAGCTGCCCGGTATGACTATCTCGACCCGGCTGGCCACATCGGCCAACGAGACGATCAGCAGCCGGTCCCGGGTCCATGCGTAGTGGTAGAGGCAGGTGTGCTCGTCCGGCTCGAAAACCACATCTAATTCTCTTGTACCGCTGAGGAATTCATCGTATTTCGCTGCCAGCAGCGAGCCGGCGCGGTAGGTGGTGCCGTTGACGGACCAGTCGGTGCGCAGGTCGATCAGCAGCCACTCGCGGTGAATCGAGAGGCTGCTGACGTCGCTGGGCACGTCGAGGTGGATCAGTTCCGAGTCGCGCAGCTCATAGCGCTCGGTGTTCCAGAAGTCCGTGGAGCGGCCCAGGAAGGTGCGCTCGAAGCCGGGGGTTCGATCCTTGGAACCGCCGGCGCTGACATCGGTGGGTTCGCCCGCGAAGATCGTTTCCGCATCCGTCAATGGTGTGCCGCGGCGCCAGCGCTTGACGATGCGCGGGTAGCCGGAGTCGGTCAGCGAGCCGGGACCGAAGTCGGTGCCCACCAGCACGGTGTCCGGATCGGCCCAGGCGACCTGCGACTTGGCCTCCGGCAGCTCGAACCCGTCGGGCAGGAATTCACGTGTCGCCATGTCGAATTCGCGGACCACCACGGCATCCGAGCCGCCGCGGGACAGGCTGACCAGGGCGCGGGTGAGCTCCGGTTCGATGACGGTGGCGCCGCCCCACACCCAGTTCGTGTCGTCGACGCGACCGAGTTCGTCGACGTCGATCAGCACGTCCCACTCCGGATTGTCGGTGCGGTAGCTGTCCAGCGTGGTGCGTCGCCACAGTCCGCGCGGATTGGTGGCGTCGCGCCAGAAGTCGTAGAGGTGCTCGCCGCGTCGCCGCACGTAGGGGATCCGGGCGTCGGTGTCGAGCACCTCGAGCGCCTCGGTGCGCATCCGCTCGAACTCGTCGTCACAGAACTCCGCCTTGGCCGGTTCGTTGCGCGCGCGGACCCAGTCCAGTGCCTCGTCGGCGGTGACGTCTTCGAGCCACAGGTACGGGTCTTCGGATCCAGATGTCATGGAAGCCATTCTGGCCTGCGGCGGTACTGTGAGTTGTATTACACATGGGGTCGAATGAGGGAGCCGAGCAAATGACTGTCTTCGCACGTCCAGGTGCCGACGGTGCACTGATGTCATATGAATCCAGGTACGGAAACTTCATCGGCGGCGAGTGGGTCGCGCCGGCGCAGGGCCGCTATTTCGAGAACCCGACGCCGGTGACCGGCGAGTCGTTCTGCGAGATACCGCGCTCCGACGAGGCCGACATCGAGAAGGCGCTGGACGCCGCGCACGCGGCGGCGCCGGCCTGGGGCAAGACCTCCCCGACCGAACGGGCCGCGATCCTGAACAAGATCGCCGACCGTATCGACGAGCACACGCACGCCCTGGCAGTGGCCGAGGTCTGGGACAACGGCAAGCCCGTCCGGGAGACGATCGCCGCCGACATCCCGCTGGCGGCCGATCACTTCCGGTACTTCGCGGCGGCGATCCGGGCCCAGGAAGGCGCGCTGTCCCAGATCGACGAGGACACCGTCGCCTACCACTTTCATGAGCCGCTCGGCGTCGTCGGGCAGATCATTCCGTGGAACTTCCCGATCCTGATGGGCGCCTGGAAGCTGGCGCCGGCGCTGGCTGCGGGCAACGCGGTGGTGCTCAAGCCGGCCGAGCAGACACCGGCCTCGATCCTCTACCTGATGTCGCTGATCGGTGACCTGTTGCCGCCCGGCGTGGTCAACATCGTCAACGGATTCGGTGCGGAGGCCGGCAAGCCGCTGGCGTCCAGCGACCGGATCGCCAAGGTCGCGTTCACCGGCGAGACCACCACCGGGCGGCTGATCATGCAGTACGCCAGCCAGAACCTGATCCCGGTCACACTGGAGCTCGGCGGCAAGAGCCCCAACATCTTCTTCTCCGATGTGATGGCCGCCAACGACGACTTCCAGGACAAGGCGCTGGAGGGCTTCACGATGTTCGCCCTCAACCAGGGCGAGGTGTGCACCTGCCCGTCGCGCAGCCTCATCCAGTCCGACATCCACGACGAGTTCCTGGAACTGGCCGCGATCCGGACCAAGGCGGTCCGGCAGGGTGATCCGCTGGACTCCGAGACCATGCTGGGTTCCCAGGCGTCCAACGACCAGCTGGAAAAGATCCTGTCCTACATCGAGATCGGCAAGGGTGAGGGCGCCAAGATCATCACCGGCGGCGAGCGTGCCGAGCTGGGCGGCGACTTGTCCGGCGGTTACTACATGCAACCGACGATCTTCACTGGCAACAACAAGATGCGGATCTTCCAGGAGGAGATCTTCGGCCCGGTGGTGGCGGTGACGCCGTTTAACGACTACGCCGACGCGATGGGCATCGCCAACGACACCCTCTACGGGCTGGGCGCAGGGGTGTGGAGCCGCGACGGCAACACCGCATACCGGGCCGGCCGCGAGATCAAGGCCGGCCGGGTGTGGGTGAACTGCTACCACGTGTATCCGCCGCACTCGGCGTTCGGCGGCTACAAGCAGTCCGGCTTCGGCCGCGAGGGCCACAAGATGGCGCTCGAGCATTACCAGCAAACCAAGAACCTGCTGGTGTCCTACTCGGACAAGGCGCTTGGGTTCTTCTGATGGGTCCCGGGTTTATCCAATGAGCCAGGCCGCTCCGCCCGGGGCGCTCATCACCGAGGCCGCGGCCGAGCTGCTGGAACGGTTGCAGGACAGTCATGGCCCGGTGATGTTCCATCAGTCCGGCGGCTGCTGCGACGGGTCGTCGCCGATGTGCTACCCGCTCGGAGACTTCCTCGTCGGTGACCGCGACGTCCTGCTGGGTGTGCTCGATGTCGGAGCCGAAGGGGTGCCGGTGTGGATCTCCGGCCCGCAGTATCAGGCGTGGAAGCACACTCAGCTGGTCATCGACGTGGTGCCGGGGCGGGGCGGCGGGTTCAGCCTGGAAGCGCCGGAAGGGATGCGGTTCCTCAGCCGCGGCCGGGTCTTTACCGACGACGAGAAAGCGCTGCTAGAAGCGGTACCGGTGATCACCGGCGCTGCGTACGAGCGTGGCGAACGACCGTCAAATCGTGGCCAGGTTGTAGCCGGGAACCCGCCGGAAACGTGCCCGGCGCCGCGCTGATGCCGCAGTAAGGTCGCAGCGTGATCCCGCTTCCGCGTCCCTGGCTGCTGGCCAGCGCCATGTTGATCGGCAGCGCGGTAGGGGAACTGGCGGGGGTGGCGTCCACACTGCTGGTCCACACGCGGGTCCGACCGGACGTCGTCATTGCGCTGGTCGTCGGAATCCCCAGTGTGCTGGGGCTGGCGGTGATCCTGTTGTCCGGGCGCCGCTGGGTGACGATGCTGGGCGGATTCATCCTCGCGCTGGCGCCAGGCTGGTTCGGTGCGCTCGTCGCTATCCAGGTGACGTCGGGTGGCTGACGATCCGAAGTTCGACACCGGCGAACCGTCGGTGCCGTTTGTCCCCGATTTCGACGACGACTCGAAGCCCTTTCCGATCGCGGAAGCGCCGGACGACACGAAAGAGCCCAAAGAGCCCGAGGCGCCCGAGCCGGAGGCTGCCGACGACTCGGCGCTTGAGCCGGCTGTCGTGCCGGTTACGGTGCCCGGGCGCTACCAGTATCTGAAGTGGTGGCAACTGGTTCTGGTGCTGCTCGGCGCGTGGGTCGCCGCCGCGCAGATCGGGCTGGGTCTGTTCTATTGGTGGTTTCACGCCGTCGACAAGACCTGGCCGGTG
>NZ_DATJYB010000327.1:0-23977 GCF_035499775.1 Mycobacterium sp. | reverse complement strand
TAGACGTCGACCTGGGCCCGGCCGCACGACGGGCAGGACACGATCTCGAGCGAACGCGGCCGCAGGTTCAGCGACTCGAGGATCTGACTTCCGACCTTGACCTCTTCGACCGGCGGCGCCGACAGCGACACCCGGATGGTGTCGCCGATGCCCTGCGAGAGCAGCGCGCCGAACGCGGTAGCGGACTTGATCGTGCCCTGGAAAGCGGGACCGGCCTCGGTGACACCGAGGTGCAGCGGGTAGTCGCACTGCGCGGCCAGCAGCTCGTAGGCTTCGACCATCACCACCGGGTCGTTGTGCTTGACGCTGATCTTGATGTTGCCGAAACCGTGCTCCTCGAACAGCGAGGCCTCCCACAGCGCCGACTCCACCAGCGCCTCGGGCGTCGCCTTGCCGTATTTCTCCATGAACCGCTTGTCCAGCGAGCCGGCGTTGACCCCGATCCGGATCGGGATGCCGGCCGCGCCGGCGGCCTTGGCGACCTCGCCGACCCGGCCGTCGAACTCCTTGATGTTGCCCGGGTTTACCCGCACCGCGGCGCAGCCCGCGTCGATGGCGGCGAAGATGTACTTCGGCTGGAAGTGGATGTCGGCGATGACCGGAATCGAGCTGTGCCGGGCGATCTCGGCAAGCGCGTCGGCGTCCTCTTGCCGCGGGCAGGCCACCCGGACAATGTCACAACCCGTCGCGGTCAACTCGGCGATCTGCTGCAACGTCGAGTTGACGTCATGGGTTTTGGTGGTGCACATCGACTGCACCGAAATCGGATAGTCGCTGCCGACCCCGACGTCACGGACCATCAACTGACGCGTGGTGCGCCGGGGGGCAAGCGTGGGCGCCGGAGGCTCAGGTTTGCCAGGCATGCCCAGGCCAATGGTCACTGTTCGTCTCCTCCCTGGTTCTCTGTTCGCCTACTGGAACAGCCTGATCGGATTGACCAGGTCAGCGGTCACGGTCAACAGCATGTAGCCGACCACGAAGACCAGCACCACATACGTCGCCGGCATCAGTTTGAGGTAGTTCACCGGCGCGGCCGCGACCTTGCCGCGGGCGGACCGGATCATGTTGCGGATCTTCTCGTAGAACGCGACCGCGATGTGGCCGCCGTCGAAGGGCAGCAACGGGACCAGGTTGATCGCGCCAAGAATGAGGTTCAGCTGGGCCAAGAAGAACCAGAACGCCATCCACAGACCGTGGTCGACGGTATCGCCGCCGATGATGCTGGCACCGACGACACTCATCGGCGTGCCCGGGTCGCGCTGGCCGCCGCCGATGGCATGCACCAACGCTCCGACCTTCGTCGGGATGGTGATCAGTGCCTTGCCCACCTCGCCGGTCAGGTCGGCCGAGAACCCCAAGGTGGCAGGCACCGCGGTGAGCACGTTGTAATGCGTGAACCCGCTGCGGGTGGCGCCGACCCCGATGGCGCCGACGGTGGCGGAGGTGGGTTGTCCGCCTGATCCCGCCGAGGTCCAGCGTTGGGTCGGCGTGACATCGACGTACTTGGTGATCGTGGTGCCGTCACGCTCGACGACGACCGGAACGACGCCGTGCGACTTGCGTACCGCAGCGGCCATTTCGTCGAAGTTGGACACCGGGGTGTCCCCGACCTTCACGACGACGTCGCCCTTGAGGATTCCGGCTGCCGCCGCCGGTCCGTTGCCGTCACACTTGTCGAACTTGCCCGGGCTGGTTTCCGATGCGACGCAAACAGTTTCGCCGACCACAGCCCTGGTGGACTGATGCAGGTTGGGCAGTCCCCAGATCAGGGCGATGAAATAGATGAGCACCAGGCAGATGACGAAGTTCATGCCGGGCCCGGCGAACAGCACCACGGCCCGCTTCCAGGTCGCCTGCTTGTACATCGCGCGCTCGGTCTCGTCGGGTGCCAGCTCCTCCACCGGGGTCATCCCGGCGATGTCGCAGAAACCTCCCGCCGGGATGCCTTTGACGCCGTATTCGGTTTCACCGCGGCGCGTCGACCACAAGGTGGGACCGAACCCGACGAAATACCGACGCACCTTCATGCCGGTAGCGCGCGCCGCCCACATGTGGCCGCACTCGTGCAGGGCCACCGAGATCAGGATGGCAAGCGCGAACAGCACAATGCCGATAACGAACATCATCAGCGGTCAGGACCTTTCTAAAGCCATTCTTGAGGCCTTTCCAGAAGCGGGGGCCGAGCTTGCTGTGGCGATCGCGCGCTGGGCCCGTTCCCGCGCCCAGCGCTGCGCGTCGAGTACGTCATCCACGGTAGCGGGTTCGGCGGCCCATGGGTCGGCGATGTGCAATACCTCGGCGATAGTGCCGACGATTGCCGGGAAGCCGATCCGGCCTTCGAGGAATGCCGCTGCCGCCTCTTCGTTGGCGGCGTTGTAGACGGCGGTCATGCAACCGCCCGCCTGGCCGGCCCGTCGGGCCAGCTCTACCGCGGGGAAGACGTCGTGGTCCAGCGGCTCGAACTCCCAGGTCGACGCGGTGGTGAAATCGCAGGCAGGAGCGGCGCCGCTGACCCGCCGCGGCCAGCCCAACGCCAGCGAGATGGGCAGCTTCATGTCCGGCGGGCTGGCCTGGGCGATCGTCGAGCCGTCGATGAACGTGACCATCGAATGGACGATCGACTGCGGGTGTACCACGACCTCGATGCGGTCGTAACCAATGCCGAACAACAGGTGGGTTTCGATGAGCTCGAGGCCCTTGTTAACCAGCGACGCCGAGTTCAGCGTGTTCATCGGGCCCATCGACCAGGTCGGATGGGCGCCGGCCTGCTCGGGGGTGACGTTCTCGAGATCGGCGGCCGAAAAGCCGCGAAACGGGCCGCCGGAGGCGGTCAGCACCAGCTTGGCGACTTCACCGGGGGTGCCGCCGCGCAGGCACTGGGCCAGCGCGGAGTGCTCGGAGTCGACCGGCACGATCTGACCGGGCTGGGCCGCCTGCAGCACCAACGGACCGCCCGCGATCAGCGATTCCTTGTTGGCCAGGGCCAGCCGGGCACCGGACTGCAGGGCCGCCAGCGTGGGCCGCAGTCCCAGCGCCCCGACCAGGGCATTGAGGACGACGTCGGCCTCGGTCTCCTCCACCAGCCGGGTCGCCGCGCTGGGGCCGGTGAAAGGGACCGGAGAAGGTATGCCGGCCCGCCGCGCCGCGTGCTCGTCGGCGATGGCGATGTTGGTCACCCCGGTCTCGGCGCGCTGACGCAGCAGCGTGTCCAGGTTCGCACCCCCGGCGGCCAGCCCGACCACCTCGAAGCGGTCGGGATTGGCGGCGATGACCTCCAGCGCCTGGGTGCCGATTGAGCCGGTACTGCCCAGCACCAGCACGCGCAGGCGGCCGTCGGCGTATGCGTTCGTCACCTGTCTATTGTGCCCCGCCCGGTTGCCGAATCGGCCAATCCGTGACGCCGACAGCTCCGAATGCAGAGCATGTTGACGCTCGCACTCATCGGCCTGATCGGCGGCCTGATCACCGGCATATCCCCCTGCATCCTGCCGGTGCTGCCGGTGATCTTCTTCTCCGGCGCGCGCAGTGTCGCCGCCGAGGACACCGGGACTGAGCCGGGCGCGGTCGCCGTCGCAGCCAGGCCGAAACGGCCCCTGTCGGACACGCTGCGCCCGTATCGGGTGATCGCCGGGCTGGTGCTGAGCTTCAGCGTCGTCACGCTCGTCGGCTCGGCCTTGCTGTCGCTGCTGCACATCCGGCAGGACGCGATTCGCTGGGTGGCGCTGGTCGCGCTGGTGGCGATCGGGCTCGGGCTGATCTTTCCCCGCTTCGAGCAGCTGCTGGAGCGCCCGTTTTCCCGCATCCCGCAAAAGCAGATCAACACCCGCGGCAACGGGTTCGGCCTGGGCCTGGCGTTGGGCGTCCTCTACGTTCCGTGCGCGGGCCCGGTGCTCGCCGCGATCGTGGTGGCCGGGGCCACCTCGGCGATCGGTGTCAACACCGTCGTACTCACCAGCGCATTCGCGATCGGGGCCGCCCTGCCGTTGTTGGTCTTCGCACTGGCCGGCCGGCAGGTGGCCGAACGGGTGAGCGCGTTTCGGCGTGGTCAGCGCGAGATCCGGATCGCGGCCGGGATCGTGACGATCCTGCTGGCGGTGGCGCTGGTGTTCAACCTGCCCGCGGTGCTGCAGCGGGCCATCCCCGACTACACCAGCGCGTTGCAGCAGAAGGTCCCCGGGGCGGACAAGATCCGCGACAAGCTCAACCTCGGCGGCATCGTCAACGACCAGAACGCGCAGCTGTCGAACTGCACCGACGGGGCGAACCAGCTCGAAAGTTGCGGCCCCGCACCCGATATCAAGGGCATCACGGCATGGCTGAACACCCCGGAGAACACTCCGCTGGACCTGCGCTCGTTGCGGGGCCGCGTCGTGCTGATCGACTTCTGGGCGTATTCCTGCATCAATTGCCAACGCGCCATCCCGCATGTGGTCGGCTGGTACCAGGCCTACCGGGACGCCGGATTAGAGGTGATCGGCGTGCACACCCCCGAGTACGGATTCGAGAAAGTCACCGCCAACGTGGCGGCCGGCGCGGCCGATCTGGGCATCAAATATCCAGTGGCGCTTGACAATAGCTACTCGACGTGGACGAACTACCGCAACCGGTACTGGCCCGCGGAGTATTTGATCGACGCCAACGGCACTGTGCGGCATATCAAATTCGGCGAGGGCGACTATGACGGCACCGAGAAGCTGATCAGGCAGTTGCTGCTGGACGCCAATCCAGCCGCCAAGCTGCCGGCGCCGGTAGGAGCGCCCGACACCACGCCCACCGGGGGTCTGACGGCGGAGACCTACTTCGGCGTGGGCAAGGCGGTCAACTTCGCCGGCGGCGGGGTGTACGACCAGGGGTCGGCGACGTTCGGCTATCCACCGGGACAGCCCGCCGATACGTTCGCCCTGAGCGGCCCGTGGTCGCTGGACTACCAGGGCGCGACGGCCGACGGCGACGATTCGCGCATCAGACTCGACTATCACGCGAAGAACGTCTACATCGTGGTCGGCGGCACCGGAACTCTGACCGTGACGCGGGACGGAAAGTCGACGACGGTGCCGGTCGGCGGACCGCCGACGTCGCATCAGGTCGTCGCCGGCGACCAGGTGGCACCCGGGACGCTCGAGGTGCGTCCCAGTCGCGGGCTGCAGGTGTTTTCGTTCACCTACGGCTGATCCGAATTTGCTGTAGACCCATCCAAAAGGGGCGCGGCTCCGAATCATTCATGTCAGCAAGAAATTCCTATCTCAGGAGTAGAAGTCAATGAAGACACGCAGCAAGACACCCAAAAAGGCCTTTGCGGCAACCACTTTCGCCGCAGCCGCTGCGATGGGTCTCGCGGTGGTCGCCGCCCCGACGGCGGTGGCCAGCCCCGCGACCAATCTGGTCGGACCCGGATGCGCGGCGTACGCACAGCAGGTGCCGACGGGGCCGGGATCGGTAGCCGGGATGGCGAATGACCCGGTCGCGGTGGCGGCGTCGAACAATCCGATGCTGACCTCGCTGACCGCGGCACTGTCGGGCAAGCTCAACCCGCAGGTGAACCTGGTGGACACGCTCAACAGCGGGCAGTACACGGTGTTCGCTCCCACCGATCAAGCGTTCGGCAAGCTCGACGCGGCGACGATGCAATCGCTGAAAACCGATGGGCCGCTGCTGAATAAGATCCTCACCTACCACGTGGTCCAGGGGCAGCTCAGCCCGGCTCAGGTCGGCGGCATGCACAACTCCCTGCAAGGTGCGCCGGTGACGGTGACCGGTTCGGGTAACGGACTGAAGGCCAACAACGCTTCGGTGGTGTGCGGTGGGGTGCAAACTGCGAACGCGGTGGTGTACATGATCGACACCGTGTTGATGCCGCCGGCGTAAGCATGGCAAAGTCCCCACAGCTGCGGGCGCCCAGTGTGCCAGAATGTCGGAACATCTTCTAATTCGAAGCTGGAGTCTATTTAGAAGCCGAGATCCGACCGGAGGAATCGCTGTGGCCAGTACCGAGGTGGACCGCTACAACGGCGTCGATGTCGCCGAGGTGCCGTCCGCAGCGTGGGGATGGAGCCGAATCAACTACCGCACCTGGTACGTCACCGGTGCGTGCATCATCGGATTGCTGCTGGCGATGATCTGGCGCGGCAACCACGTCGGCCATGTCGAGGACTGGTTCGTAGCTGGGTTCGCCGGCCTGGCGCTCGTCGTGCTGGTGCGCGACATCCTCGGCCGGCGACGCGGCTGGATCAAGTAGCTTCGACCGTTTCGGGCGCCGGCTCGGTAGCAGGCTCGGCTGCCGGACCCCGGTGAATCCTGATGTCTCCGGAGCCGCTGCGTATCTGTAGGACCACGGTTTCTTCGCCTTTTTCGGGGCCGTCGGTCGGCTCCAATTTGCTGGTCACGTCACCGGATCCGGTGGTGATGTCCAGCCGCGCGGCGGTGCCCTGAGCGACCCCGACAGCGACGTCGCCGCTGCTGGTGTGGGCCGACACCGCGCCACGAACGGCCGCCGCGACGTCCACCGAGCCCGACGCCGTCCGCGACTTCACGCTGCCCCGCAGTCGGTCGACGGAAAGCGAGCCGCTGGCGGCCTTGAAGCGAAGATTGCCGTCGATGTCGCCGATCGTCACGTTGCCCGAACTGGTCACAATCGAGGCGCTGCCAGCCACAACGTGTATGGTGAACGACCCGGATGCGCTGGTGGCCTTGATCTTTCCGGTGACGGTGTCGACCTCGACTTCGCTGCTGGAGCCCGCGAACCTCAGGTCGGCGAATTCGCCTTCGGCGCGCATGCTCGCCGATGCCACCGATACGTGCAGCCGCGACCCTGTCGGCAGAGCGATCTCGATCTCGGTGTCCCCGCCGCGCAGCAGCGGCATCCCGCGTCTGGCGCCGGTGACCGACAGCTTGCGGTCGCGGAAATCGACGCGCGTGTGTTCGGCCGCCCAAACGTCGGAACTTCGCGATTCGTCGCAGGGCCGCACCGCGACGACGGTGTCGGCGCGGTCGGTCGCCAACAGGCGCACCGAACCACCGCCGGCCTCGATCCAGACGTCGATCGGCGCGGGGGTCTCAAAAGTCGGCATTCTTGGTCTCCTTGCTGTCCGAGGGAATGGGTGGATCAGCGCACCCAGCCGGTGACGCGCTGCCCGCCGCCCCGGCTGGAATGGCTCGATCCGTGCTGACCGCCTGGGTGACTGGCTCCCTGACTGGCTAACGCCGCGGCCCGGACCAGCCAGGCGTTCAACGACGCGCCCTCACTGCGCGCGGCCCCCTCAACTACCGTCCGCAATCCCTCGGGAAGCCGGAGGGTGACCCGCCAGGTGCCTCCGTCGTCCTCGTATTGAGCGCCGAACAGGCGGTTGTCGGGCTTGCCGACGTAGTCGGCGCTGCCGCTCGGCTCCTCGTCGAGGGGGGCGCTGACGATGAACTCGGGGTCGCGGCCACGCAGCCGGACCTCGACGGATCGAGGCGCCAGCTCACCGGTGATCTCTTCGGCGGCGGCCGACAGCGCTTCTAACAGCGCCAGCCGGACCGCCGACTCCAGTGGAGCGCTGAGCCGGTCGGCCAGCTCCTGGGCGGCGTCACCGCCGGCCGCCGCGGCCACCCTCAACTCGTGCCGGACGGAGTCAACAAAAGGTTGCAGATCCATGGTGTCATGTTGACACTATTTTGATGTCATGACAAGTGTCATGGTGGTGCCCGTTATCGCCGCACCCGTCGGTACCAGGCGCCGGCCAGCCCGCCGGCCACCAGCACGACCAACGTCACGGCCCACGGCCAGGCGCCGTGCTGGTGCACCCAGCCGGCCAGCACACCTTGCAGCCGCCCGGCGGCGGTGATCACCGCGTCCTGCGGATTCACCTGCGCGCCGCTGATCAGGCGCAGTTCGTACAGCCCGTAATAGCCGACATAGAGTCCGACCAAAACCAGCAGTGCGCCGCTGATCCGGTTGACGAACGGCAGGATTCGCCGCAACCGGTCGGCCAGCACCGAACTCGCCGCCGCGGCGGCGACGGCGAGAACGCCGACGACCAGGGTCAGCCCCGCGACGTACGCCAGGTAGATCGCCACGCTCCCGACGACCGAACCGCCCCGAAGGCCCGCCGCAGTGACCGCCAGAAATGGCCCGATAGTGCACGACAGCGAGGCGATGGCATAGCTGACGCCGTATCCGTACATGGAGCCCAGTCGGACCGTCGGCGCCCATCGGGCGCGCATCGCTCGCGGCGTCAGCGCGGTCAGCTCCCGCCCCGCCAGCAGCCAGACACCCAGGATGACCAGCACCAGGCCGATCACCACCGTGCCGTACGGCAGGTAGCGCTGCACTGTGCTGGCCGCCGATATCGTCAGCAGGCCGAACACGCCGAATACCGTCAAGAAGCCCAGCGCCATCCCGACGGTGGCCGCCAGCGCCCGGCCCAGTGGGGCCAATCCCCGCGGCGTGACCGCCTGTTCGCCGGACTGCTGCCCGCGTACCACCAGAAGCAGGTACGCGGGCAGCATGGCAAACCCACATGGGTTCAGCGCTGCGACCAATCCGGCGGCGAACGCCAGACCGATCAGGCCCTGGTCCACGGAAGTCATTACCTCAGGGCCGCAACCCGCCCGGCCAACTCCTGCTGCGACATCGCCGAGGTGGGGTTGTTGACGAACGTCGAGCTGCCATCCGCCCGGTAGAACACATAGGCCGGCTGCCACGGCACGTTGTAGCGGGCCCAGATCGCGCCGTCGGCATCGTTGAGGTTGGTGAAGTTCAGGTTGTATTTGGAGACAAAGTTCTGCATCGCAGCAACATCCGAGTGCGCCGCGATACCGACGAAAGTGACTCCCGGATTGGCCGACGCCACCTGGCTGACGCTGGGACCTTCGGCGTTGCAGAACGGGCACCACGGCGTCCAGAACCACAGCACCGCCGGCTTGCCCTGCAAGGTGGCGCCGTTGAACGGAGCGCCACTGAGGGTGGTTCCGGAGAACTGCAGCCGGTCATCGGCGGCCGCCGACCGCGGAGCACTGATCAGTCCGCCGAATATCAGCGCGAGCGCGAATACGCCCGCAGCAAACAACTTGAGCGGAGACATCAGGCGAAGAATCATGACATACCTCATTTGCTGGTGTTATGTCTTAGTTGACGGGTCAGCCGCCGTTCTGGTTCATCACGCCATTCGCCCGCTTCCCACCGGAGTTCGAGACGACGAGCTTCCCGAGGCTCCCGAGTGCGCCGCCCATTCCACCAATGTAGGCCTTGACCATGTCACGGGCGGACACGTCGGCGCCTTCAGGTAGCGAGGTCAGCCACGCGACGGCGTCATCACGTTCCTGGTTGGCATACACCCGCACCGGACGCGGCATCCACGCGCCGATGCCGCGCGTCGGCTCCCGAATCCAGCCGATGTCGCTCACCACAGCGCAGCCATCGAGCAGTGCCAGGTAACCCACCCCGAGTCGGGTGTCCGCCCATAGCGCGCCCGGCGTGATGCGGTCGAAGCCCGGGCCGAATTGGTAGAGCAGTCGCATTCGAGTTGCCGATCGCCGGGCGCGATCGACCAGCGGCGCAAAGACTCGCTCGTAATCTTCTGCTGTCACCGGCCCGACGGTCTCCAGGGCCTGAATACCAGCAGGCACGTCCACGAGTTCTTTCAGCACAACGGCACCTCTCCCGCCCAGATTTAATATCCTAGTACAACTATTGCATAGTGCTATGGTAGTGGTACCCCGCATGCTAGGGAGGTACGCGCATGAAGGTCGCCATTGTGGGCGCCGGCATCGCCGGCCCAACGCTCGCGTACTGGCTGTGGCGCTATGGCCACGAACCGACACTGATCGAACAGGCGCCCCGGCTCCGCACGGGCGGCTATGTCGTCGACTTTTGGGGTGGCGGTTACGCCGTCGCCGAACGGATGGGACTTGCCGCCGAATTGCACGCCGCAGGATACGCGGTAGCGGAGCTGCGACTGGTGGACCGGAATTCGCAACGGGTGGGCGGCTTTTCGGCCGACGTGATCCGGCGCAACGTCGATGGCCGGCTCGTCACCGTGCCCCGTGGTGATCTGGCGACCATGATCTACCGCTGCATCGACCAGCATGTCGAAACCCTGTTCGGTGAAAGCGTTTCCGCCGTCACACAACATGATTCGGGCGTGGAGCTGACACTCGAGCGCGGTGGGTCACGACGATTCGACCTGCTGATCGGCGCGGGAGGTATCCATTCGCCGGTGCGGGATCTGGTATTCGGGCCCGAATCTGGATTCGAGACTGACCTCGGCTACCGAGTCGCGGCATTCGAAGCCGAGGGTTATCAGCCGCGCGACGAACTCGTCTACCTCGCCTACACCACACCCGGGCGGATGATCGCACGATTCGCGATGCGCGGCGGGAAGACCCTGTTTCTTTTCGTTTTCACCACCGACCACACAAGCGGCCCCGATCCGCAGAATGGGTCGGAGGCCAAGGCCACCCTGCGTCAAGTCTTTGGCAACGCCGGCTGGGAATGCCCGGAGATCCTGCGCAGACTCGACTCGGCCTCCGAACTGTACTTCGATCGCGCGAGCCAAATAGTGATGGACCACTGGTCGGAGGGGCGGATTGCGCTCATCGGTGACGCCGCGGCCGCGGTCTCGCTGCTGGCGGGCGAGGGGGCGGGCCTCGCGATGGTGCAGGCATACGTGCTGGCCGGTGAACTCAGCCGCTCGGATGCCGATCACCGTCAAGCGTTCCACCGCTATGAACGCCGGCTGCGTCCGATCGTTGCGGCCAGGCAGCGGTCAGCGCGCGGATTCGCGTCGATGTTCGCGCCGAAGACGTCGCTCGGCCTGTGGACCCGCAACCAGGTCACCAAACTGCTGAACATCCCGCAGCTCGCCGACTGGGTCGTCCGGCGTGAATTCCGCGACGACATCGCGTTACCTGAGTACGCGGCGTAGGTCAGCCGGGCAGCCGGTCGGCGGCGAGCTGCCCGCAGGCGGCACTGATCTCACGACCCCGCGTGTCGCGCACGGTGCAGGAAACCCCTTTCGACCGCACCCGCCGGACGAATTCCCGCTCCACCGCCTTGGGGCTGGCGTCCCAGTCACTGCCCGGCGTCGGGTTGAGCGGGATCAGGTTCACATGCACCAGCGGCCCCAGCGCGTTGTGCAGTCGTTTGCCCAGCAGATCGGCCCGCCACGGCTGGTCGTTGACGTCGCGGATCAGCGCGTACTCGATGGACACCCGCCGGCCGGTCACGTCGGCGTAGTAGCGGGCGGCGTCCAAAGCCTCACTGATCTTCCACCGGTTGTTGACCGGCACCAGTGTGTCGCGCAGCTCGTCGTCGGGCGCATGCAGCGACAACGCCAGCGTCACCCCGAGCCGCTCGTCGGCGAGTTGGCGGATCGCCGGGGCCAGACCCACCGTCGACACCGTCACCGAACGTGCCGAGATTCCAAACCCGGCGGGTTCGGTGATGCGACGGACGGCGGCCAGCACCCGAGCATAGTTGGCCAGCGGCTCCCCCATGCCCATGAAGACGATGTTGGTGAGGCGGGCGCCAGCCGCTTCACCGAAGTCGTCGCGCAGTGCGGCGGCGGCCGCCCGCACCTGCTCGAGAATCTCCGCGGTCGACAGGTTGCGGGTCAACCCGCCCTGGCCGGTGGCGCAGAACGGGCAGGCCATGCCGCAGCCCGCCTGCGAGGAAATGCACACCGTATTGCGCTGCGGATAGCGCATCAGCACCGATTCGAAGGTGGCGCCGGCAGGGTCGTTGACGGCTCGCCACAACGTCTTTCGAGTCTGGCCGGCATCGCACGTGACTTCGGTGGCCGCGGTGAGCAGCGTCGGGAACATCGTTTCGGCGATCCGGTCGCGGACGGCGGCCGGAAGGTCGGTCATCTGCCCGGGATCGGCGGTGAGCCGGCCGTAGTAGTGGTGCGCGAGCTGTTTGGCCCGAAACGCCGGCAAGCCCAGCTCCGCGACGGCTGACGCGCGGCCCGCCGCGTCGAGGTCGGCCAGGTGCCGGGGCGGCTTGCCGCGACGCGGCGTCTCGAAGATCAATTCTTGGACCATGACCAGTCCAGTATCGGTCAAACCCGGCGCAGGCCCCTAAGGCAGCAGCGTGAACACGGTCCAGGCCGCCACCGCGGACGGGAGCACGCCGTCGAGCCGGTCCATCAGGCCACCGTGGCCGGGTAGCAGCCGTCCCATGTCCTTGATGCCGAGATCGCGCTTGACCTGGGATTCCACCAAATCCCCCAGCGTGCAGGTCAGCACCAGCAGCAGCCCCAGCAGCGCTCCCACCCACAGCGGTTGGTGGGCCAGGAAGTGCGCGGTCAGTATCGTCGCGGTGATCCCGCAGACCAGCGAACCGGCGAAGCCCTCCCAGGACTTCTTCGGGCTGATCGTCGGGACCATCGGATGCTTCCCGAACAGCACCCCCACGGTGTAGCCACCCACGTCGGAACAGACCACCGCGATCATCAGGCAGAACACCCGCGCCGCGCCGTCTTTCTGATAGACCAGCATGGCGGCGAACGAGGCGAACAGCGGCACCCACGCGGCCAGGAATATGGTCGCCGACGCGTCGCGCAGATAGGTCGGCTTTGAAAGTGTCGAAGGTGTCGAAGACGGCGATTCGGCGGCGCGATCGTGCTTGTCCTGCATGAACAGCCGCCAGATCATGCAGACCACCACCATGCCGCCGAAGCCGGCCAATGCGCCGGCTGAGTGGCGCCACCAGGCCAGCCCGACGGGGATCTGGCCGCCGATCAACAACGGGATGACCGGAATCAGATACCCGGCTTCGCGCAGTCGCCGGACGACCTCATGACTGGCCACCGCGATGGCGCCGGCGCACAGGACCACCCAGAAATGCGGCTTGAGCAGCAGCGTCGCGATGACGAGTCCACCGGTAGCCGCGCCCACCGCGATCGCGGCGGGCAGGTTGCGGCCCGCGCGGGACGTCTTCTTGGCCGGCTCCGCCGGGGCCCGCTCACCTCCGTGCGCCGGCTCGTCGGGCGGACTGCCGGTACCGGCATCGGTGGTTGCCACGGGCTTAAACGGACTCAGCTGCTGGGCGGCCGCTAGACCTCCAGCAGCTCCCCTTCTTTGTGCTTGACCAGCTCGTCGATCTGGTTCACGTAGTTGTGGGTGGTCTTGTCCAGATCCTTTTCCGCGCGGCCTACCTCGTCCTCGCCGGCCTCGCCGTCCTTGCGGATGCGGTGCAGCTCCTCCATGGCTTTGCGACGGATGTTGCGCACCGAGACCCGCGCTTCCTCGCCCTTGTGTTTGGCCTGTTTGACCATCTCGCGGCGGCGTTCCTCGGTGAGCTGCGGTACCGCCACCCGGATGAGGGTGCCATCGTTGGTGGGGTTCACGCCGAGGTCGGAGTTGCGGATCGCAGTCTCGATCGCGTGCAGCTGGTTCGCCTCGTAGGGCTTGATCACGACCAGCCTCGCCTCGGGGACGTTGATGCTGGCCAGCTGGGTGATCGGGGTGTTGGTGCCGTAGTAGTCGATGACAATCCGGGAGAACATACCGGGATTGGCGCGGCCAGTCCGGATGGTCGACAGATCTTCCCGTGCCACCGACACGGCCTTCTCCATCTTCGCCTCGGCGTCGAAGAGAGCTTCGTCTATCATTTGCGTCTTCCCCTCACGCGGTGACCAGCGTTCCGATTTTCTCACCAGCGACCGCACGGGCGATATTGCCATCAGTCAGCAGATTGAACACCAGAATCGGCATGCCATTGTCCATACATAGGCTGAACGCGGTCGCGTCGGCCACTCGCAGCCCGCGGTCGATGACTTCCCGGTGGCTGATCGCGGTGAGCAGCTCGGCCTGCGGGTTCTCCCGCGGATCCTCGGCGAACACGCCGTCGACCGCCTTGGCCATCAGAACCACGTCGGCGCCGATCTCCAGTGCCCGCTGTGCGGCGGTGGTGTCCGTCGAGAAGTAGGGCAGCCCCATGCCGGCGCCGAAGATCACCACGCGCCCCTTCTCCAGGTGGCGCACCGCCCGCAACGGGAGGTAGGGCTCCGCGACCTGCCCCATGGTGATCGCGGTCTGAACCCGGGTGGCGATGCCTTCCTTCTCCAGGAAGTCCTGCAGCGCGAGGCTGTTCATGACAGTGCCGAGCATCCCCATGTAGTCCGAGCGGGTGCGCTCCATGCCGCGCTGCTGCAGTTGCGCGCCACGGAAGAAGTTGCCGCCGCCGATCACGACCGCGACCTGCACGCCGTCGCGGACCACCTCGGCGATCTGGCGGGCCACCTGTGCGACGACATCGGGATCCAGACCGACCTGGCCGCCGCCGAACATCTCGCCGCCGAGCTTCAGCAACACCCGCGCATACTTGGAACGCACGCCGTTGGGGCTCGTCGGCTCGGGCTGCGTCATCAGACTCCTTGCATGAAAGTGCCATCCCGGCCACCCGCCCGGACGGCATCTGACATCCTGCCTTATCGCCGCGCTTCGGGGTGGCCCGGGTGCATTATCTGCACAGTTACTTCTCGGGCGGGTCAGATGTTTGACTGCCCGGCGGCCGGGGAATCCGGACCACCGCGGCGCGAAATCCACTGTCTTGAGAATAAGGACACGTCTGCGCCCTGTTGCCGGACCGATCGCTTGTCGATCGGCGCGAGTTGCCCTCACACGAACGCCACTAGCTTGTCGGAAGGATGGACTCTTCACCCGGCCGGGCAAAACGGTACAGGCGAACCACATTGTGCAGAGGTGGAATAGATCCGCCCTTAACCGGGTACCCAGCCGGGCTAGCAGATATTTCCGCAGGGAGACGTCTACGCGCAAGGGGATACGCAGCCCTTATTAAGGTCTGGAGACGTGTTTTGGATGTCCTACTTCTCACCAATGCGGACGACTTCGAATCGGCCTTACCCACGCTGAACTCTGTCGCCCAGACCACTCGCCACGCCCCGCTGACCGACCACCTCGACGGCCTGCATCGAGGCGCCGACGTCGCGATCATCGACGCGCGCACCGACCCGGCCGCGGCGCGCCGGGTGTGCCGACGGCTGACGGCCAGCGCGCCCGCCGTCGCGGTGGTGGCCGTCGTCGCCCCGGCCGACTTCGTCGCGATCGACGTCGACTGGCATTTCGATGACGTGCTGCTGCCCGCCACCGGCGCGGTCGAGCTGCAGGCACGGCTGCGGCTGGCGATAACGCGCCGGCGCAGTGCGATAGAGGGGACCCTGAAGTTCGGTGACCTGGTCCTGCACCCGGCCAGTTACACGGGATCGCTGGCAGGTAAGGACCTGGGTCTGACGCTCACGGAGTTCAAGTTGCTGAATTTCCTTGTGCAGCATGCCGGTCGGGCGTTCACCCGGACCCGGCTCATGCACGAGGTGTGGGGGTACGACTGCAATGGCCGGGTGCGTACCGTCGACGTGCACGTGCGACGACTGCGGGCCAAACTTGGCTCCGAGTACGAATCGATGGTCAACACGGTCCGGGGTGTGGGCTACATGGCGGTGACGCCACCGCAGCCGCAATGGATCATCAGCGAACCGACCCTCAGTCCGGCCTGGACGTCGCCGCCGGCACCGGTCACCGACTCGATCGCGCGCTAGATCAGGCGGTTTCTCAGGCGAATAGCGGCAGCGCACGCTTGCGCGCCAGCGCGTCCATGCCCTGTTGAATGCTGTCCTGGACCTCGCGGTACTTGCTGTCGACGTAGTCGGCGTCGTCGGCGCGGGCGGGGTCGTGGTCCAGCTCGACCACCGGCATGAACCGGGTCCTGATCTTGGCCGGAAGCGGCAGCTGCGGCAACGCCGCCGGCGCGATACCCCAAGGCAGCGAGACCGCCAGCGGGAACACCTTGAGCCGAAGCAGGCGATCGAGTTGCAAGACCTGCGACAGCCGGTCACCGCGGATCAGCACCGGCATCGCATCGGCGCCGCCTACGGTCGCAATCGGCACAATCGGCACTCCGGCGTGAATCGCCATCTTCACGAAGCCCTTCCGTCCCGCCAGGTTGGCGCGATCACGCTCGGCCCACGGCCGCAGCGAATCCACCTCGCCGCCGGGCCACAGCGCGACGTCGTGCCCTTCGGCCAGCGCGGTGGCAATCGCGTCCGGCGCGGCCGGAAGCACTCCCATCGACCGGAAGTAGCGACCGATGAGCGGGATCGCCATCAGCGCGTCATGCGCCGTGCCATGCAGGGGGCGGTCCTGCCCGAAACGTCGCCACCATTGCAGTCCGACGGTCCACGCGTCCCAGACAAACGGGGCACCGGAGTGAATGCCGACCAACAGCGCCGGTGGCCGGGGGATGTTCTCCCAACCGTCGATCTCCATGCGAAACCAGTAGTCGACCAGCACATTCCAAAAGAACTTCTGGCGCTGCAGCGTGGTCTCGTCCTGACCGCCGAGATCCCATTGCCCGGCGCGTTCGGCCACCCAACCGCTCACCCCGCCGTCCTGGTCGCGCCGTCGCTGCCGCATTGCCGCGCGGGCATCTTCGGCATGTTGCTGCGCTTGGTCACGCACTTCCATTGGACTGTCATCGGTGTGAGTCATTCTGTTGGGGTACCCGCTTGTGACCCACGCAACTCGATGAATGTCGTTGTCCGGCCAGGGCGTAAACGTAGAACTCCCCGCGCCACAGGTGTGGCGCGGGGAGTCCGTTACCGGCGAATCAGGAGTTCTTCGGCGCGTTCGGAGCCGGGCTCGGCGTCATGCCGGGGGCCTGCCCGGGCATCCCAGAACCAGGCATCCCGGGGGCGCCGTTGGCCGTCCAAACCAGGACGTCCTGGACACCGTCGTTGTACACGACGTTGGTCGGAGGCGCACCGGTCACATCGAAGTAGATCTTCCCGCTGGCCTGGCCGCCCTGGGTGATCGGCGCGGGACTGAACGCGTCCGGCGTCGGCGACATGCTGATCACCCGGTAGGTCTGGTTGTCGCCCGTGCGCGCATTGAAGTTGGACACGACCGGGGTGACGACCCCGCTGGTCGCGCGCGCGTTGACGTCAGCCTGCCAAAGCTGTCCGGTCGGCGTGAAGCCGGGGATCGTCGCGTTGGACGGCTGCAAGTTGCTGACGGTGTAGGCGGTGATGAGCGGTCCGTCGACCAGCGTTTCGCTGGTACCCAGGTTCTGAGTGATTGGACTTGCCGAAGCGGTCGCCGCACCGAACACACCTACAGCAGCAATCCCGGCCGCCGCGACCATCGATCTCATAGCGGTCGAACTGAACCTCATTATTGCTAATACCTCTCAATCGAATCGTCGAGCAATTTTTGGCATACGGCATTCACCGCACCTCGAGTCGCATATCCAATCCGCAAATGCCTCAAACATCAACGAGCTGAGCTGCGGCAACGGCGTAGTGTTGCTGAATCTCAGGGTTTTTCGTCGCGGGAGTTATTAACCCGGCCTAATGTTGTTGTGCCCCAAGGTTCGCAGGAACCCCAAGAACGCAATCGCGCCCCAAATGTCTCAGTAATGCAAAATTCGCGTCAATGCACCTGATATATGTCAATATCGTTGACATGGGTCAGGCCGAAGACGCTCCGCTGGGCTATCTGCTTTACCGCGTGGCAGCCGTTCTGCGACCGGAGGTTTCCGCAGTGTTGCGGCCACTCGGCCTCACTCTGCCCGAATTCGTTTGTCTCCGTATCCTTTCCATGTCCCCGGGGTCGTCCAGCGCGGAATTGGCACGGCATACCAGCGTGACCCCGCAGGCGATGAACACGGTGCTGCGCAAGCTGGAAGAAAGCGGCGTGGTGGCACGGCCCGATTCGGTGTCCTCCGGTCGTGCGCTGCCGGCAACGCTGACCAGTCAGGGCCGCAGTCTGCTCAAACGCGCGGAGGCCGCGGTCCAGGTCGCCGATGCCCGGATCCTGGCCAAGCTGACCGCCGCTCAGCAGCGCGAGTTCAAACGCATGCTGGGCAAGCTGGGATCCGACTGACGGTCACTGGGCGGCTTGGATCCGCGGCCACGGCCGCGCCTCTTCGAGTTCGTAGGCCAGTTCCAGCAGCCGCGCTTCGCAACCGATGTCGGCGGACAGCATCATGCCCACCGGCAGGCCGTTCGCGGATTGCGCCAACGGCAGCGAAATCGCCGGCTCCCCGGTGACATTCTGTGCCGGGGTGAAGCTGACCCAAGCGATCAGGCGGTCGAGGAGCTGTTGGTAGTCGGTGGGTGCCAGGTATCCGACCCGCGGCGCCGCGTCGGCGAGCGTCGGCGTGAGCAGCGCATCGTAGGTGCCGAACAACCGCGCGCTGTGCCGTCGGGTAGCGCGCAGCCGCATGATCGCCGCCGGGAGCCGCGCGATGTTGCGGCCGGTGTGGCGGCGCAGGCCCAGGGTGAAGCTGTCCAGCCGGGTTCGATCGAAGGTGTCGCCGAACGCCCGTCGGCCCATGCTCACCTGCGCGAGCGCCAGGAACCCCCAATACAGAATGAAGTCGTCGACGAAGCTGGTGGGCAACAAGGTGTCGTCGAGGTATTCGACGCGGTGCCCCAGCTCCTCGATCAGTCCGGCCGTCTTCAGCGTCAGCTCGCGCACTTCCGGACTGCAGTCGCGCCCGGAGACCACGCGGGTCATCACAGCGATCCTCAGCCGCTGCTTTCCGGGCCCGATGACGTCGCCGACCGGCGCCAGCTTGGGGTTGCGCCAGATGCGCTCGGCCTCCCGGTAGAAGGCCGCGGTGTCACGCACCGAGCGGGTCACCACGCCGTTGGCGACCAGGCCCACCGGCATCCGCTGGTAGTGCGGGTCCAGCGGCAGCCGGCCGCGCGACGGCTTGAGGCCGACCAGCCCGTTGCAGGAGGCCGGAATGCGGATCGAGCCGCCGCCGTCGTTGGCGTGCGCGATCGGCACCACCCCGGCGGCGACGAACGCACCCGACCCCGACGACGAGGCTCCGGCGGAATGGTCGGTGTTCCAAGGGTTGCGGACCGGCCCCAGCCGCAGGTGTTCGGCGGCCGGGCTGAACCCGAACTCCGACAGCTGCGTCTTGCCCAGGCACACCGGCCCGGTGGCCAGGAACAGCTGGGTGAAGACGCTGTCCGCGACGGCGTCGTGAGGTACCCACGCGTCGGTGCCATACCTGGTGGGCAGTCCGGCGACGTCGATGTTGTCCTTGATGAACGTCGGAACGCCGCCAAAAAAGCCGCCGGACGCCGCTTTGGCCGCCTCGGCGCGGGCGCGCTCGAACGCCTCCTGCGCCAAGCCGTTGAGGGCAGGGTTGACGGCTTCGGTGCGGGCGATGGCCGCCTCGATCACCTCAGCCCTGCTGACCCATTCGGCCCGGATCGCGTCGGCCAGGCCGACGGCGTCCAGCTCGCCCAGAGCATCGTCACCGAAAGCGTGAACGCGTGGCATGACGCGCGCGCTTACGCTTGGCCCACCTCGAACCGAACGAACCGCGTCACCGTCACCCCGGCCTCGTCGAGCAACGCCTTGACGGTCTTCTTGTTGTCCGACACCGACGGCTGCTCGAGCAGCACGGCGTCCTTGAAGAAGCCGTTCAGCCGGCCTTCGACGATCTTGGGCAGCGCCTGCTCGGGCTTGCCCTCGGCCTTGGCGGTCTCCTCGGCGATGCGGCGTTCGCTGGCCACCACGTCTGCCGGGACGTCGTCGCGGGACAGATAGCGCGCCTTGAGCGCTGCGATCTGCAGCGCCACCGCGTGGGCCGCCTCGGCACCGTCACCGGTGTACTCGACCAGTACCCCCACCGCAGGCGGCAGGTCGGCCGCGCGCTTGTGCAGATAGGTCTCGACGGTGCCGTCGAAGTTGGCGACGCGGCGCAGTTCGAGCTTCTCGCCGATCTTGGCCGACAGCGCGGCGACCGCGTCTTCGACGGTCCCCTCACCCGTCTTGACGGCTTTGAGCGTGTCGACGTCGCCGGCCTTGGAAGAGGCGGCCGCGGCGACCACCTCGTCAGCCAGCTGTTGGAACTCCGCGTTCTTCGCGACGAAGTCCGTCTCGCAGTTCAGCTCGATAAGCGCGCCGTCCTTGGCCGCGACCAGGCCCTCGGCCGTCGCCCGCTCGGCACGCTTGCCCACGTCCTTGGCGCCCTTGATGCGCAGCGCTTCGACTGCCTTGTCGAAGTCGCCGTCGGTTTCCACCAGCGCGTTCTTGCAGTCGAGCATTCCGGCACCGGTCAGCTCCCGAAGTCGCTTGACGTCAGCAGCGGTGTAGTTCGCCAATGCTCAGCCTTTCTTAGGTTGCATCTGTGGTTGGTTCGGTTCCGTCAGCGGCGCCCGGGTCGGCCGGGGTCGCCGACGTTGTTGCCGAGGCCAGCAGCTCCTGCTCCCATTCGGCGAGCGGCTCGGCGGATTCCGCCTCCGGCTTGCCGTCGCCGCGGCCCAGCCCGGCGCGGGCCTGCAGACCCTCGGCGACCGCGGAGGCGATCACCTTGGTCAGCAGCGCGGCCGAACGGATCGCGTCGTCGTTGCCCGGGATCGGGTAGTCGACCTCGTCGGGGTCGCAGTTGGTGTCCAGGATCGCGATCACCGGGATGCCCAGTTTGCGGGCCTCGCCGACGGCGATGTGCTCCTTGTTCGTGTCCACGACCCAGATCGCCGAGGGCACCTTGGCCATGTCCCTGATACCACCCAGGGACCGCTCCAATTTGTTCTTCTCGCGGGTCAGACCCAGGATCTCTTTCTTGGTGCGACCCTCGAAGCCCCCGGTCTGCTCCATCGCCTCGAGCTCCTTGAGGCGCTGCAGGCGCTTGTGCACGGTGGAGAAGTTGGTGAGCATGCCGCCCAGCCAGCGCTGGTTGACGTACGGCATGCCGACGCGGGTCGCCTCGGCCGCGACCGACTCCTGTGCCTGCTTCTTGGTGCCCACGAACAGCACCGACCCACCGTGGGCGACGGTTTCCTTGACGAACTCGTACGCCTTGTCGATGAAGGTCAGCGTCTGCTGCAGGTCGATGATGTAGATCCCGTTGCGGTCGGTGAAGATGAACCGCTTCATCTTGGGATTCCAGCGACGGGTCTGATGCCCGAAGTGGGTGCCGCTGTCGAGCAGCTGCTTCATTGTTACTACGGCCATGCTCATGCCTTTACTTGTGTCGGTTTTATGCCCGGCATCGGGTGACGCCAAGCCCTGGCGTCTGCTGCGATGCCGAACCCAGCCGGAAAAACCCGGTCGGGACCGCACGGCACGCGATGCGAACTCCTAATGCAACGGGAGACGCGGTACAGACGCGCGAAGTCAGCCCGCTTTTGCGAGCTGCGCCGAGAAGTTTACACCTCGTATTCCACAGCATCCGCGACGGTGACTGGCCCGGTCTTCGGCGCCGCGCTGAGATGAACGAATGCGATGGGCGGCGCTGCTGCTGGGCTGGGCGCTGGTGAGCGCCGCGTCGGCGCACGCGGACCAGGTGCGGCTGGAATGGCCGTTGCGCCCGCCCCCGGCCGTCGTCCGGGACTTCGACGCGCCGGCACTGGATTGGAATCCCGGGCATCGGGGTGTGGATCTGGCCGGCAGGCCCGGTCAGCCGGTGTACGCCGCGGGCGACGCGGTGGTGGTGTTCGCCGGGCTGCTGGCGGGCCGGCCGGTGGTGTCGCTGGCCCACCCGGGCGGCTTGCACACCAGCTACGAGCCGGTGCGGGCGGCGGTTCGGGCCGGTCAGCGGGTGGCGGCCGGCGCGGTGATCGGGGCTTTGATGGCCGGACACCCGGGTTGCCGGTCGGCCGCGTGTCTGCATTGGGGAGCGATGTGGGGTCCGGCATCGGGCGCCGACTACGTCGATCCGCTGGGCCTACTGAAGTCCACGCCGATCCGGCTCAAACCGCTGGCGCGTTAGTGGCGCGAGCCATGGAACTAGGCGCGCGGATGGGCCTGATCGTGCACCGCACGCAGCCGCGACACCGCGACGTGGGTGTACAGCTGCGTGGTCGCCAGGCTCGAATGACCGAGCAACTCCTGGACGACCCGAAGGTCGGCCCCGCCCTCGAGGAGGTGGGTGGCCGCGCTGTGGCGCAGCCCGTGCGGCCCGATGTCGGGTGCGCCGTCCACCGCCGCGACCGTCTGGTGCACGACCGTACGGGCCTGGCGCACGTCAAGTCGCCGGCCCCGGCTGCCCAGCAGCAGCGCCGGTCCGGACGCCGCGGTGACCAGCACCGGACGCCCGTCTGTCAGCCAGGCCCGCAGTGCCTCCTCGGCGGGCCGGCCGAAGGGCGCAGTGCGTTGCTTGTTGCCTTTACCGAGCACCCGCACCAGCCGATGCCTGGTGTCGATGTCGTCGATGTCGAGGCCGCACAGCTCGCTCACCCGGATCCCGGTGGCATACAACAGCTCGACGATCAGCCGGTCCCGCAGCGCCAGCGGGTCACCCTGCTCGGCGCCGGATTTCGCGGCCGTCATGGCCGCCAGAGCCTGGTCCTGACGTAGCACCGACGGCAGCGTGCGGTGCGCCTTGGGCACTTGCAGCCGGGCCGCGGGATCGGTGGCCAGCAGGCCGCGCCGGGTCGCCCAGGCGGTGAACGCCTTCACCGACGAGGTGCGCCGGGCCAGCGTGGTTCGGGCGGCACCGGCGCCGGCCGCGGCGGCCAGCCAGGCCCGCAGCAGCGGCAGGCTCAGCGCGTCCAGGCCGCAGTCGCGGTCGGAGAGAAAGCCCAACAGCGATCGCACGTCGCCCAGATAGGCGCGCCGGGTGTGGGCCGAACGACCGCATTGCAGCTCTAGATACTCGTCGAACTCGTCGAGGACAGCCACGCTTTGGTCCGGCATTCCCCCACGGTCGCAGGCGCCGGGCCCGCAGCGTCAGTCGACGCGCCGCAATGTGTCCGGGGTGAGATCTTTGAGCGTCGGGTAACCGTCGACGGCCATGGTCAGGTCCGTTTCGGCGAGGATCATGCGCAGCACGTGCACGATGCCGTCGACGCCCCCGAGCGCCAGGCCGTAGGCGTAGGGACGCCCGACACCGACGGCGGTCGCACCCATGGCCAGCGCCTTGACCACATCGGCGCCGCTGCGGATCCCCGAGTCGAACAGCACCGGCAGCCCGTCGGCCGCTTCGACCACACCCGGCAGGCAGTCCAGCGCGGGCAGCCCGCCATTGGCCTGCCGGCCGCCGTGGGTCGAGCAGTAGATGCCGTCGACGCCGCCGTCCTTGGCGCGCCGGGCGTCGTCGGGATGGCAGATGCCCTTGATCAGCAGCGGCAGCTTGGTCAGCGAACGCAGCCAGCCTAGGTCGTCCCAGGTCAAGGGGTTTCCGAACACCTGCGCCCAGCGCAGGATGGCGCCTTGCTGGTCTTCCTCGGGCGGGCGTTGCAGGCTCGCGCGGAAGACCGGGTCGCTGAAGTAGTTGGCCAGGCAGTGCCCGCGCAGCTGCGGGAAGTTCGCGGTGCTCAGGTCGCGCGGGCGCCAGCCGGTGACCCAGGTGTCGAGCGTGACGACGATCCCCTTGTATCCGGCGGCTTCGGCGCGACTGACCAGGCTGGCGGCCAGCTCGCGGTCGGTCGGTGTGTACAGCTGAAAGAACCCGGGGGTATCGCCGAACTCGGCGGCGAGGTCTTCCATCGGGTCGACGGTCAGCGTGGAGCCGACCATCGGGACGCCGGTGCGGGCCGCCGCACGGGCGGTGGCCAGGTCGCCATGGCCGTCCTGGGCGCACAGTCCGATGACACCGATCGGCGCCATGAACAACGGCGACGGCAGGGTCAGGCCGAACAGCTCGACGGACAGGTCGCGTTTCGCCGCGCCGACGAACATGCGCGGCATCAAGCCCCACCGGTCGAAAGCCTCGCGGTTGGCGCGCTGCGTGCGTTCGTCGCCGGCTCCCCCGACGACGTACGACCACACCGACGGCGGCAGCGCCTTTCCCGCCTTGGCCTCCAATTCCGTGAAGACCATCGGCAGCGACGGCACCACCCCGGCCAGGCCCTGGAAGTAGATCTCGTTCTGGTAGTCCCCGAATGCCATGGGATAGAGAATGCCAGCCCGCGATCGGCAGGCTATTAAGTCCCCGCCGCAGTGCCGGCTTCGGACTCAGCCAGCTCTTTCTTCCACTGCCGGAACGACTCTTCGGTGCGCCCGCGTCGCCAAT
>NZ_DATJYB010000326.1:0-5172 GCF_035499775.1 Mycobacterium sp. | reverse complement strand
GACGCCTGCCGAAACGCCGACAGTGACTTGTGGGTCGAGTGCGTCGCGTACACCCGGACCCGCGCCCGACTGGGGTCGGGCAGCAGCCGGTGATTACCCCACTCCGACCGGGGGATCCCCTCCATCGACGCGGCCCAATTCCGGTATTCCTCGGCGTATTCCGGCGACGCCAAGGTCTGCTCGAGACGCTCCGCCGACACCATGGCGGTGCGTTGCCGCGCCCACGGCACGGCGGTGGCGAATGCGTACCACGCCTCGTCCCACAGGAAGCAGATGTCCGGCTTGATCGCCAGCACCTCCTCCATCACCCGACGGGGGTTGTAGACGACGCCGTCGAAGATGCAGTTGGTGAGCAACAGCATTCGCACCTTGTGCAGCTGCCCGGCCGCCTCGAGGTCCAACAGCTCCTTCTTGATGGTCTCCAGCGGTACCGCCCCATAAATCGCGAACTGCGGGAGCGCATAGGACTCCAGGTAGAGCGGGTACGCGCCGGCCAGCACCAGGCCGTAGTGGTGTGACTTGTGGCAGTTGCGGTCGATCAGAACGATGTCGCCGGGCCGGGTCAGCGACTGCACGACGATCTTGTTCGCGGTGGACGTCCCGTTGGTGACGAAGTAGGTATGCTGGGCTTCCCACGTGACCGCGGCCTTGTCCATGGCCTTCTTGATGTTGCCGTGCGGGTCCAGCAGGGAGTCCAACCCACCCGAGGTGGTCGAGGTCTCTGCCATGAAGATGTTGCGGCCGTAGAACTCGCCCATGTCCTCCAGCGACTTCGAGTTGAAGATGCTGGCGCCGCGCGCGACTGGAAGCGCATGGAACTGACCGACCGGAGCTTGTGCATAGGCCCGCAACGCGTCGAAAAATGGTGTGGAGAAACGGTTTCGCAAGCCCGCTATAACCGTGCTGTGCAGGTCGGTGACGTCGTTGAGGCGATAGAAGGTGCGGTCGTAGAGGTCCGGCTCGTTGTCACTGCCTGACGCAATCGACTCGTCGGTGAGCAGATACAGATCGATATGGGGCCGCAGCTCCCGGATCCACTCGCCGCATTCGACCGAGTCGTGCGCGCGATCGGACACTGCTGCGTCGTCGTTGGCGCCTAGCAGCGAATTCATCAGCGGCAGCCGGTCGTGCGAACGCAGCGGCAGATCATGTCGGATGATCGCGGCCTGAATCTCGCCGTTGAGTGCCACCGCGGCTATGGCGTCCTCAACGCTGGGGGCCACCAGGATCTCGAACTGGATATCGTCGTCCGGGTTGCGCAGCGCCCGCAGGCTTTCGGCCAGGCAATCGGGAGCCGTGCCCGGCGAATCATCCGCGAGCAGAACGGTGTAGAACTGCTGCTGTTTGGCCTGGGAAACCAGCTCCTGGTCGGCCAGCGGTGCCGAAATATCGAAAAGTGCTGTGCGGTCGCCGTATTCACTCAGCAACCGCACCGCCAACGACACCTCTTCGGTGAGCCGCACGGTGGACAGGCTCTCCAGGTGAGCGCGGAAGACCGCCAAGTTCTCCGCGCCGGGATACAGCCAGTACCGCTCGTAGGCGCCGATGCGGTCCATCAAGCGCTTGACCTTTGCCAGGTCGTGAGCTTTGTCCAGACCGGCCAGGTCGACCTCGGCCAGGTGGCTGCATGCGTCGTCGAGCTGGTTCCAGGTGTCGATGCGGGTGTATGACGGGTTCGCCACCGCCGCCAGAGCGGACACACGAAGTCGCCTCTGAGCACTGTCTTGAGTCATGTCGTCACCTGTTCTTCTGGTGCGGGCCGCCCCCGTCGGGCCAAGCCGCTGCATTCAGTGCAGCTTGTAATTATCGCGCGCGAGACGCAACGAGACAGCAGATAGCGACTTTGCCGTTATCCGTGCACGCTGGGCCAGCACCCATTCTGATCCGCATGCGCTCAGCGCGGAATCATTTCGCTCAGGTAGGTCAGCGAGCCGGCTCGTCGTCGCTCTCCACGACTGGCGGTGTATTGCGGGGGCCCAACCAGCGCAGCACCGGCAGCTCCAGACCGCGCGCCGGCAGTTCTGTCACATCGCTCAGCGACCTGACGATGGCCTGCGACAGGCCCATGATGGCGGCCATCACCGGCAGTAACGGCTGCAGTGGCTTGGCCGCCTGGCGAACCGTGCTGATCCGGCGCGCCACGATCAGCCGCTCGATCGAGTGATACAGCCAGGCGCCCACGCCCAGCGCATAGATCGACAGCACGGCCGCCACGATGGCCAGCCCGAACGCGGCGCACACGACAGCGCTCAACACCACCGTCGCCGCCAGGAAACTGGCAGCGACGACGCGAAGCTCCAACCGGTTCATGAGCCTGGGTCCTCCGTTCTGGCCGCGGCGCCCGTCTGGACCGCCTGTTGCACCGCTCGAGCGGCCGCCCGGATCTGCGGCGTCACCAGCATGACCTGCCCCAGCACGCCGTTGACGAAGCCCGGCGAGTCGTCGGTGGACAGCTCCTTGGCGAGCTCGACCGCCTCGTCCACAGCCACCGGCTCCGGAACATCGTCGGCGTACAGCAGTTCCCACACCGCGACGCGCAGGATGGCGCGATCGACCGCGGGCAGCCGGTCCAGCGTCCAGCCCTGCAGATGCGAGGTGATCAGGTCGTCGACGTGGGCGATGTGCTCACCGACGCCGCGAGCCACCGTCACCGTGTACGGGTTCAGCGGCGCCACGTCCGACTTGGTTTCGGCCAGCGCGGTACGGACGTCGACCACCTCGGCGGCCGTCAGACCACGAGCCTCGGCCTCGAAGAGCAGGTCAACCGCGCGCTTTCGCGCGTGGTGACGCCCTTTGACTGGTCTGGCCGGCTTGGTTTGCTTTTCGTCCGGCCTCGCTCTCTCGTTACGCATCGTCAGGCGTTGACCCGGCCCAGATAGCTGCCGTCGCGGGTGTCCACTTTGAGCTTGTCGCCGGTGTTGATGAACAACGGCACCTGGATCTCCGCGCCGGTCTCCACAGTGGCGGGCTTGGTGCCCGCACTGGACCGGTCGCCCTGCAAACCGGGCTCGGTGTGCGAGACCACCATCTCGACGGACACCGGCAACTCGAGGTAGAGCGGCGCGCCGTCGTGGAACGCCACCTGCACCGGCAATCCCTCCAGCAGGAACCGCGCCGCATCGCCGACCAGGGATTCCGGCAACGGATGCTGCTCGTAGTCCTGGCTGTCCATGAAAACGAAGTCCGTGCCGTCGCGGTACAGGTAGGTGGCGTCGCGCCGGTCGACGGTGGCGGTGTCCACCTTGACCCCGGCGTTGTAAGTCTTGTCCACGACCTTGCCGGACAGCACGTTCTTCAGCTTGGTCCGCACGAAGGCCGGCCCCTTGCCGGGCTTGACGTGCTGGAACTCGGTGATCGTCCACAGCTGCCCGTCGATTACCAGGACGAGTCCGTTCTTGAAGTCAGCAGTGGTCGCCACGATCGGTGAATCTCCTAGCGGAAGGCCAATTATCGAATGACGGGCTAGCGCCCAATCCTGTTATTTACCAGCGGATTTAGCAGGCGTCCCAACGATAACGGGCATAGTTGAACATTTGCAGTCGCCCGATCCCCGGCGTTGCGGCAGGTCGTGGTGAATCACGCTGGTCGCGGCCGCCAAATCGCCGACCACGATCACGTCGTAGGTGCGTGGGGTCGATCTGTAGCTGCCAAGACGCGAGGAGAGCGGGCACCCATAGAGACTACCTGGGCGCGGCGGCAAACACGTCCCGGGCGAAATTGCAGTACTGCACTACTGGGCTCCTCCCACCCCACTGCGGGTGACGATCCCCTCGCGGAGCCGGGCCAGGCACACCGCGCAAACGCGCTGCGCAGACGGGAACCGAGAGCAGGTGGCAGATGTCGTCATATGTGATCGCCGCGCCGGAGTCCATCACGGCAGCGTCGACAGACTTGAGCAGGATCGGAAGCACGCTCCGGGATGCCCACGCCGCGGCCGCGGCCTCGACGACGGAAGTGCTGGCCGCCGGCCAGGATGAGGTGTCGGCGGCGATCGCCAAGTTTTTCGGCGCCTACGCGCAGGACTATCAAGCCCTGGGCGCGCGGATGGCGCTCATGCATGACCAATTCGTGCAGGCTTTGAGTTCCGGTGCTGGCGCGTATGCGGCCGCCGAGACGGCCAACGCGTCCCCGCTGGAGGGTCTTGCGCTCTTCTCGCCGTGGAAGACGCTGACGGGGCGTCCGTTGGTGGGCAACGGCGCCGACGGCGAGCCGGGCACCGGAGCACCCGGGGAAGACGGCGGGTGGCTGATCGGCAACGGCGGCAACGGTGGGTCGGGCTGGGCCAGCGGCGGCAGCGGCGGGGCAGGCGGTGCGGCCGGCCTGATCGGCAACGGCGGAAACGGTGGGCAGGGCGGGCCCGGCGGCGGCTACGGCGGTGCAGGCGGTGCGGCCGGCCTGTTCGGCAATGGCGGCAAGGGCGGGGCCGGCGGGGACGCGCGCGGACACTACGGCTATTGGCAGGGCGGCGACGGCGGGGCCGGCGGGGCCGGCGGGCTCCTCGGCGGACACGGCGGCGACGGCGGCAAGGGCGGTGCGGGCCTGACCGACACGCTCGCCGGCGGGACAGGCGGGACCGGCGGGGCCGGCGGCGCCAGTAGGCAGCTGATATTCGGGCACGGCGGGCACGGCGGGGACGGCGGAGACGGCGGAGACGGGAGCGTCGGAGGCAAGGGCGGCCTCGGTGGGGCCGGTGGCAGCACCAACCTCTCGCTGCTCGGCACCGGCGGCGACGGGGGTGGCGGCGGCCATGGCGGCAACGCCCGGACCGCGGCAGACGGGACCGCCGGCGACCCCGCCGGAATGGGCGGCGGCGGGGGCTACGGCGGGGACGGCGGAAACGGTGGCAATGCCTGGCTGGGCGGAACGAACGGGAGCGGCGGCAACGGCGGCCACGGCGGCAACGGCGGGCAGGGTGGCGCCGGCTATGCCGATAACGGCACCGTCAGCGCCGGCTCCGGCGGTGATGGCGGCTGGGGCGGCGGCGGCGGCAGAGGCGGCGCGGTCGGCATCGGCGGCACCGGCGGCACCCCGGGAACCGGTGGGTCCGGCGGCAACGGCGCACCCGGCGGCCAAGGTGGCGCGACCAGCACCAGCGGTAACCGTGCCGGGGCCGGCGGCGTGGGCGGTTCTGGCGGCCCCGGCGGCGACGGCGGCATCGGCCCGGCCGGCAGC
>NZ_DATJYB010000325.1:0-3892 GCF_035499775.1 Mycobacterium sp. | reverse complement strand
GGGCGACCTCACTGGATCCGGTCTCGTAGTCGTGCTTGTACAGCGCCGTCTGCATCGGGGCCGGTTGCGTGCCGCTGGAGCCGACGAACCCGCCGTCGACGCCGACGGCATAGCCGAACCGGTGCCGGCCGCCCAGCAGGTTCTCGTTGATCCGGGGGAACTCCTGCGGGCGGTCGTCGCAGCGCTCGCTGCTCACGGCGCCGGTCGTCAGGTTGATGGCCCAGCGATCCAGCGCGGGAATGCTTTCGCCGGGGCCACGCCGGTCCCGGTCGAACATCCGCGAGTAGCGCACCACGTCGAGCACCAGGACTTCAGACCCGTTCCGCATCTCCGAGTAGGCGTTGAGCGGGTGGTAGACGTAGCACGGTTCGATGTCGAACCAGCGCGTGTCGCGGTCGGTGCCCTCGCGAGGCATGACCCCGATGCGGGCCGGATAGTCGGCGTTCCACGCATACGGAAGCTGGTTGGCCGGACGCTCGTCGCGGTTGGCCATCGCTGCGATGGGCCCCGGAATCCGCACCCGCCCGACCACCGACTCCATCACCAGCTGCGCGGGCCGCCGCATCCAGCGCGGCATCGTCTTCGGCAGCATCTGCATCGGGTCGAAGGTCACCGGCAGGTCGTAGATCACCACGTATTTGTCGGTCAGGGAGAAGTCGTGCATCATCGGCGATCCCGAGACCTTGATGTCGACCGTCTTGCGAGCCCGGCCGTTGGTGTCGATCACCGAGTACTGCACGGTTCGCCCGCGGGCGAACGAGTAGGACACCGCGTGCAGCTCACCGGTGCGCGGGTCCCGGTGCGGGTGGGCGGTGTAGCCGCCGGCCAGGGTTCCGTCGAAGTCGCAGGGGCCGACGGTGTCGAGTTGATCGGTGAGTTCGTAGTTGGCCACTCCCCCTTCGACGAGGGCCAGCGTCTTGCCGGCGTGGGCCAGCACACTGGTGTTGGCTCCCAGGGACTGCATTCCGGCACTCAGGTTGCGCGTGGCGGCGGGCGGCTCACCAAGTGCCCTACGCACGTGCGCGCTGCGGACCCAACGGTTGCGATACCAGCAGGCCTTACCTTCTTTCAGGGCTACGCCGTGCACCATGCCGTCGCCGGTGAACCAGTGGTAGGTGGCCGGGTCGACCTCTGCGACCGGGTTGGGCCCGTTGCGCAGATAGCGTCCGTCGAGGTGCTCCGGGATGCTCCCGGTGACGGGCAGGTCGGTGGCGGTCAGCTCGGTGCGCACCGGCGCCAGGAAGCCTTCCAAGTACGGGTTCCCGACTTCGGCGGTGTGCACGGATGTCATGTCTGAGCTCCTATAACATTGTTATTTCAGCGTTATTGGAACCGTACGCCCCCAATGAGAAGATGACAAGGATGACTTCGGAAGCCCAGCCCAGCGTGCGCAGCGTTCGTGACGAACTGCTGCATGCCGCCGTCGGGCTGCTCAACGATCAAGGGCCTGACGCCCTGCAGACGCGCAAGGTGGCCAGCGCCGCGGGAACCTCGACGATGGCGGTGTACACCCACTTCGGCGGGATGCGCGCGCTGATCGCCGAGGTTGCCCGGGAGGGGTTGCGGCAGTTCGACGCAGCGCTGACCATGCCGGTGACCGATGACCCGGTTGCGGACTTGATCGTCCTCGCGGCCGCCTACCGGCGCTACGCCTTCGAGCGGCCACACATGTATCGGCTGATGTTCGGCAGCACCAGCGCGCACGGCATCAACGTGCCGGCGGGCAACGTGTTGAGCCTTACGGTCGACGAGATCGAACAGCACATTCCCAGCTTCGCGCACGTGGTGCGCACGGTGCAGCGGTCGATGCAGGCGGGGCGCATCACCGTCGGCTCGGCAACCGACGATGCGGCCGTCATTGCCACAGCGGCCCAGTTCTGGGCGTTGGTACACGGGTTCGCGATGCTCGAGCTGGCCGGCTTCTACGGCAACGACGGCAGGGCCGTCGCGGCGGTGCTTGGCGCGATGATCACGAACTTGTTTGTAGCCCTGGGAGATTCAGCCGAGCTGGTCGAGCAGTCGAAGCGGTCGGCCCGGTCTGGGTGACGTGGGGGCACCTCCCGCTTGCGGGGGAACACAAAAACACCCGACGCCGGGGCGTGCGGGTGCTTTGCGTCTGCTCGGCAGGCTTACTTGACGGTGACGCTGGCGCCGGCCGCCTCGAGCTTGGCCTTGGCCTCGTCGGCGGCTTCCTTGGCGACCTTCTCCAGCAGCGGCTTGGGCGCGCTGTCGACCAGGTCCTTGGCCTCCTTGAGGCCCAGGCCGGAGACGATCTCGCGGACAACCTTGATGACGCCGATCTTCTTTTCACCGGCGGCCTCGAGGATGACGTCGAACTCGGACTGCTCCTCGGCGGCCTCGGCGGGCGCGCCACCGCCGGCGGGGCCGGCAGCAGCCACGGCGACCGGGGCGGCCGCGGTGACCTCGAAGGTGTCCTCGAACTTCTTGACGAAGTCCGAGAGCTCCAACAGGGTCATTTCCTTGAACGCGTCGAGCAGTTCGTCGCTAGAGAGCTTTGGCATGGTGTGGGTCCTTCCTGATCTTTCGGGGTTTAGGCGGTTTCTGGGGTGCTGGTGTTATTCGGCTGAAGCCGATTCGGGAGCCGGAGTTTCGGCGGGTGCCTCCTCGGCGGGGGCCTCATCGGCGGGGGCCGGCGCTTCGGCCGGTGCTTCGGCCGGAGCGTCTGAGGCCTTCTTTTCCTGCAGTGCGGCCAGGAGCCGGGCCATCTGCGACGCGGGCGCATTGAACAGGCCGGCCGCCTTGGCGAGGTTGCCCTTCATCGCGCCGGCGAGCTTAGCCAGCAACACCTCGCGCGACTCGAGGTCGGCGATGCGCTCGACTTCGGCGACGGTCAGCGCGTGGCCGTCCATGTAGCCGCCCTTGATGACCAGCGCCTTGTGGTCCTTGGCGAAGGTCTTGATCGCCTTGGCGGCGTCGACGGGTTCGCCGGTGACGAACGCGATCGCCGTCGGGCCGGCGAACAGCTCGTCGAGACCCTCGATGCCGGCCTCGGACGCCGCCCGCTTGATGAGCGTGTTCTTCGCGACGGCGTAGGTGGCCGACTCGCCCAGCGACCTGCGCAGCTCGGCCAGATTCGCCACGGTCAAACCGCGGTATTCCGTGATGACGGTCGCCGTCGAGTCCCTGAACTGCTCCGCGATGTCTGCAACGGCGGTGGCCTTGTCAGCCCTGGCCATGCATACCTCCTGAACTGTTTGTCGTCTACGACCACCTCGGAACGCCCGAGAATGAAGTACGCCCCGGCGCAGGAAGCGGCCGGGGCGTTGGGATGCGTCGGCGCGGGCGCCGACGGTAATGCCTCGTCCTCCTGCGTGGGCCGCCGGGATGTTCCCGGACCTTCAACCGATTTCTCGGTGACCGACGGTCTTTGGTGGATCGGCAACCACAATAGCGCGACCCGTTCGATCAGCCAAAACGGTGGTGCCGAGCAGACGCGCTAGTAACTGAGCCCGACCAGCCGGGCCGCGCCGACCAGCCCGGCGGCACCGCCGAGCCCGGCGGGCACCACCCGCAGGCCGGACAGAAAGCTCAGCGCGGCGTAGTCGCCCAGCGCCGCGCGCAGCGGGTCGAAGAGCAAGCCACCCGACTTGGCCACTCCCCCACCGACGACGACGAGGTCCAGATCGCACACCGCGGCCACCGAGGCGATCGTCGCCGCCAGGGCCGCGGCGCCGCGCCGAAACGCCGCCACTGCCACCGCATCACCGGCCGCCGCCGCGTCGGCAAGCTCCCTGGCGCCGGCACCGGCCGGCGCGGACCAGCCGTGGGCCCGCGCCCAGCGCGCCATCGACGGGCCCGACGCGACCGTCTCGACACAGCCGCGGCCGCCGCACCTGCAGGGATCGCCATCCGGTTCGACCACCACGTGGCC